>SHBB01000210.1 GCA_004213565.1 Sandaracinaceae bacterium
ACCTGGACGAGACCGCGGACGAGGTCCGGATCTCGCGCATGTGGTCGAACATTCGCGACCGGCGGGAGCGCCCGCGCGGGCGAGGCCCGCTCGTCGTCGGGCTGCTCGCGGCGAGCGCCCTGGCCGCCGCGGGGGCGCTCTGGCTGTGGCCGACGCCCGGGCCGCTCGCGCTCGCGTCGGGCGAGGCGCCCTCCGTCGTCGAGGCCAGCGCCGCCTCGCGCACCCTCTCGTTCGACGACGGCTCCGAGATCCGACTCGAGGCGGGGGCGCGACTCGAGACGGTCGAGAACGACGGCGACCGCTTCGGCGTGCTCCTCGCCCGCGGCCGCGCCCGCTTCTCCGTCACGCCCGGCGGCCCGCGTCGCTGGGTCGTCGAGGGCGGGCTGGCCACGGTGGAGGTGGTCGGCACGGTCTTCAGCGTCGCGCGCGACGACGCGTCGCTCCGCGTCGAGGTCGAGCGCGGCGTGGTCCTCGTGCGCGGCGAGCGCGTCCCCGAGCGGGTCGCCCGCCTCACCGCGGGCCGCAGCATCGAGGTCGCCGCCGAGCCCGTGGCGAGCCGCGAGGACCCGCCCACGGGTGAGGCGACCGGCTCTCCTCGCCCGATAGCAACGGCGGCGCACTCGGCAGCGGAAGCGGACGCGGTGACGGAAGCGGACGCGGTGGCGGAAGCGGACGCGGTGGCGGAAGCGGACGCGGTGGCGGAAGCGGACGCGGTGGCGGAAGCGGACGCGGTGGCGGTGGCAGAGGCGAGCCCCCTCCGGCGCCGCCCCCGCCCCTCTCGCGCGGCGCCGCCCGCCCCGGTGGCCCCCGACACGACCAGCGTCTCGGCGATGATGGCCGAGGCCGACGCGGCCCGGGCGCGCGGGGACGCGCGCGGCGCGGCGCGGCTCTACCGGCAGATCAGCTTGCGCCGTGACGACCCGCGCGCCGCCATCGCCGCCTACACGCTCGGGCGGCTCGAGATGGACCAGCTGAACCGTCCGTCGCGCGCGCGGGCCGCGTTCGCGCGCGCGATCGCGCTGGGCCTGCCGGAGCGGTTGGCGAGCCAGGCCCGGGAGCGGCTGCTGGCGCTGGGGCCGCCCAGGGACTGAGACACTGCGCCGGATGGGCGCGGCTCGATGAGCTGACGGTCGCGGGGGTCGGGCACGAAGCGCCCGCCCACGATCGCAGCGTCTGCGGTGGTCTACCTGGATTGCGAGCCACCACCCGCTGCCGCTACCGCATCCGGGACCGCGTGGGCGACCGTCTACCTGAGTTGCAAACCACCACCCGCTTCCGCACCCACTTCCGCACCCGCTTCCGCACCCGCTTCCGCTTCCGCACGCGCACCCGCACCCGCACCCGCACCCGCTTCCGCTTCCGCACGCGCACCCGCACCCGCACCCGCTTCCGCTTCCGCGTCCGAGTCCGAGTCCGAGTCCGAGTCCGAGTCCGAGTCCGAGTCCGAGTCCGCTGCCGAGTCCGCCTCCGCTGCCGCTTCCGCCTCCGAGTCCGAGTCCGCTGCCGAGTCCGAGTCCGCTGCCGAGTCCGCCTCCGCTGCCGCCTCCGCCTCCGCTGCCGCTTCCGCTGCCGCTTTCGCTACCGCTACCGCTACCGCTACCGCTATCGCATCCGAGTCCCAGTCCGAGTCCGAGTCAGCATCCGAGACCGCATCCGAGAGCCGCCCAGCCCTACGACCCGCAGGCGCGCGCTACGCGCTGGCCCGCATCCGAGACCGCGTGCGCGTCCGAGTCCGCTGCCGCATCCGCATCCGAGACCGCGTCCGCTTCCGGGTCGCTCGCGCTGGGCATCCAACGCCCACGCTCGCAGATTCGAGCTCGTGGACGCGCCGTCTGCGGTCCTCGAGCGGGGACACGCTCCCTTCGCGCGTTCGGGGCGCCAGTTCAAGATCCGCACGGATTGGTGTTCAATGGGGAGACATGACTCTCCACCGTCGCTCCGTGGAGCTGTGCCTCCTCCCCGTCCTCGACCCGCGCGGAGCGGCGCCGTTCTACGAGCAGCTCGGCTTCGTGGTGGTGGCGGCCGACGACGCAGAGGTGGTCATGGAGCGGCCGGGGCTTCAGCTCGTGCTGGAGAAGACCGACGCGCTCGAGCCCGACGACGGCAAGCCTCGCCTCACGCTGCGCGTCAGCCTCGACGTGCTCGACCGCGTCTGGAAGCGCGACGAGCGCGACGAGCCCACGCTGCCAGGCCCGACGCTCTCGCCCGAGGGCGCGTTCGAGTATCGGGCGCGTGATCCGTCGGGCAACCGCGTTCGCATCACGGCGCCCCTGCCGGAGCCGGAAGGCGCCGCGTGATCCTCGACCTCCTCACCGACCCGTCACCGCTGCCGCAGCGGCTCGACGCGGCCCGTGAGAGAGGCGACATGATCGGAGTGGCCATCCTCGCGGCGCTCCTCTGCCGGCGACAGGAGGCCGCGGCCGCGATGCACAGCGCCTCGAGCGAGAGCGCTTCCAGGGAGAGAGACAGCACGACGCCCGTCGCCGCGGCCCTCGTCGCGCTCTGGGCGGGCGACCCGATGCGCGGCCTCGTGGCTGCGGAGCGAAGGGCGGGAGATGCGATGGCGGACGCGCTCGCGGCGGAGGCGCTGGCGCTCACCGACCGGGTCGACCAGGCCCTCGAGCGCCTGGCGCCCATCGCCGACGATCATCCCTACGCCCGGGCGGTCCGCGCATGGATCCATCGACGACGCGGCGAGGCGGCGCGCGCGCTCGCCGCGCTCGAGGGGGCGAGCGAGGCCGGGCTGCTCGGCGCGCGCGTGCGACGTCTCCGCGCCGAGGCGCTGCTGGCTGGCGATCCGCCCGACGCCACGGCCGCGCGGCACGAGCTGAGCGCGGGCGTCTGGCGCCTCGTGCAGCTGGGCGCGCCCGACGAGCTCGGACGCGCCTACCTCGCGATGGCGGAGGTCGAGGCCTCCACGCCCGAGGGGGGAGCGCGCGCCGCGCAGTGGCTCGCACGGGCGCATCCTCTGTTGCAATCCTCCGGAACGCGCTTCGACCAGGAGCGGCTCCGTCGCGCCTTCCGTCGCTTCGGCCGACGCGCGATCGATCGGCTGGTCGACGAGGACCTCGAGCGCTGCCTCGAGGGGGTGAGGGCCGGCTCGTCCAGGGCGCTCGACCTGTCGCGGGCGGCGGCGGAGCAGCGCGCGGACGGGGCCGATCCGAGCGAGGTCGAGCGGGAGCTCGTCGACGCGCTCGAGGAGACCCGGGACCGCCAGGAGCAGCTCATCGGCTCGCTCGAGGCCGCCCTCGTGGACAAGGAGCGCACGGGACAGCTCGTCGAGGTGGTGCGCGCGCTCTTCCTGCTCTCCACCGTGGAGCAGCTCGACGGCGAGCTGCCGCGGCTCGCGTTGAGGCTGGGTGGGGCGACGGCCAGCCTGCTGCGCGCGGGCGAGGCGGGGTTCGAGACGCTGACACGCACGTCCGAGCGCGCGCCCGGCGCGAGGGGCATCGAGCCCGCGCTGCGAGACGCCCTGCGCGTGGGCGCGGCCCGCATCGTCGGCACGGAGGAGCGCAAGCTCGCGCTGATCCCGATTCGCTTCGCGGAGGGGGATCGGGTGGTGGTCCTCCTCCGGAGCGCGTCGCGCGCGGCGCATCCGCAGGGCAGCGCGGAGCGCCTGAGCGTGCTCGGCTCGGCCGCGAGCGCGGCCTACGAGCGGGCTCGCTCCGCGCGCGCGGTCGAGGAGGCGGCGGCGCGCGACGCGGCCACGCTGGAGGCCATCCGCGAGGGCATCCTGACCCTCGACGCGCGAGGCGTCGTGCAGGCCGCGAACGGCGCCGCCGCGAGCCTCGTCGGCTTGTCGCAGGACGACATCCAGGGCCAGCGGCTGCGGGAGCTCCGCGGGCTCGGGGCGCTGGCCGAGGCGGTGGAGCGCGCGGTCGAAGACGAGACCGTCGCCCTCCCCCACGTCGACGTGCTGGTCCGCGCGCGCCGCTACGCGGGCGGCGTGGTCGCGACGCTCCAGGAGCTGGGCAAGGCGCGCCAGCGAGCGCTCGAGCTGGTCGGGTCGGCCGCGCGCTTCACCTTCGACGATCTCGTCGGGCGTCACCCCGCGTTCCTCGACGCGGTCGCCGACGCGCGGCGCGTCGCGGCGGTGGACGTGCCAGTCCTGATCACGGGCGAGAGCGGGACGGGCAAGGAGCTGCTCGCGCAGGCGATCCACAACGCCTCTCCGCGCGCCAACCACCCCTTCGTAGGGGTCAACGTCGCGGCCATCCCGCGCGAGCTGCTCGAGAGCGAGCTGTTCGGCTACGAGCGAGGCGCCTTCACGGGCGCGCGCGCGCGAGGTCACGCCGGCCGCTTCGAGCTCGCAGACCAGGGCACGCTGCTCCTCGACGAGATCGGCGACATGCCCTACGAGATGCAAGCCAAGCTGCTGCGCGTGCTCCAGGAGCGAACGGTCACGCGCCTGGGCGGTACGCGGGCCATCCCGGTCCGCGCGCGCGTGGTGGCCACGACGCACCGCGATCTCGAGGAGGCGATCCGCCAGGGTACGTTCCGGCTCGACCTCTTCTACCGACTCCGCGTCGTGCACCTGCGCTTGCCCGCGCTCCGCGAGCGCGCCAGCGACGTGCGCCTGCTGATCGACCACCACCTGGCGCGCTGGGCGTCGCGCAACGGCCGCGCGCCCCTGACGGTCGAGCCACGCGTGATGGAGCGCCTCGAGCAGTACGCGTGGCCCGGCAACGTGCGCGAGCTGGCGAACCTCGTCGAGGGCGTCGCCAGCCTCCTGCCGAGCGACGCGACCCGAATCACCAAGATGCCGACTCTGCTCGGCCGCGCGCGCGGCTCCTCGGCGCCGGCCCCCGATCCCGAAGCGGGCGGCGACGACATCCTGCCGCTCGCGGACCTCGAGAAGCGAGCCTTGCAACGCGCCCTGTCGGCCTGCGACGGCAACATCGCGCAGGCGGCGCGCGCGCTCGGGATCGCGCGGGGCACCTTCTACAACAAGATGAATCGCTACGGCCTGCGCTGAACGGGTCTCCGCGCGGCTCGTCGGCCCGGGCGCCGAGGAGCGAGGGCTCGCGTCACGCGCGCGGGGCGAACCAGAGAAGCCACGCGACGGCGGCGAGCACGGCGAGCGCGAGGATCACGGCGACCCACAGCGCCGAGCGCGCGCGGGCTGGCGCGGAAGGACGAAGTGACTCGGGGGCCGGGGCATCGTCGAAGGATGGGGGCGGCAGCGAGCCGACCGGCTGGGGCGGCGGGAGCGAGGTGGCGAGCGGCGCGCGCGCCTCTGCGTCCGAGGCCGCGTCGCTGCCGACGACGCTGTCTTCGGAGGCACTGTCTTCGGGCGCGCGGGCGTCTGCCGGCTCGCCCGCCGCCGCCGCGCCCACGCCGTCCTCGCGCTCCAGCAGCTCGAGCATCTCCGGCTGCACCACCCGCGCGCGCGTGGGCTCGTCCTGCTCTTCCTCTTCGTCGTCGTCGTCGTCGACCGCGCCCGGCTCCGGGTCGTCGAGGTCGCGCATCGTCTGCAGCAGCGCCTCGCTCACCACCCCCACGCGGGTGCTCTCCTCTTCTTCTTCCTCGTCGTCGTCGTCGAGTCCGAACTCGGCCGGATCCACCGGCGCGTAGAGGCGGCGCGCGGGGGCGGCGGGCTCGGCCCCCTCGTCGTCGAGCTCGAGGGCAGGCGCGTCCTCCTCGACCTCCGGCGCGGGTTCGGGGGTGACGGGGACAGCGGGCGGCTTCACCTCACGCGGCGGCGGCACGATCGAGTCCGGCGCGACGCCCGCCCAGTCCTCGGCCGAGAAGAAGCCCTCGTCATCTTGCTCGCTCGGCGCCTCCACGGGGTCCGACGAACCCTCTGCGGGCGCCGGCTGGAAGCGCGCCCCCACCGGCAAGGGGTGGGTCCTCAGCTCTCCGAGGGTGAGCAGGGTCTTGCGCAGCGTCTGCTGCAGCTCGTCGGCCTTGGCGAAGCGCGCCGAGCGATCGGGGTGGAGCGCGCGATCGAGCACGCTCGCCAGCTCGGAGCCGGCGAAGGGCGCGTGCGCGCCGAGAGACTCGACGTCCCCGGCCGCGACCTCGCGACGGAGGCTCCGCTCGTCGTGCCCAGCGAAGGGCGCGCGGCCGGAGAGCATCGCGTACAGCACGGACGCGGCGGAGTAGACGTCCGAGGAGGGGCTCGCGAGCTCCTCGCGGCTCGCCTGCTCGGGGGAGGCGTAGGCGAGGCTGGCCAGCTCCAGCTCGTCTGCCCACGCCGCGCGCGCCGCGCGAAACGGGGCGGCGTTGACGGCGAGGTGGATCAGCCTGGGCGTGACGCCGCCGAGCCGCTCGAGCACGATCACGTTGTGCGGGCAGACGTCGCCGTGGCTCAGCCCATGCCGATGCAGCGCGCCGAGACCGCCGAGCAGCTCGGCAACGAGTCGGATGGCCTGCTCGACCGTGAGGGCGGGCTCGGCGGCGAGCCGCGCGTCGAGGCTCTCGCCTTCGACCAGCGCCTGGACGAGGTAGACGTCGCCCGTCGACTCGTCGTGCCCGCCGCCCCGGAGACGGGCCAGGGCGGGGCTCGACGCGCGCTGCACGACGCGCGCCTCCACCAGGGCCTCGAGGCGCTCTCTCGCCTCGCTGAGCGAGTCGCTCGTCGCGCGGCTCACGAGCACCCGGTCTCCAGACTTCTTGTCCGAGCCCTCGTGCACGGTGCCGGCGCCGTCGTCCCGCAGGACGTTCTCGAGCGCGTATCGGTCAGCCAACTGCGCCATTCCCGGTCTGCGAGCATACCAGGCCCGCGCCTGGTGACGCGACTCTCAACGCGCGCGTTCTGCGATCGCCTCGACGCGGCGGAGGAGCTCGCGGGGGAAGACGCGACCGGCCAGGCGCTGTCGGGTCTGGTCCGCCACCGATTGCCATTCGGCGCGGTGCGGCTCGACGTCGACCGGCTGGATGCCGTGGCGGGTCAGCGCCGTGAACGCGCGCTCGTCGGCGCGGCGCGTCTGCTGGAGGAAGCGCTCGTGGTTGGCCGCGGCGATCTCGAAGAGCGCGGCGCGATCGGCGGCCGAGAGCTGGTCGAGGAAGCTCTGGCGGATGACCATGCCGCCCACGAGGAAGCCGTCCGACTGGGCCGTGGCGTACTGGAGCGACGTGAACCACTGCAAGCCCGCGACCGCTAGCGCCGTGCCGGGCGCGGCGTCGATCATCCCGGTCCGCAGCCCCCCGAAGACCTCGCCGACCCCGAGCGGCACGCCGTTGGCGCCGACCACGGAGAGCATCTGCCGGAAGACGGCGTCCGTGCGCGGCACCCAGGGGCGCATGCGGCGCAGATCGGTCGGGCGACGGATGGGCTCCTGCGAGAACAGCCGGACGCGCCCGGCGTCTCCCCAGCCGAGCAGCCCGTAGCCCTCCCCCTCGAGCGCGCGGGCCAGCTCCGGCCCGATCTCCCGGCGCACCGCGTCGACCTGCGCGTAGCTCGAGAAGATGCCCGGGACCTGCATCACCAGGACCGGGCGATAGATGACCGACAGCCCCGTGGACGTCAGGCTCGCCGCGTCGAGCGAGCCGATGCGCATGCGTCGCACCATCGTGCGCTCGTCGCCCATCGATCCGCCCCAGTACATGCGCACCTGGAGGCGGCCCTCCGTGCGCTCGGCGAGCATCTGGTTCCAGCGCGCCATGCCGCGCCGACCGATCGCGGTGCGCGGCATCAGCGAGCCGAGGCGAAGGACGTGCTGCGCCTCGTCCTGCTGGGCGCCGACGTGGGGCGGGGTCAGCGCGGCGAGGATCGCGAGCGCGATCGGCGCGGCGAGGCGGGCGAGGCGTGGGAAGCTCACCGCGCCAGCCTACCCCCCGCGAGCAGCACCGCCCAGAGCTCCGGCGCGAGCTGGAAGCGGACGAGCCCCAGCCGAACGCGCCCGTCCGGATGGAAGACCGTCGCGTGCCGGCCCTCGGGCAGCACGCGCACCTTCTGCAGCGGCAGCCCCATGCCGACTCCGAGCCACTTGAGCGCCGCCTCCTTCCCCGCGAAGGCGAGGCAGCGCGCGAGCACCGGGTCGGGCTCCCAGGCGCTCCACGCGGCCAGCTCGCCCGCGGCGAAGGCCTCGGCCGCGAAGGCGTCGGAGAGCGGCTCGCGCTCGACCAGGTCGACGCCGAGCGGCGCGCGGGACGCCGCGGCGAGGGCCCACCCGCCGGCGTGCGTGATCGACAGCTCCACGCCCGGACGGCTCACGGTGGGCTTGCCATGCGCGTCGGCGTCCACGCGCAGGGTCTGCCGCGTGTTCGCCTCGAGCAGGTGCGCCTCGAGCGCGCGATGGGCGGCGCGGCGGCCGGCCACGAACGTCGCCCGTCGTCGCTCGGTCGCGTCCGGGCCCAGACGGTCGAGCTCGGCCGGCGGCGCTCCCTCTTCCCCGATCCGCGCGGTGCCCCAGCTGACGCCGGGCACCTCGGGCGGGGGGGTCACTCGCCCTCGGTGATGCGTCGCAGGTGAAGGCCGCGGATCTCCATCAGCAGCTCGCCGTCGTCCGAGGCCACGTCGATGTCGTAGTAGACGTCGGGATCGTCGACGCGGGTGACCTCGGCGCGGACCCGCGCGCCCTCCCCGCGCCGGCGCGGCCGCCCCATCCGGAGCCGCTCGAGCCCGTACGGGATGGACACGCAGCCCTGCCCGAGGCCGTCCCAGTTGGCCGCGATCTGGAAGGCGGTGTCCATCATCAGCGGGTCGACCTGGAAGAGCGGGAAGCTGGTCCGGTCGCTCACGTCGCGCTGCCGCGGGGCGCGGATCCGCCCGACGATCACCCGGTCGCGCACCTGGATCCACTCCCCCCGCGAGTAGAGCGGGCCCAACGTCACCGGCGCGCGCGCCATGTGGAAGAAGGAGCGGGCCTTCGCCGTGCCCTCGAGCTCCTCGATCACGCGCGGCTCGACTACCGCGCTCCCGCGCAGACGCAGCCGGAAGCGCGCCGCGTGGTGCACGCGCTCCTCGAGGTGCCGACCGTGGAGCGTCAGCCGCGAGCGAGACTCGCTGCGGACGAGCGCGTCCTGTGCCCCGTCCGCCTCGACCACGGCGCGGGCGCGGAGCACCAGCGGGCGCTCTCGGAAGAGCTTGGCGGGGGTCTGGATGCGGACGTCGTAGGCCGCCTCGACCTCCATGCCGGGCACGCAGAGCGCGGCCACCTCGGCGAGCAGCTCGCACCCGAAGGTCGCGGGGAGGATGGGCACACCATGCAAGCGGTGCTGCTCGATGAAGGCGTCCCGCTCGGCCTCCAGCCGGCGCTCGATCACGACCCGTCCCGGCTCCCGCTCCAGCACCTGATCGACGAGGGGCCAGGCGCCCTCCACGAAGGGGCGCCCGAGGTCGTCGACCTCCAGCGCGCCGCTCTCGTCGTGCTCGGCCTGACGGCCCAGGAACGGCCAGTCGTGCAGCATGCGCTCCTCGAACACCACGACCTCCGAGCTCGCCCCGGCCGTCCACTCACGCAGGAACCAGTACAGGCCCTCTTCGACGCTGATCGAGGTGATGCCCGTCGAGCGCAGCAGCTCCTTCAGGTCGGGATCCTCGACCGCGGCGCCGACCGAGTCCCACGCCGTCCAGTCGACGGTGACGAAGCGGGCGCCGCATCGATCGACGCGCCCGGCCGACGCGATCATCGCCGCCATCAGCGCGTTGGCCGCGCAGTAGTCGGCCTGACCGCGGTTGCCGAAGCGACCGGCGCCCGAGCCGAAGCCGAGCACGATCTTCAGCGGGTCCTCGCGGGTGGCGTCGAGCAGGTTCGCGAGCGCCGCGCCCTTCACCGCGAGCGTCGCGTCGACCTTCGCCGGCTCCTTCCGCGACGCGAGCGTCGACCACTGCACCATCGCGCCATGCGCCAGACCCGTGATCGGCCCGAGCCGCGCGCGCACGTCCGCGAGGAGCGCGTCGACGGCGCCCCGGTCGGTCACGTCGCACTCCGCGTACTCGAGCGGCAGGTCGTCGGCGACGGCGCGCTGCAAGTTCTCATGCAGCTCGCGCTGCTTCTCCAGCGCCGCGATCTCGGCGCGCAGCCGTCGGGGGGACGCGCTCGGATCCTCCCGCCGTCGCGCCAGCATGTGCTCGCGCCCGAAGGCCTCGAAGGCCTCGTCGTCGAGCTGCAGGAAGGGCGCGTCGGCGGCCGGCAGGGGCGTGCGACCCGTCACGACCACGCGCGCGCCCAACCTCGCCAGCGCGGTCGCGCACTCGAAGACGACGCCGCGCCCGCCGCCGCTGACCACCACGACGTCGTCCGGCTCGACGGCGCGCCGCGGCGCGTCCTCACCGAGCGGCAGGCGGCGCAGCCGCGGCACCAGCCGGCGCCCCGCCCACGCCACCTCGAGCTGGTCGTTGCCGTCCTCGAGCTCTCGCACGACGACCTCGGCCACGGTCTCCGGATCCTCGTGGGGGTCGAAGTCGACGCCGCGGCAGAGGCTCGCGGGCAGCTCCTGCTTCAGGCCCTTGGCGAGGCCGAGCAGCGCCGCGCCCGCCAGGTCCCCCTCCCCTGCGCCGCCGAGGCCGAGGTCGCCGCCAAGGCTGGTCACGGCGACGTAGAAGGCGCCCGCGGGGCGCGCGCGGGTGAAGCGCTCGTAGACGGGCCTCAGCGTGCGCAGCGCGCGACGCGTCGCCTCGCTGGCGCGCTGATGGAGCCCCTCGGGGCCGCGGACCCCGAAGGTGGACAGGTCGACGATGCCGTCGGCGGGCGACGCGGCGTCCGGCTCCGAGCCGAGCACCACGACCCGCGCGTGACGTTGCTCGAGGGCCGCGCCGACCGCGCGCCAGAGCCCGCCGTCGTCCGGGAGGATCCAGACGGTGTGACCCGCGACCGGCGCGCGCGGCGTCCGGGCGCCCAGCGAGACCGAGGTCAGCTCGACCTCGAAGCGATCCGCGAGCGGGTCGCGCGCGGGCAGACGCGCCTGCGGGAGGCCGCGCGCCCGCTCACTCCGATCCGCGGCTGGCGTCGGCGCCTCCTCGAGCAGCACGTGGTAGTTGATGCCGCCCAGCCCGAAGGCGCTCACGCCGGCGCGGCGCATCTTGCCCTCCGGCATCACCCATCCGCGCGCGTGCGCCGGCAGACGCAGCGGCCCGGCCATCAGCTCGGGGCTCGGATCCTCGCCCAGCGTGGGCGGCAGGACGCCTTCACGCACCGCGAGCGCCGTCTTGACGATGCCGACCATGCCCGCGGCCGAGCTCAGGTGCCCCACCTGCGACTTCACCGTCCCGACGGTCAGCGGCGTCGTGGGATCGCGGTCGCCGTAGGTCGCGGCGTAGGAGTGGATCTCGGTCTCGTCGCCGAGCCGCGTCCCCGTCCCGTGCGCCTCCACGAGGTCCACCTCCCGCGGGCTCCAGCCGCCGAGCGCGAGCGCGCGTCGGATCGCGCGCTGCTCGCCCTCGCTGTTGGGCGCGAAGATGCTCAACCCCGCGCCGTCGCTGGACACGCCGATGCCGCGGATCACCGCGTGCACCCGCGCGCCGCGCGCCTGGGCGTCGCTCAGCCGCTCGAGCACCACGGCGGCCGCCCCCTCCCCGGGCACGAAGCCGTCCGCGCCGAGGTGGAACGGCGGGGCGCCGCGCGGCGAGAGCGCGCCGAGGATGCTGAGCACGATGTAGTACTCGGGGAGCAGGTTGAAGGCGACGCCGATGGCGACCGCCGCGTCGACCTCGCGCCGCGCGAGCTTCCGCGCGCTCCGCTCGATCGCGGCCATCGACGAGGCGCACGCCGCGTCCACCGAGAGCACGGGTCCGGTCAGCCCCCAGAAGCGGGCCACGTGCGCGGCGCACTCCAGGCTCGTGCGCGCGCCCAGCGCGTGGCCCCCGTAGCGCGGGCCGGAGAACGCCGCGCGCGCCGCGCCGACCACCGCCTGGACCTGCGCGTCGTCGAACTCGGACTCACGCATGGCCTGGGCGACGAGCGCGACGTGACCGGCGAACAGCGCGCGCTTCTCGAGCTCCGCCTCCGCCCAGCGGAGCGAGAGCTGCCCCGCCGTCACGGCGACGCGGCTCCGGCTCCAGCCCTCCACGCCCCCCGCGTCCTCGATCGCCTGCTCCGCGGACACCATCGAGAGGAGCACCGCGGGGTCGACCTCACCGAGGGCCGCGGGCGACAGGCGGAAGCGCGCGGGATCGGGATCGGGCAGCTTCACCGGCGCGGCGAGGCGGGTCTTGAGGATCGCGCCGAGCTCCTCCGAGGCGCCGATGAAGGAGTCGACGTCCCAGCGGCTCGCCGGAAGATCGCCGATGGACTCGACGCGCTGGAGCACGTTCTGCCAGAACGCGTCGACGTCGTCGGCCCCCGGCGCGACGAGCCCGAGGCCGGTGATCGCGAGCGGCTCGGGCCGGTCGGCGGCCTCGATCCGCGGTCCTGTGCTGGGCGGCGGCTGCGACGGAGACGGATGCGCGCCGGGCGCGGAGACGACGGCGTGGTACGCGCGGCCGGCCAGCCCGGCGTCGCTGACGCCCGCGCGCGCGTCGGGGGGCAGCGCCAGGTCGGTGGCGCCGACGCGGAGCCCGGGCGGCAGGTCCTCGCGCGCGGCGCCCCCCAGCGGTGAAGCCGAGAGCGGCGGCGCCTGCAGGCTCCCCGCCTCGAGCGCCATCAGCGCGTCGAGGGTCGCGGCGAGACCGGAGGCGGGGCCGAGGTGCCCGAAGATCGCCGCGTGACACGCCAGCGGGAGGCCTCCTTCGCGGGCCGCGCTCCCGAAGACGTCGGCGAGGGCGGCGCCCTCGTCGCGCTCGACGCTCGCCATGCCCGAGGCGCGGGAGGCGACGAAGGCGGCCTCCTCGGCCGGGACGCCAGCGAGCTCGAAGGCGGCGGAGCAGGCGTGGGCGACGGCGTCGCGCAGGCGTCGACGCCCACGGCGGGGCAGCGTCGCGCCGGCGACGGCCTCGATCCATCCGCGGGTCCGCGCGTCGGGGACCGCGCCCCGCTCCACCGCGCCTCGGTCCAGGACCAGGGCCACCGCGCCTTCGCCGAGGAGCGCGCCCTGGGAGTCGGCGGCGAAGGGCCGCGGCGAGTCCGCGCCCAGCAAGCCGCGATGCGCCAGGGCGAGCATGCCCGAGGGGGTGAGCATGGGAGAGACCGCGGCGACCAGGGCCACGTCGCAAGCCCCGTCCGCGAGGTCTTCCATCGCCGCCTCGATCGCGGCGAGCGAGGAGGCGGTCGAGCCGTCGATGGCGACGTGGCCGCCGCGAAGGTCCCAGAGGTTGCAGATGCGGCCGGCGAGGATGCTCGCCGAGCTCATCATGCTGTCCGGCTCGACGGGGGGCGCCAGGAGGTTGAAGAGGCTGTCGACGTAGTCGCTGACCTCCTCGGCGCGCTCGGGCGCGTGGGCCCGCAGCGCCTCGGCGACGGGGCGAGCCAGCTCGTGCCGCCGGATGCGCCGGCCGTGGTCGGTGCGGGGATCCGGGCCGAGCGTGGTGGCCGCGAGGTACACGCGAACGCGCTCCCCCATCGGGCTGCGAGGCTCGACGCCCGCGTCGCGGAGCGCGCTCGCCATGACCTCGAGCGCCACCTTCTCCATCGCGTGCATGCGCGCCACCGAGAGCGGCGGCAGCTTGAGGGAGCGCCAGTCGACCTCGGGCTCGCCGAGGGTCGCGCCCCGCTCGCAGCGGGCGTGACCGGGCGGCATCTCGGGCTCGAACACCTCCCAGCTCCAGCGCAGCTCCGGCAGCCGCTCGAAGCTGGGCTCGCCCGATCGGAGCCGCTCGCGGAGCGCCTGCTCCCCGCGCGCGCCTGGCAGCCACGCGGACCACCCGATGACGCGCGCTACCATCCGACGTCCTCGCCAGGCAGGATCGTGCCGCTCAACCGGCGCGAGAGGTGTTGCCAGCGGGCCACCGACTCGCCCCCGCGGCGCACGTCGAGGGCGGGCGCTCCCACGGCGACGCCCTCGATGCCCTCGACGACGCCCACGCAGCGTCCGTCCGGGAGATACAGCCACGCGTCGGCGAGGGCCCGCCCGCCGCTCCGAGGTCGGACCTGCGCGACGACCCGCAGCGCTCCGCCGCCCTCCGGGACGACGTCGAGGCGCATACGCGCGACGCGCCGCACGAGGTGCGAGACGCCGAGGAGATGCGCCCACGCGAGCGCGGCGTGCCAGAGCCCCAGCTCCACCATGTCCGCGGCGCGGCGACGCCACGGCTCGGTGGCCAGGGTGTGCTCGCCGATGACGAGGTCCCAGCGTGGCGCGTGCGCCCAGCCGCGGGAGACGGGCGCGGGCCGACCGAGCTCTTCGCCGAGCGCGCTCGCGTTCA
>SHBB01000211.1 GCA_004213565.1 Sandaracinaceae bacterium
GTCCTCCGCGAACAGGGTGCGCTCGCCGCGGCCGTCGCGCAGCGTGATCGTCGTCGCCGGCGCCGACCCCGGCTCGCTCTCCTCGAGCCAGAGCACGCCCTCGACGGCAGGGAAGCCCTCGAGCCCGAGCGAGGGCAGGAGGCCCGCGTGGACACGAAGAGACAGCAATACACCTTGCGGCTCCGCGATGAGCTGCGCCAGCGCCGCGTCCACGCGCTCGCGAAGGTGACCTCGGAGCAGCGCGAGCTGGACGCCGCTCTCGCTCGGACCGTCGTGGGTCCGGTTGACCTCGAGCTCGGGGTGATCGATGCGGGCGAGCCAGGGCCAGCCCGTCCCGTCCGCGTGGGTCCCCATCGGCAGCATCGCGCGAGAGAGGTGCAGCCCGCGCAGGTGCTCGAAGCCGGGGCGGAGCACCGCGACGAGGCCGTGCGCGGCGCCGAAGCCCTCCACGCGCTCGATGACCGCCGCGCCGAGCGCCTCCGCCTCGGTGAGCTCCAGCGACTCGAGCCGCGGCCGGGCCTGGTTCTCGCGTGCGACGGCGTCGAGCTGGAGCTCCTCGGTGCCGTCCACGACAGGCACGAAGCTCTCCAGTCGCGCCGCCTCGGCCGACGTGATCTGGAGCACGACGCGACCCGGCTCGAGCGGCTCGGCGCGGATCGGGTACGGGGTGAACCAGACCTCGCCGAAGCGCGCGGCCTGCTCCTTCAGCTCGTCCGGGGTCACCCATCGCTCGCTCGTGGTGAGGAAGAGCGGCACGTCGTTCAGCCGCTCGTAGTGCAGCCCGTCCCCGGCGAGGCAGCTGTCGCGCAGCGCCTCGCGCACCCACGGCGGCAGCTGATCGCGCGGGACCTCGTCCACCACGTGACGGATCACGTGACTGACGATGAGCTTCAGGGCGTCCATGAGCTGGTTGCGCGCGGTCGTCTGGAGGGACGCCATGCCCGCCTCGTCGACGAGCGGAGAGGTCATCGCCACGACGACGCTGGGGATCACGTTGGCCTCGATGGACCGGGTGTGCTCGCCGCGATCGAAGAGCAGCAGGCGGCTCGGAGCCTCCCGCACCAGGGCCACCTCGCCCACGCCGATGACCTCGGCGCGAGGATCGGTGACATTCGCGAGCAACACCTCGAGCGGGACGCAGAAGCGCGGGTCGGGCGGCGCGATGACCGCAGGCCGGCGCTCGATCCCACGCGCCACCCGCCGCTTCGACTGGAGCTTCGCGAGCGCCCCGCCCACGTCTCGTGTGCTCCCCTTTCCCCAGAGCGCGCCGAGCAGCTCGCGCAGCGCGACGCGCTTCTCTTCCTGCGCGGGCAAGGCGATCACCGGGGCGTCGAGGGCGCTCCGCCGCTCCCCTTCGTCCGGCTCGAGCCAGTGGCCGTCCCAGGCCCCGACGCGGAGATCGCCGCTCCCCCCCGCCGCGTCCGCGAGCGACGTTCGCCCGCCTTGCACGGTGCGCCACGCGGGGACCTCTCCCAGGAGTGTCCGGAGCTTCTGATCCGCGGAGGCCTTCGACCCCTTCGCCACCCACGCCCGGAGGAGCGCGAAGGTGCGCGGCGCGTCCGCCAACGAGGTCGGCTCGGACTCGGCGATCGCCTTCAGCAAGACGCGCGCCCCGCGCCACGAGACGCGGCGCACCATCCTCTCGGCCGCGTCGGTCAGGCCTCGCAGCTCCTCGTCCGCGCTGTCTTCGTCGAGATCGATCGCGAGCCAGACCGGCGGCCCGTCCGGGACCCGGAGCTCCACGAACGAGCGGCCCTCGATCTGCGCGTGGATGAGGGTGCCTCCATCCTCGATGGACGCGGGCGCGGCGACGGCGGAACGATACGTGCGACCCTTCACGGGCACGCGGGGTCGCGCCCACGTCACCGTCGGATCGCTCTGTCGCTGACGGCGGTGGAGCTCGAGCGCCCGCGCACGCCGCGCGCGACGACGGAGGCCCTCGAGCTGGTCGCGCCCGTCCGCGAACGCGCGCCCCGTCCAGCGCTCGAGCGCCTTCACCATCGACGACGAGGCGAGCACGGGGTGCCAGCCGTCGAGCTCGACCCCGGCCGCCTCGCCGAGCGGCACGAAGGGGATGGGGTCGGCGCGAAACGCCTCCATGATCTGGTCGACGCTGTGCCGCTCGGGCGCTCCGAGGCGCTCGAAGAGGGGGACGCCCGAGAGCGCGCGGAGGCGTGACGACGTGAGCACTCGCTCGAGCGAGCCCTCGGCGTGCTGCATCAGATCGAAGAGCGCGTGGCGGGCGCCGTGGGCGTCGAAGGGGTCCTCTGGACCGACGGCGAGCGCGGGCGGTGGTTTGCCAGTGAGCGCGTCGACGAACGCGCGCGCGAGCTCTCCCTCCCAGCGCGCGAGCGGGTAGCCCTCCGCGCGCGGCGACGCGACGCTGCGCCAGCCCTCCCCCGGCACCACCAGGCCATCCTCCACCACGACCCGACACGGGGTGGTCGTCTCGTCGACGACCCTCGTCTCGAGCTCGTGCCCCCAGTGCCGGACGACCAGCTCGCGCCGCTCGCCCCCCCAGACCACCGCGGCCCGGAGGTGCGGACCCTCGATCTCGAGCCCCACCCCGTGCGGAGGCGTCTCTCTTCGCGCGAGCCCGGTCGGCTCCGGCTCGGTTCTCTCGCGGATGAGCACCGGTCGGTAGTCCACCATCGGGCCGAAGAGGGACAGCGCGTCGTCGCGCTCCTCTCGGTCGAGCACCAGGACGAGCCGGCCCGAGGGCGCGGGCCCGCCCGGCGCGGCGCCGAAGCACACGCCGAGTGGCCTCGGGGTGCGCAGCACGTCGCGCGCGGTGTGGAGCGAGCCGTCCACCGTGGGCCAGATCGCGGCGCGCAGCAGCGGGCTGTTCGAGCTCGCGAGCTGCGCGCGCAGCGCGTCCGGGTCTCGTCCGTCCGCGAGGAGCTGCGCCGCCAGGTAGACGCCACGCCGGAGGACTCCCACAACGAGATGTGCAGCGTCCGGCGCGTCGATCCACTCGACCCGGGCCTCGCTCCGATCGCCCTGCTTGCGCTTGCCCGAGACGCGGAGCGCGAGCCCCTCGCAGGCGACGACGGCCGCGGCGTCGAGGGCGCGACACATGGACACGTAGCCGGGGTCACGGCGAACGCTGCGAAAGTCGACGTGGGGGACGAGGCCAGCGCGCGTGACGACGGCCTCGTAGAGGAGGCTCCGGTCCGGCTGCAGCAGCTCGATCTCGCGCCCGCCGAGGCGAACGCTCACCGCGCCCGCGCGCGCTCGCCGCGGATCGAGGAGCGCCAGCTCGCCCTCGAGGCCGGGCACGTCGAACAGCTCCGTCGGCGCGATGCTCTTCAGAGAGCGGCCTGGCGCCTTCAGCGGCACCGCGAGGAGTTGCACGTCCGACGCCTGCAGGGTGTTGGGCCGCGGCGCCTCGTTCTGGAAGCGCGCGCGCGCCTTGCGATGCTTTCGAGCAAGCTTCGCGAGCTCCGACGCCCGCGCTGGCACCCAGTCGCCGAGCAGCGCGCGCGCGGGATCTCCCGGGGGCACCCACAGCACGTGGCCGAGCCAGGGCTCGAGCTCCGCCTCGTACGGGGCGTCGGCGAAGCTCACGCGCTCATCGCCCTCGCCCAGGGGAAAGCTCGCGGGGCTCCGCGGCCGGCCCAGCGCGTCGCGCAGGAGCGGCAGCGCGAGGAGCGGCGCGAGGGCCGAGGCCGCGTCCTCCTCCTGTTCGACGCCGCGCAGCGCGGCGCGCCAGAGTCGCCCGCTGGCCCGCGCCGCCAGGAGCTGCACCGCCGCGGCGCGGAGGCGCTCCCGCTGCGACTCGGTCCAGGTGCGCGAGGGCCCCTCCTCGAGCTCGCTGGCCAGACGCGCCACGACCGCGGGGAGCAGCTCTCGCCCACGTTCGAGCGCGTCACGGACGGGTGGATCGGTGAGCCGCACGGCGGAGCGCGAGGCGTTCGTGGGCAGCCGGTTCGCGTCGAGATAGAGCCGGAGCGGCAACCCGGTGAGCTCGGGGTGGAAGCCGGTCAGCGGCCACGTGTAGCGCACGAGCAGCACGCCGAGCTCCGCCAGCTCGAGGCTCGCGGGCCCTCGCGCCGAGGCTGGGTCGAGCACGGCCAGGAACCCATCGAGCCCCTCCCCGAGCGAGACGCGGAGCAGGTCGCGGTGCGAGCGCTCCCGCCCGAGCGTCGCGCCCCCCACCGCGATCGGCACCGCGAGGTCGTCGCAGCAGCGCCTCGCCACCGCGAGCTCCGCCGGCTCGCCGATGCCGATCAGGATCGGCACCGCGTTCCACTGCGGCAGCCGCTTGAGGTGCACCACGACGCCGGGTCCCAGCGCCTCGGGTGGGGGCACGGTCGGCTCGGGCGTCAGGCGGCGCAGCCCCTCCGCCACGCCCTCCTCCACCTTCAGCAGACCGGGCGTGAACCGAACGCGCTGCGCGTCCTCGCCCACGCTGATCACGTCGAGCCAGCGCGGCTCCATGCCGAGCGCCGTGTTGACGCCCGTCGCGAGGAGGCGGAGGTGGCGATGGTCCGCCTTGGGCGCCGGATCCACCAGCTCGTCGAAGAGCGTGGCGACGCGCGCGGCCGGGATCGGAGGCCCTCGCCAGGCCACCCGCACGTCGTCGCCGTCCCCCGTCACCACGATGCGCTCGGCGCCCGCGAGGACGGCCGCGCGGATCACCTCGAGGACCCACATCGTCGGATCGGGCAGCTGGTAGTCCCGCAGCTTGTCCACCGCGCGCGCCGCGTCCACGCGGAGGCGGCCCGCGGCCACGCGCGTCCCCGCGCTCACGGCCCCTCCCCTACGCGCTCGATGGCGGCCTCGAGCCACTCGTCGTCGCGGTCGTCGTCGAGGAGGCCCCGGTCGAGGAGGATCCCGCGCGCGAGGACCGCGGCGGCGAGCGAGGGGCGCGTGGTCGCCGCCGCCCGCGCGGCGTACACGAGGGGATCCGTGACGTCGAGCCACAGCGGGGGGCGACGGATGAGCGCGAAGACGTTCTCCGTCGCCTCTTCGCGCGTCAGCACGCGCGGGGGGGCGTCGACGCCGGACACGAGCCGAGCGCCCGACAGCGCGCCTTCGAGCGTCACCAGGCGAATCTCCGAAGGGGCGCGGTGGACCTCGCCGAGCAGCTCGCGGACGCCGTCGAGGAGCGCCAGGTCACTCCCGCTCTCGATCACGGGCGAGGCGAGGGTGAGCGCCGCCTCCACCGACGGCGGCGCGGCCCCGAGGAGCTCGGCGATCGCGGCCAGGTAGCGCGCCGGGTCGGCGGCCACCGAGAGATCGAGGATCGCCACCTGCGCCGCGCTCGCGGCCTCGGAGAGCGGCGACGGTGCGGTGGCTGCGAAGACCGCATCCCGCCGCCGCAGCCGCTGGACGCTCTCCGACGCGCCGCTCATCAGCGCCAGCTCGATCCGCTCGGGGTCGAGCGCGAGGCCCGCGGCGAGCGCCGTGGCGAGCACGCGATCGGGCGCGACGCTCGTCGGCAGCGCCTCGTGCACCGCACGGGTCAGGTCGCGATCGATCACGCGCCGCGCGAGCTTCATGGCGTTGGCGTAGTGCGCGTCGCGCCTGACGCTGTCGCGGCTGAGGGTGTGCTCGAGGCGGCCGTCCTGGATCGACACGCGCACGTGGTCCCCCAGCACCGCCTCGGTCGTCTCGTGCAAGAGCAGCCCGCGATTGAAGAACGCGAGCAGCGGCGACCCATGCTCGATGACGCCGGCCACCACCGTCGTGCCCCCCTCCTCCACCCGCACCGAGATGCTGGCCTCGACCGAGAGCGGCGTGTCGACGCGCGCCTCGCGGAGCGGCTCTCCTTCTCCCACCAGGTGCGCCACGAAGTGGATGGGGAGCTCCGCGTGGCGACACCACTTCCGGAGCGCGCGGAGGCTGCCGTCGACGAACCGATCGACCTCGTCCCGCGCCAGAGGCACGTGCAGCGTCACGGTGGTCCCGCTCGACCCGCCCCCGGGCGCCTGGAACAGCTCGTAGCTCTGGTCGCTCCGCAGCTCGAGCGTCCACAGATCCGTGTCCCCGGTGGTCGTGCGCACGACGACCTTCTCGGGCACCAGCGCGAGCACCGACACGAAGCCGATGCCGAACTTCCCGATCTTGCCCTCCTGCCCCTCCTTGCCCGAGCGGAAGAGCACGGTCAGCTGGTTCTCGAGCACCTGGCGGCTCATGCCGCAGCCGTCGTCGCGGACCGAGACGACCATCGTGCCGGCCCCGGGCTCGGCGCTCGCCTCCCAGCTCGCGCCGATCGAGACGCGCGTCGCGCCCGCGTCGATGGCGTTCTGGACGAGCTCCCGATAGAAGGCCAGCGGATCGGCGAACTGCTGGATCAGCGCGTCGACGAGGCCGTCGTCCCCCCCGGCGACGCTCGGCGCGGTAGCCCGTCCGCTGCGATAGGGCGACGCCACGGCGGCGACGATACCACCGGGCCCGCGCGCGGAGTCGGTGGTTCAGCCGGGGTCGAAGTAGGCGGCCGCGTCCACGTAGGGCACGCCGAGGCGGCTCGCGATCCCTCGGTCCGCGGCCGAGGTGCCCACCCAGAGGCAGCGCGCCGGGTCGAGCGCGTGCTCGAGGATCAACGCCACCCCGAGGCCGGGCAGGGGCTTGCGGCACCAGCAGATCGGCGGCCCGGCGGCGTGGCGACAGAAGCGCGCGTCCAGGTCTCGCCCGAGCCCCGCCTCGAGGCGCGCGACGCGCCGCGCGACCGCCTCCGGGCTCGCCTTCGGGGCCCAGCCCGTGGCGCAGAGCGTCCGGGGCTCCTCTCGCAGCCGCGCCGCGCGCTCCGGCGCGAGCGTCACCGCCTCGCCCTCGAACGAGGCGAAGCTCTCGACGCTGACGATCACCGCCTCGCCGTCGCCACCCCACGGCGCGCGCTCGAACGCGCGCCGCTCCAGCGCCGAGAAGCCCTCGTCCTCGGTGGGTGGCTCGAACGCGGCGCGATAGCGGAGCTGCACGCGGGGGTCGAAGAGGTTCGGATCGTCCTTGCCGGCCCGCTTCATCTCGTCCGGCTCGAGGAGCCGGCCCGTCCGCTCGATCATGCGCACGCACGCGTTGACCTGCGCGTCCTCGAGCGCCGTGTCGACGAGCACGCAGCGCACGGGCAGATCGTGCTTCCAGGCGATCTCGAGGACCTGGTCGCGCAGCGCGCGGGTCGCGTAGGTGTTGTCGAGCACGACGCGGCGGGGGCCCGTGTTCGTGAGCGTGCTCAGGAGCGCGCCCAGCCGACCGTGCAGCGCCTTCAGCGTCCCCCCGGTCGCGTCGCGGTTGAGCCGCGCGTAGCCCGCCTCGACCAGCGCTCGGGCGTGCGTGCTCTTGCCGGCGCCCGGGATCCCCATCAGCAAGACGACTTCACCCTGTCCGCCGTCCCTCGGCGGAGTGGGCGGGCACCTGAGCCGCGCGCCGAGCGGAAACCGGGCGTCGAGCGCCTCGCGCGCCCCGTCGTCGAGGGAGAGCGGCGCCAGCGCGTCCCGCGCGGTCTCGGGCCGCGTGCAGCCGGGCAGCGGCGTGGCGCCGAGGTCGCGGAGCCACGCGAGCGTCATCGCCCACGGCGAGACGCCGCGCGCCTCGGCCAGCGCTCCGAGCGCGCGGTCCCGGCCGATCTTCGCCGCCCTCTTCGGCCCGCCGAGGGGCGAGTGCGCGAGCAGCGCGATGCCCTCGTCGAGGCAGTAGCGCGGCACGCCTCCGCGGAGGCCGCTCTCCTCGAAGGGCGACAGCCCGATCTGCACCGCGTCGACGTCCATGTGCGCGCGCGCCTCCCGGAGCTGCGCGACGCTCACGTTGCAGAGACCCAGCCGCGCCACGAGGCCATCGGCCTTCAGCTTCGCGAGCGCGCGGCACGTCGTCTTCCAGCTGACCCGCGGGTCGGGCGCGTGCAGCAGGTAGAGATCGATCGTCTCGACCCCGAGCGCGTCGAGCGAGCCTTCGCACGCCTGACGGATCGCCTTGGCCCTTCCGTCCGGCACCCACCGTCCACCCGGGCGTGTCAGGCCGCCCTTCGTCGCGACGCGCGGTCGCGGCCCGCTCCACGCGTCGAGGGCCCGCGCCAGCCACCGCTCGTTGACCCCGAACACTCCGTCGTCGGGCCCGTAAACGTTGGCGGTGTCGAGCAAGGTCACCCCCGCCTCGAGCGCCGCGCCGACCACCTCGTGCGCCGCCGCTTCGGTCTCGAAGCGCATGCAGCCGAGGGCGCGCTCGACGCGTCCGACCGGGGCTCGGGGCGTCATCGCTCAGATGGGGGTGCGGCCGCGGGCGATGGCGCGCTCGAGGGCGCCGCGGTCGAAGCCGGTGATGATCTCGCCGCGGAAGTCGATGACCGGGATCCCGTTCGTCTGCACGCCCGCCGCGCGCGCCGCCTCGAGCATCGCCTGCCGCGCGCCGGGGTCTCGCTCGATGTCTCGCTCCACGAACGGCACGTTGCGCTCGCGCAGGAACGCCTCGGTGGAGCGACAGGCCGAGCACCACGAGGCGCCGTAGACGATGACGTCGGCGTCTCCCTCGGCGGCCTCGGCCTCCGACGGCTCCGGGGTGGTGACCGCCGCGAGGTGCGCCTCGAGCTCGTCCCGCGGCATGGCGCGCACGGCGTAGCGGCCGTCCTCGCCCGCCTCACGGAGATCCGCCACCCACACCTGTGACGGGTCGAGGCGCTCCTCCGGGGCGAGATCGAGGTCGTCGACCCGCACCAGCTCGCGCCGCGCCTCCGGGATCTCGTCGCGGCTCGCGGCGGTGTGCTGCCCCTCCTCGTCGAACCACACGAGCAGCAGCCCGCTCGCGTCACCGCGCACCTCGAAGGGGGCCTGCGTCGCCCCCTCGACGGCGGCTCCGCTCGCCTCGTTGCAGCCGAGCAGGAGGACGAAGGCCAGTGCCACGCGAGTCATGCCGCGCATCTTATCGAAGCAGCGCGCGCTCGCCAGTGACCAGCGCCACGGACTACTCGGCGCTGTTGCGACGGCGGCGGTAGCGGGTCTCGAGGCCGCGGGTCAGCCGATGGCACCGCGTGAACAGATCGCGAGAGCGCTCGATCGCGTCGTTGGACTGGCGGATGTCGCGCTCGATCCGCTGACGCTCCGTGATGGGCATCGCCTCCTCGTCGGCGCCCGCGCGCACGAGCGCTTCGCGCGCGCTCCGGTGCAGCGACTCCGCCTCGAGGATGGTCCGGTGGGCCTCGACACACGCGTCGCGCGCGCGCTGCACCTCCTCCGACGTGAGCGGCAGCGAGGCGAGGGACGCGACCAGCCGCTCGCGCTCCTGGATCGGCGCGTCGAGGTCGAGCTGCTGCACGCGGTCGAGGAAGAGCACGGCGTCGTTCCGCGCGTCGTTGCCGCAGGCAGAGGAGGCGAGCCCGCACAGGGCGAAGAAGAGGATGTGGAGCCGGGACGTCACGCCGCGGGAGGCTACGCTATGCGGCGCGGATGTCGAGCGCGGGGCCGAGGCGGTGCAGCGCCTCGAAGAGCTCGCGATCGAGCCGCTCGAGCGCCGCCTCCTCCACCTCGAGGTACTGCCGCGTGGCGCGGCCGGCCGCGTCGCGGCTGTCGAGATCGATCAGCACGGCCTCGTCCAGGAGGCGCATCAGCTGCGGGGCGCCGACGCGCTCGAGCGCCACGCGAAGCGGGGCCAGCTCAGCGATGGCGATGCGGGCGAGGAAGCCCTCGTGCCCCACCTCGCTGACGAGGCGGAAGTACTCTCGAGCGCGGTCGACGTCGGTCATGGCTCCAGCATGACGCTCCCGCTGCGTCACCCGAGATCCAGGTCTGCGACGAGGGCGAGTCAGAGCTCGTCGAGATCGACCGGATCGCGCTCGCGCACCGCGAGCACGTCGGCGCGGGCCATCTGCACGACACGCTCCGCCACGCTCCCCATGATCCAGCGCTGCCAGCCGCGGCGCCCGTGCGTGGCGAGCACGATGAGGTCGGGAGCGAGGCGCACGTCGAGGGTGAGGATCTCCGTCGCGGGATCGCCGAGCACCACCCGGTAGTCGATCTCGACGTCGGCGTTCTTCACGTCGGCCGGGATGCGCTCCTCGAGCGCGGCGGCCGCTCCCTGCTTGGCCGCCTCGAGCTTGCCGGCGTCGCGCGTGACCTCGTAGTGCGCGAACAGCGGGCTCGGCGCGTCGGGCTCGGGGAGCACGTGCACGGCGGTGAGCTTCGCGCCCGAGTCGGCCGCGAGCTGCGCGCCTCGGGAGAGCGCGAGGTCTCCGAGCGTCGAGAAGTCGGTGGCGGCGAGCACGTGCTTGTACTTCACGGTTCGAATCTCCTGCGGTGATGAGGCGCGCGGCCTCAGCTGGCGGCCGCGGCGGCGAGGATGCCACCGGCGGCGTAGATACGCACGAGCGCGTCCTCGTCACCGAGGTGGCGCCGCGCGCGATCGGGCTGCATCGCCTCGCGCGCGAGGGCGCGGGCCGCGGTCCGCCTCAGCACGCTGACGCCGTCTCCGCGCGCCACCTCGTCGAGCTTCGAGACGGCCGCCTCGTGCGCCTCGGCGGCGAGCAGCGCCGCGGCCTGCACGCCGGGCATCCCCTCGTCCGCCAGCAGATCCTCGAGCGCACGCGACGCCGTGGCGCGATCGCGGCGCCAGAGCGCCCGCGCGAACGACAGCCGGACCTCGGGCTCGGTCTCCGTGGCGAGGGCCGCGCGCACCGCGTCGATCGGCGCGTCGGCCGTGCTGGGGAGCCCGGTCAGCGCGACCCCGGCCTGGGAACGGAGCCCCGCGTCGCGCGCCTCGAGGGCCCCGCGGAGGTACGCGCGCGCCGCCGACGCCCCCGTCGGAGAGCCGTCGTCGTCGAGCTGCGCGAGCACCCGCGCCGCCTCGATCCCGGCCGGGCTGGGCGCCATCTCGAGCAACGCCCCGAGCGCGACGCGCGCCTGCGCCTCGTCGGCGCGGACGAGGGCGCCGACCGCGGCGAGGCGCACGCTCGACATCGGATCGCCCAGCCGCTCGCGCAGCGCGTCGACCCCCGCCTGTCCGGCGAGGGCCAGCGAGCCCACCGCCGCCGCGCGCACCGCCGGATCCGGATCGACCCGCGCCGCCTCGGCGAGCGTGCGGAGCACGTCCGCGTCATCGCGGGGAGACAACGCCCTCGCCGCCGCGCGCCGCACATCGGCGCTGGGCGCCCGGAGGTGCTCGAGCAGGAGATCGCGATCGAGCGCCGGATCCATCCCCAGGATCGCGGCCGCGAGCACCGCCGGGTCCTCGTGGTCGGCGAGCGCGCGGAGCGACAGGCGCGCGCTCTCACTCCCACGCCGGGCCAGCACCTCGAGCGCGGCGAGCCGCGAAGGCCCCACGCCCTCGGCCTCGGCGAGCCGGATCAACCCCGGCTCCCCCGCGGTCCCGGCCAGCGAGAGCTGCAGGATCGCGGCGCGTCGTCGCTCGCCGTCGTCGCTCCGCGCCTCGCGCTCCAGGAGCAATCCAGCGACCCGTCCGAGCACGTCGGCGTCCGCGCCTTCGCTCCGGCGGTAGTCCTCGTAGGCGGCGATCGCGCCGTCCAGATCGTCCGCCTCCACCGCGGTGGCCACCCTCCCCCGTGGCCCGCCTCCGCAGGCGGTGAACAGGAGGATCGCCATGGCCGTTCGCGCGCACTTCATGCGCGGCGAGCTTCGCACGTGTGGTAACGCTTTGCCCATGAGCCAGCGGCTCGTGGTCTTCCTCAGCTCGACCGTCGAGGATCTCGACGGCGTGCGGCGAGACGTGCGCGCGGCGCTCGAGGCGCGCGGCATCGAGGTGCGCACCAGCGAGGATCCCGACTTCCCCGTCGAGCCCGGCGTGACCTCGCACGACGCGTGTCTCCGGGCGGTCCGCGAGGCGCACGTCTTCGTCCTGCTGGTCGCCTCCCGCTTCGGCGGCGAGTACCAGCGACAGAACAAGTCGATCACGTGGCGCGAGTGGGAGGAGGCGATGGACGCCGGCCTGCTCCCGATCGTGCTCGTGCAGCAGGAGACGAACGCGCTCGCGAAGCAGATCTTCAAGGCGCGGCGCGAGCTCGTCGCGCGCCACCCCGACGAGCAGGTGGTCGAGATCGACGCGCGCCTCCGCGAGGTGCCCGAGTTCTCCGATCGCAAGCCCGACCGGCACAACCTCCCGGGCGTGCAGCGCTTCATCGACGCGCTCCGCAAGGGTCACGTCGACAACTGGATGCACGGCGACTGGGACGGCGGCGCGCCCGCGGCGATCGCGCGGGTCGACGCGCGCTTGCACGCCGCCCTCGCCGTGGCCCGCAGCCGGGTTCGCCCCGCGCGCGAGGCGGCCGAGCGGGAGCGCCTGCGCACCGACGCCATCCACCAGATCTCGTCGGTGGCCGCCCACCTCTCGATCCAGATCCGCGGCGGCTCACGGACGCGCGCCGACGCGGTCGATCTCCTGCTGCGCTTGTGGAAGGGCCACCGCGGGGCGCTGCTCGGCTACACCGAGCGAGACCGCCACAACTTCGTCGTCTATCTGCTCGAGGGAGACCGCCTCCGCCCCGTGCACCGCGAGGCCCACCCGGCGATCCCCGTGCACGGTCGGAGCTGGAAGGTCGGCCAGGGCCACGTCGGGAAGTGCGTGGCCGAGAACCAGCTCCTCGTCAGCGGCGACATCCGGCACACGCAGGCCTGGGTGCCCTCCGAGGCCCGCCCCACCGACGTCCAGCACTACGTCAGCGCGGTCAGCGTGCCCTTCTCGTACCGCACGCCCACCGACGAGCCGGAGGGCGCGCTCATCGTGACCAGCTCGCGGCTCGACCACTTTCGCAGCCCGGATCAAGTCGAAGTGTTGACGATCGGCACGCTCGTCAACATCTTGACCATGACCCTGAACGTGGGAGCGTAGAGCCGTGGATCACGAGAGCTACCCGATCGTCGGAGGCATGTTGGCCGCCGACACGCCGCAGAGCGCGGCGAGCCGCATCCTCGACTTGCTCGAGCGCGGCGAGACCGAGCGGGTCCGCGAGCTCATCGCCGAGCGCGCCGCCCGCACCGCCGCCGCGATGGCTCGCGAGCTCGCCGCGGCCGAAGACGACCTGTAGCCCTCGAGGGGGCTCCGTCTCGATGCTCCGACGGCGCCGCCGTCGTGCGATTATTCCGCCCATCGGGTACTCTCGCCGTTGGTGCGCGAGTCAGAGCGAGTCGATGGGGGTCCGATGATCGAGCGTAGGTCCTGGGTGTTCGGCTTGGTGGTCGCCGCCTTCATCGCGAGCGCCACTCCCACGGCGAGCCTGGCGCAGTCCGTCCCCGCGCTCGAACGCACCGCCGGGGCCTGCACGTCGTGCGCCCCCGATGGCTGGACAATCAGCACGCCCTCGCCCGACGTCATCGTCGGGAACGGCCCCTGGCCGGGCGGGACCTGGGTCGTGAGCGACCTGGCCGGGGGGCCCCGGGAGGGCTCGACCCTCCTCATGACGCTCGCCGGCGGGTCCATCCGAGAGGCCGTGACCGCGACGATCACCGGGCTCACGCCGGGGGGCTCCTACGAGCTCTCGGTCTACTACCAAGGTGCCACGCTCAGCTCGAGCGCCGGGACCTACGTCAACGGCGACTTCCGCGTCACCGTCGCCGGGACGACGGCCGACTTCCCCACCAGCAGTGGAGACGCGTGGAGCGAAGCCGTGGTCCCGTTCACGGCCTCGGGGACCACCGCGTCGGTGATCCTGTCCATCCGTGACCTCGGGACGGGCACCTTCGGCGGATTCGTCGCCGCGGACGACATCAGCGTGCGGAGCACGGTTCCCGACGCGGACGGGGACGGAGATCCGGACGCGACCGATTGCGCGCCCGGTGACCCGACCATCTTCACGGGGGCACCGGAGGTCGCCGACGACGGAGTCGACCAGGACTGCAACGGCGCCGACACGATCACGTGCTTCGTCGACGCCGACATGGACGGCTTCGGCACCGTCGCGGGGACCACCACCCTCGCCGCCGACGGCTCCTGCGACACCGCCGACATGGAGGCCACCACCGCCACCGACTGCGACGACATGGCCGCCGCCACCTTCCCCGGCGCCCCGGAGACGCCCGACGACGGAGTCGACCAGGACTGCAACGGCGCCGACACGATCACGTGCTTCGTCGACGCCGACATGGACGGCTTCGGCACCGCCACGGGGACCACCACCCTCGCCGCCGACGGCTCCTGCGACACCGCCGACATGGAGGCCACCACCGCCACCGACTGCGACGACATGACCGCCGCCACCTTCCCCGGCGCCTCGGAGACCCCCGAC
>SHBB01000212.1 GCA_004213565.1 Sandaracinaceae bacterium
CCGCGCGTCCCCGAAGACCCGGTCCGGCGCCTCGAAGCCGTGCTGCTCGAGCGCCCACTTCACGAGCTTGCTGATCTCCCCGTGGAACAGCCGCTTGAAGATCGGCATGTTCGCCATCACCGAGGTCACGACGAGGTGGATGTGGTTCGGCTCGATCGTGATCTGATGCACGATCACCCCCGTCTTCGCCGCCGCCTCCGATAGGAAGTACAGGATCCACGCGTGCAGCTGCGGCGCGAACGGCGTCAGAAAGAGCTTCCGACACACGCAACGAATGGTGACCGCATACGTGGCGGCGGCCTGGATCTTCGCGCGGGGCATATCGCCTACACGAATCAAGATTCGATCCAGTCATCGCACACGGGAGAATCGACGCTCGAACACCCCGCGTGGCCCCCGATCCGCCGGCGGAGGGGTGGCGGAGGGGTGGCGGCCGCCACCTCCGCGACCGGTCAGGCGCGCTGACGCCCGCGTTCACCTCGGCGCGATCACCTCGGCCCCCGCCAGCCCGCCGTGAGTCTCCCGCGCAGCGCCGATCAGCGCGCCCGCGCCGTCGAAGTCCGTCTCCATCAGAGAAATGTTGGGCACCGGCCCTTCCACGTAGTTTCCCCCCACCAACCCTCCCTCCGCGCCGAAGAACGCGTTGCCCTCGACCGTCACGGGGATGGGCATCTCGGCGCCCCGGAACAGGAACGCGCGGCGCTGGCTCACCACGCTGTTCCGGTAGACATGGCTGTTGGAGGCGTCGGGCGTGGTCGTTTGGCCGTTCATGCGAATCGCGCAATCGACATTCTGGTCTCCGTCGTACACGATGGTGTTCCAGCAGACCTCCTGGTTCTCCGCGGCGCCCTCGGTGATCTGGTTGCTGACGTCGATCGCCGCCGTGGCCGCGCGGCCCACGAACACGTTGTCCCGAACGGTCAGGTTGTTCGTGTCGTCCTTGGGGTGGAGAAAGGTGTCGCCGTTGCTGGGCGCGAGGTCCACGCCGATCGCGCGATTGCCCTCGAACAGGACGTGGTTCGAGTCGAAGGTGACGACCAGCTGCGAGGACGCGTTCGGCCGAAGCTCACAGTCCAGCACGGCGAGGTTCTCGTGGTACGGCCCGTCCGCCATGAAAGCGATACACGCCGGGTTGTCTCGCCCGGATCCGCCGACGCCGGTCTCGTCGAAGGAGCACTCCCAGAACGTGACCCTTTGAGATCGGTCCGTGACGTTGAACAGGCGCGCGTTGCCGAGATCGTCGCGCGAGCCGACGAAGTCGATGCCGGCGATCAAGATGTCGTCGAGCCCGCCCATCCGCGAGGTCCGGAAGTGCCCCTCGGTCAGGTCGAAGGTCACCGACTCTCCCGGGTGACCGACGAGCGCTGCGGGCTTGACCCGACCGTCCAGGACGGGGCTGGTGAACGGCGCGGTGGCGTAGACCGCGTACCGTCCCTCCCGGAACACGGCGATCCGTCCCGCCCAGGTCGCGTCGTCGCCGTCATTGCGCCAGAGCCCGCCCGCGAAGGTCCTCAGCGGGCGCTCGAAGGTGCCGGGCGCTCCGTCGTCACCGCCCTCCGAGTCCACGAAGACGAACGCAGCGGCGTCGGTGGTCACCGTCCAGCTCAGCTCGACGGAGTCGCCCGACTGATCGGTGACGCGCACCCGGACCGCGTGCGATCCGTCCTCCGGCGCCGCCCACTCGAGCACACCGTACCCGGGCGTGCGCAGGTGCTCGATCCAGCCGCGCTCGGGGTCCTCGCGCCGAGCGAGCTCCCCCGCGACGAAGCCCGCACCCTCCGGCCCCTCCAAGAGCTCGTAGCGGAAGGGCCACTCCCCGCCCTGGACCGCGATCCGCACCCGGTACGGCACGCGCGGGTGGGCGTGCCGGTGGTACGCGTCGGACGAGGTCTCGGCGTCCGGACGAGGATAGAGCGCGTACATCGGGAGCTTTCCGCCCACGCGGGCGGTCATCGGCAGCGTCCACTCCCCGACGGCCGCGACGCCGGAGTCGGTCGCCGTCCCACCGTCGGGCCCCCCGTCCACCCGACTCGACGCGTCGATCGGGGGCGGTGAGGAGCCGTCTGCGCGCGCGGCATCGACGGCTGGATCGGGGTCGCTCCCACAAGCGGCGAGCCAGAGCAGCGCGCCGAGCCATGACCAGTACTTCGTCATTCGGCGAGTCTAGACGCAGCTGCGCCGCGGTCAGGTCCCCGGCCCCTGACCTCCGCTGATCTCGGTCGGGCCGAAGACCCACGGTCACGCAGCGCTGGGGTCGAGGGCCGCGCCTCCAGGGGACTTGGCCGCGTGCTCGAGCAGGGGCCGCGACGCTCGCGCGCTGCGTGAGACGGGGTGGCCGACCGTCGGGGCGACCGGCGCGCCCGTGACGCTCACGCGCCGACGCGGTCGCTGCTCGGCGCGCTCCTCGTCCTGGACCTCCGCGCCCGCCGACTCGCGGTATCCGCCACAGCGGACGTGACCGTCGACGCGGTCGGTCAGGCCGGGCTGGTAGCTGGCGATCAGCGGCATGGCGGCGCCGAGCGCGAGCAGGAAGGTGTAGAGGGCCATCATCAGGGCCTGGCTGCGGTGCGTCCTCGTCATCGTGTTCGGCCTCTGAGCAGAGGTCGTGCCAACGATGCCGCGCACCGAAATCATTGCAGTTTCTTCGACTCCGAGCCGCCGACCGTAACGATCCATCGAGAGGTGTTACGGCCACGCGGGGGCGCTCCCGTAACACCGCGCCGCGAGTGTTACGCGTCGTCGCCCTCACCGTCTTCGTCGGTCTTGCCGCCCAGCCCCCACTCCTTGAGGCGGTACTGGATGGTGCGCCGGCTGATGCCGAGGACCTCCGCCGCGCGGCTCTTGCTCCCTCCCACCGCCTTGAGGGTCTCGAGGATCGCGAAGCGCTCGAGCTCGGCCAGGGTCACCCCGGGGATGAGCAGGCGGATGGCCTCCGCGGCCGGAGGCGCCTGCGCGAGGGGCAGATCGTCGAGGTCGATCTCCTCTCCCTCGGCGAGCAGCACCGCCTGCTCGAGCGCGTTCTGCAGCTCCCGCACGTTGCCCGGCCACGGATGCGCCAGCAGCGCCCAGCGCGCGCGCTCGGTGAAGCCATGAACGGTCTTCTCGTTCTCCTCCGCGAACCGGCGCATGAACAGATCCGCGAGGTGAGGCACGTCGCTCTTGCGGGCGCGGAGCGGGGGCACCTCGAGCTGCACCACCGCGAGCCGGTAGAACAGATCCTCTCGGAAGGCGCCGTCCTCGACGAGGCTGTCCAGCCGGCGGTTGGTCGCCGCGATCACCCGCACGTCCACCCGGATGGTCTCGTTGCTGCCGACGCGCTCGAGCTCTCGCTCTTGCAGGAACCGCAGCAGCTTCACCTGCACCTCGGGCGGCGCCTCGCTGATCTCGTCGAGGAAGAGCGTCCCGCCGTCGGCGTGCTCGAAGCGCCCGCGGCGCCGCGTCGTCGCACCCGTGAACGCGCCCTTCTCGTGACCGAAGAGCTCCGACTCGAGCACGGTCGGGGCGAGCGACGCGCAGTTCAGCCGCACGAAGGGCCCGGCGGCGCGCTTGCTCTCGCGGTGGATCGCGGCCGCGATCAGCTCCTTGCCGGTCCCGCTCTCGCCGCTCAGGAGCACCGTCGCGCGGCTCTTGGCCACCTGCATGACACGCTTGACGAGCTGCTGCATCGCGGGGTGGTTGCCGACCATTCCATGGAATCCGACTTGCCCCCCGGGGGGCGGCGGCGGCGGCTGAGGCTTTCGCGCGGCGCGCTCGAGCAGCACGATCAGCGCGCTGGGTCGGACGGGTCGCGGGAGGCAGTGCGAGGCCCCCGATTCGAGCGCCGTGACGACCTCCTCGGGCTTGCCGGGGTCGATGACCGCGACGAGCAGCGCGTCGGGGTGCGCGGCGCGACGGCTCGCGGCCTGGGCCCAGCGCTCGCCGTTGGGCCCGTCGGCGACGAGCACGGCCACCGGCTCGTCCCCCGGATCGTCGAACACGAGGTTGTGCCGACGCTCTGCCAGCTCGCGCGCGACGTCCGCCCACGCGTCTCGGTCGCCCGTCAGGACGAGTACCCGGAGCCCGGTCATGAGCTGCGAGGTTGCACGAATCTCACGGGGGTTGCCACCGAGACACTGTCTGGCACAGCCGCGAGGACGGCCCGGCAGCGCACCTGAGGTGGCACGGCGCGTGAAACGCAGCCTGAACGGGGCCCGAAGTGCGGGTTGGAAAGCGAGCGCCCTCGAGACGACCCGAGGGTGAGGAGGTCACTATGCGCAGCGCGTGGATCCTGGGGTTGGTCGGTCTGGTCGGGTGTGCCGCGGCCGGACCGATGGCGAGCGCGAGGACGAACCGCGCCGAGTCGGGACAGCTGGACGTGGCGGGCAGCTTGCGTCGACAGCTCGCCGGTCACCTCGAGCGCGCGCGCGGCTGCTTCGGCGAGGCGCGCCTGAGAGACCCGAACGTGAGCGGCCTGGTGCGGGTCGGCTTCACCATCGAGCCCGACGGTCGGGTGGACGACGTCTCGGTCGACGCGTGGTCACGCGACGAGGAGATGCTCGCCACGTGCGTCCGGAGCCGCGTCTCGAGCCTGTTCTTCGACCCGGCGCCGCCGAGCGAGGCGGTGCGGATCGATCGGACCTTCTACTTCTGCCCGGACGAGCAGGGCGGCCTCTGTCGCCTCGGAGGGGCGCGCCCCCTGGGCGGGGAGGCGAGCGAGGATCTCCTCACGCGGATCGACGCCGGGCTCTCGGCCCGCGACGACCGGCTCGAGGCGTGCGCGAGAGAGATCGGTGGACAGCCGGCGGTGCTCGACGTCCGGCTCGAGGTCGGCACCGACGGCCGCGTGATGGCGGGGCAGCTGCGCGAGAGCTTCCCCGCCTCGACCGGGCTCCGCCGCTGCGCGGTCGGCCCGCTCCTCGGCGCGCACATCGAAGGCGAGCTCCCCGACGAGCGAATGCAGGTCCGCTACGTCTACCGCCTCGGCGCGGTCGGCGACGTGCGCAGCGCCCAGCGCTGACGCCGAGCACTGGCGCCGCGCGTCTTCGTGCCCCACACCCGAGCCGTGCAGGTCGTCCGCAAACATCGTCGCGTGATCCTCTTCGTCTTCTCGCTCCTCGCGCTGGTCGGGATGACGTACGGATTTCTCCAACGCGTCGGAGTGGATCCTCTGCGTATGCTCCTCGGGTGAACCGCCGCTGGAAGATGGTCGGAGGCGGGGCCCTGGCGTTGCTGCTCGGGACGCTGCTGGTCCCCGAGCCGACGCCCGCCCTGACCCCTCCGCCGAACGCGCCCTTCGTCTGGGGGCAGGACGACGTCTGGGCGCAGCTCGAGGCGCGCTTCGACGCCGCGCGCGAGCAGGGGTGCGACGCCAGCCAGCCCGCGATCGACGCCGGGCTGAGCGGACTGGACGAGACGCTCGCGCAGCTCGAGTCGGCGCGAGTCGAGCCTGGGGCGCCGATCCTCGACACGCTCGAGGGGCAGCTCTTCGAGGTCGCCCCACTCTTCGGCGCGTGCCCCGCGCAGGTGCCCGCGCTCCTGACGCGCGCGAGCCGGCTGCGCGCGGCGGTCGAGGACCAGAGCGTGCGCTGGGACGTGGCCGAGGATCGCGAGGCCCGCGACGCGCTCTATCGGCTGCTCTACGGCGCGCGCGCGGCGGTGGAGGAGCTGCTGCTCCAGATGCCCGAGGACGAGGCGCCGGCCGTGGTCCGGGGCGTGGACGAGCCCTCCGCGACCCCGAGCTACACCTACCGCGGCGTGACTCTGCACAGCGGCGACGTGCTGCTCTCGCGCGGCGGCGCGCCGACGAGCGCGCTGATCGCGCGCGGCAACGACTACCCCGGCGTCTTCTCCCACGTGGCCCTCCTGCACGTGAGCGAGGACGGCACGCCGACGGTGATCGAGTCGCACATCGAGAGCGGCGTCGGCGCGTTCACGGCCGAGCGCTACCTGGCCGACACCAAGCTGCGCATCCTCGTCCTTCGGCTGCGCGCCGATCATCCGGCGCTCGATGACGACCCACGCCTGCCCCACCGCGCCGCGACCGCGCAGCTCGAGGCCGCCCGCGCCGGTCACATCCCGTATGACTTCGCGATGGACTACGAGGACCCGAGCAAGATGTTCTGCTCCGAGGTCGCCTCGCACGCCTACTCCGAGCAGGGCGTTCACCTCTGGCGCGGCCTCTCCACCCTCGGCGGGGAGGGGCTGACCCGCTGGCTCGGCGCGGTCGGAGTCCGGTACTTCGAGACCTACGCGCCCGGAGACCTGGAGTACGACCCGCAGATGCGCGTCGTCGCGGAGTACCGCGACCCGGAGACGCTGTTCCAGGACCACGTGGACAACGCCATCCTCGACGTCCTGCTCGAGGGCGCGGAGGACGGCGACGAGCTCGACTACGACTACGCCCGCCTCCCCCTCGCGCGCCTCGCGAAGGCCTACAGCTGGGGCCTCAACCTGTTCGGCTCGCTCGGCCCCATCCCCGAAGGCATGAGCGCCACGACGGGGCTGCGGGTCGCGTACCTCCGGGCGCGGCACGGCGCCGTGCGCGAGCGGCTCGAGCCCCGCGTCGACGCGTACATGGAGGAGCACGGTCGACGGCCTCCGTACTGGACCCTCGTCCGGCTCACCCGCGAGGCGGAGCGAGAGACCGAGCGCTGACGTCCCGCGGGTTGACCGAGGGTGTAAGCTCTGCCGCTGGGATGGCTGCTCGCGTTTGGCTCTTGGGATGGGCCCTGCTCGCCGCGTCTTGTGGTGAGGGGGCCTCGATGGTCGCGGACGACGCGTCGGTGGACGCCGAGGCGTCGCCGGACGGCCGCACCTTTCGGCTGCCCGACGCGCAGGCGCGCGTGGACGGCGGCGGCCCGGGCGAGCTGGGCGCGCCCTACCCGATCGTGCTCGCGCACGGCTTCTTCGGGTTCGAGGACTTCGCCGGCGTGGGCTTCATCACCTACTTCTACGGCGTGAAGGACGACCTGGCCGAGCGCGGCGAGGCGCTGGTCTTCACGCCGGCGGTCGATCCCTTCAACGACTCGGAGACCCGCGGCGACCAGCTCCTCGCGCACGTGGAGCGCATCCTCGCCGAGACGGGCCACGCGAAGGTCAACCTCATCGGCCACTCCCAGGGCGGGCTCGACGCGCGCTACGTCGCCGCCGTGCGCCCCGACCTGGTCGCCTCCGTGACCACCTTCGCGACGCCGCACCGCGGGACCCCCATCGCCGACGTCGTGCTGGGGCTGGTCGAGGACGAGCGCGCCCGCGATCTCGCGGACCGCCTGGTTCGCTTGATCGGCGCGGCGCTGTACGACGCGGCGGGCGAGGAGACGAGCGTGTTCGCGTCCCTGCGGCAGATGTCGACGCCGGGCATCGACGCGTTCAACACGCGCTACCCGAACCAGGACGGCGTCGCCTACTACTCGCTGACCGGCCGCTCCGACCGACACGACGGCTACCCCGACTGCGACGTCACCGACCCGCCGCGCTTCGTCTACACGCACGACCGCGACCTCGATCCGATCGAGCCGCTCCTCGACATCCCCGAGCAGATCGTCGACGGCGGCCGCGCCGACATCGTCAACGACGGCCTCGTGCGCGTGCGCGACGCGCGCTGGGGGCGCTTCCTCGGCTGCGTGCCCGCCGATCACTTCGACGAGATCGGCCACCTCTTCGGCGACTCACCCGGCCGGGGCAACGACTGGGATCACCTCGCCTTCTACGGTGATCTGGTCGCCTTCCTCCGCGCCGAAGGCCTCTGAGCGCCGGGGCGGCTCGGCTGCTACCCTCGAGGCATGGCCGAAGCGGCAGGGACACGGCAGATGACTGCGGCCGAGTACCTCGCGTGGGAGCGGCAGCAGGAAGAGCGCTACGAGTTCCACCTGGGTGAGGTGTTCCTCATGTCGGGGGGGAGCGCGCGCCACGCCTTCCTGGCGGCGAGGTGTGTCACCGAGCTCAGCAATCGACTCCCGCAGGATTGCAAGGTCATGACCTCGGATCTCCGCGTCGCGGCGTCCCCGGGAAGCCACTACGTCTACGCTGACGCGGTCGCGGTCTGCGGGGAGATCGAGATCGCCGAGGGCACGAACGACGTGCTCGCCAACCCATGCGTGGTCGTCGAGGTCCTCTCTCCGAGCACCGAGAAGTTCGATCGGGGCGAGAAGTGGGAGGCTTACCAGCGCCTCGAGCACCTTCGGGACTACCTGCTCGTGTCGCAGCGTGCCCAGCGCGTCGAGCACTATCGTCGCGCCGGCGACACGTGGCGGTATCAGGCGCTGACCGGTGGTGATGAGGTCCAGCTCGCGGACGGCACGCGCCTTCCGGTCGACGCGCTCTACCGCGGCGCGTTCGACCTGCCCGGGGCGTGATCAGCGGCGGAGCGCGTCGCCGAGGAAGCTCAGGGTGGAGCAGGCGATGGAGCCGTCGTCCGAGGGGCGGCGCGGGAACACGCCGAACCCGTGGCTCTGGTTCGGCAGCTCGAGGGTCTGCACGCGGACGCCGGCCGTCTCGAGCGCGCGGCGCATGCGGCGGGTCTGATCGACCTCGACGACCCGGTCACGGAGGCCGTGCACGAGCAGCATGGGCGGGTCGCCGCGATCGACGTGCGCGATGGGGGAGGCGAGCGCGGCCCGGGCCGGATCGCGCGTGCGGCTGACGCCGAGCAGGTTCCGGATGGCGCCGTCCGCGCCCGGCCCGACCCGGAGCGGCGCGCGCAGATCATAGGGACCGTAGAAGCTCACGGCGGCTTGCACGTTCGCCGAGCCGGCCGTGACCGGACACGAGCCGTCGTCCAGCTCGCCCACGTCGGAGGCGGTGGCGAGCATGGACGCGAGATGGCCGCCCGCCGAGAAGCCGACGGCCGCGAAGCGACGGGGATCCAGGCCCAGCTCCGGCGCGCGGGCGCGCAGGGTCCGGACCGCGCAGCGCAGATCCGAGACGGGGCCGGGGAACACGCTGCGGCCGCCGTCCGCGAGCCGGTAGTCGACGCTCGCCGCCGCGTAGCCCTGCGCGGCGAAGGCGTGCATCGTGCCGGTCATGTAGCTGCGGTGACCGCGCCGCCACGCTCCGCCGTGAACGAGCACGACGACGGGGTGGGGTCCGGGGGTCGCGGGGCGCACCAGGTCGAGGCGCAGGGCGCGCCCGCGCACCTCGCCGAAGCGCACGTGCTCCACGAACGCGGCCCGACGCGGGAGCGGCGCCATGCACTGGTCGGTGCGAGGCCGCGCCGAGACGGGCCCGAACCCCAGCGACGCGTACGCCAGCACGGCGATCCCGATCACGGACCACAAGGGCGACTTCGAGCCCACGCGCATCACCTCCGCACGACGCGGCGCCCATACGCAAGCGGCGCGCCGTACCCATCATCCCCGATCGAGGGGCCGAGAGAAGTGGGGGTTCGCCTCACTGCGCAGGTGTTGCGCAGGCTCTCGCGCAACGCTCGTCTGTAGGTAGCCACCCCACACCTGTGGGGAACGCGCCCGCGATCGGGGACAGACTCTCGCGCAGCTCTCGGTTGGCTCGCGGCCTGCTTTGGCGGGCCGGTATGACACGGGCTTTGGCTTTCATCGTCGGCATCGCCGCGCTCGGACTGACCGCCCCCGCGGCGGCCCAGCTCGAGCGTCTGGAGCTGCGCGGCGAAGCACTGGTCGGCGGGCAGCTCGCCGACTTTCAACGGGACGACCTCGGCTTCGAGGCGGGCGTCTCCGGCGCGCTGCGACCGGGCTTCCGCATCATCGACATGCTCGCCCTCCAGCTCGCCCTCGGCGTGCAGCTCTTCCCTGGTGAGAACGGCGCTGGGCAGCTGTTCTTCGCGGGCGGCGGTTTGCGCTTCGAGCCGCGGATCGGCGACGTGGGGCGACTCTTCGTCGACGCGAACGCCAACTACGGGCTCACGGGCGACCTTCACCGCTTCGCGATCGACGTCGGCGCGGGCTTCGAGTTCGACCTCCACCCGCTCGTCGGGCTCGGACCGATGCTGCGCTACTCGCACCTCTTCGCGGCCGAAGGCGACGTGCCCCAGGACGCCTCGAGCGTCTGGGGTGGCGTCTCGCTGGTGGTCCGACTCGCTGAGGAGCCGCGCGAGGGCCCGGCCGCGGACAGCGACGGCGACGGCGTGCTCGACGGGCAGGATCTCTGCCCGCAGATCCCCGCGGGCGACAACCCCGACCCGGCGCGCCCGGGCTGTCCGCTCGTCGATCGCGACGAGGACGGCGTCTCGGATCGCGAAGACATCTGTCCCGACACGCATCAGGGCGACAACCCCGATCCGGAGCGCCCCGGCTGCCCGGAGGCCGACTCCGACGGGGACGGCGTGCACGACTCGACGGACGAGTGCCCGAGCACTCCGCAGGGTGAGCACCCCGACCCCGACCGACCGGGCTGCCCCGAGGCGGACACGGACTCGGACACGTTCGTCGACTCGGAGGACCAGTGCCCCGAGGTCCACGTGGGCCCGCACCCCGACCCCGAGCGTCAGGGCTGCCCGCTGCCCGACCGGGACAACGACATGGTGCCAGACGCGACCGACGCCTGTCCCGACCGCCCGGGCGCGCCCAACGAGGACCCGGAGCTCAACGGCTGCCCCTCGCTCGTGCACATCCAGGACGGGCAGATCCACATCAACCGCCCGGTGTTCTTCGCCACCGACAGCGACCGCATCCTCCCGCGCAGCATGCCGGTGATGCGAGCGCTGCGTGACGCGATGCGGGCGAGCCCGTTCATCCGGCGCATCTCGATCGAAGGGCACACCGACGATCGCGGCACCGAGGAGCACAACCTCGACCTGTCCAACCGTCGCGCGCACAGCGTGATGACGTGGCTGGTCGAGCAGGGCGTGGAGCCGGACCGACTCGAGGCGCGCGGCTTCGGGGAAGGCCGTCCGCTGATCCCCGAGGAGAACCGGCGCGCCCGCGCGGTGAACCGCCGCGTGGAGTTCCACATCCTCGACCCCGCGCCGCCCGAGCGGCAGACGGCACGGATCCCTGGCGGAGACAGTGAACAGACGGCACCCAGCGCCGGTGCCGCGGAAGGAGGTGCGCGATGAAGAAGCTCACCACGATCGCGCTCTGCGTCGCGGCGATGGCCGCCGGCTGTGACAACCGCCCGCTCCTCGGACGCCTCGCCGACGGCGGAGGGCAGCCAATGGACGGCGCCACCGACGCCGGCCGTGATGGCGAGGTCCCCCTCGACGGGGATCTCGACGGCGGGCTCGGCGACGGCGCCATGGGTGACGGAAGCGTCGCCGACGGCGGCGCCTGCGTCGCGCCTCGCATGATGTGCGGCGAGGAGTGTGTCGACCCCAACAGCGACCCCGCGCACTGCGGCGGCTGTGACATGCCGTGCCCGATGGGCATGGGCTGCTCCGGCGGCACCTGCGAGACCTGCGGCGACGACGGCGAGACCTGCTGCGGCGACACCTGCGCGGCCGGCCTCGCGTGCGGCATGACGATGAGCTGCGCCGAGTGCGGCTCGGTGGGCGAGATCTGCTGCCCTGGCGACTCCTGTGACCCCGGCGCGACCTGCGAAGGCGGCGCGTGCGTGGCCTGTGGCGCCATCGGCGCGAGCTGCTGTCCGGGGGACGCGTGCGACCTCGGCGGCGCCTGCGTCGCGGGCACGTGCGCGGACTGCGGCGGGAGCGGTCAGCCCTGCTGTGGCGGCGTCGCGTGTGACGCGGGGCTCGCGTGCGACAGCGGCAGCTGCGCCCCTTGCGGCGGCGCGGGCCAGGCATGCTGCGCGGGCGACACATGTGACTCGGCGCTCTCCTGCGAGGGCGGCACGTGCGGCACGCCGTGTGGAGCGCTCGGCGAGGCGTGCTGCGCCGGCAGCACCTGCGACGGCTCGCTCGCCTGTGAGGGCGGCACCTGCACGACCACCTGCGGCGGCTTCGGTCAGACCTGCTGCGCCGGTGAGGTGTGCGAGGGCGGCCTCATCTGCAACGCGATCACCAACGTCTGCGCGGCCATCGACTGCGGCATGCCGGGGCAGCCCTGCTGCGCCGGGCGCATCTGCGACGGCACCGCGGTCTGCACGGGCATCTTCTGCGCGACGGGCTGCGGAGCGAGCGGCGAGGCTTGCTGCGCCGGCGACCGCTGCAACGACGGCAACACCTGCGTCAGCGGGAGCTGTCGCGGCTGTGGCGACTCGGGCGAGGCGTGCTGCGGCGGAACCAGCTGTAACCCCGGCCTCGCGTGCAACGGCGGCAGCTGCGCTCCCTGCGGCGCGGAGAGCCAGATGTGCTGCGCGGGCAGCACGTGCGCGGCCGGCTCCGCCTGCGACGGAACCACATGCACCCGCTGCGGGTCCGACGGACAGCCCTGCTGCCGCGGGCGGACCTGCGCCGACCAGCGGATCTGCAACGCCAGCGACACCTGTGAGGCGTGCGGCGCGCGGGACGAGCCGTGCTGCGCGGGCAACAGCTGTCGCGCCGGCCTGCGCTGCAACACCGCGCGTGGCGCCTGCGAGAACATAACGGGGCCATAGCGGACCGGTAGAGCAGGCCGCCACGGTGGCCTGCTCTCGACCGCCCTCACCTGCGACATCACGGGTGAGGGGCTCACTCCGACGCGGCGAGGAGATCCGTCTCCTCGCTGCGTTCGCGATCCTCCTCGACCTGCTTGTCGAGATCGTGGTCGGCCTGCAGATCGTGGGCGGGTACGTCGCTGACCGGCGCGGGCTTCTCGGGGGCCGCCTCGGCCTGGACCACGACCTGGGTCGGATACGGCATGTCGACGCCGGCCTCGTCGAGCGCGACCTTCACGCGGCGGATGGCTTCGCTGCGCACCTTGCCGAAGTCGTAGTCGCGCTGGTCGACCCAGCCGTAGACCTCGACCGTCACCGTGAAGTCGGCGAGCTCGAGCACCCGGGTGAAGGGCTCGGGGTCGCCGAGCACGCCCTCCATCTCGTGCAGCGTGCGCGTGACGACCTGCTGCATGGCCGTCAGGTCCTCGGCCACTCCGACGCCGACCGTGAAGAGGAAGCGTCGCCGCGGGTTGAGGGTGAAGTTCGTGGTCACGCTCTTGAACACCTCGGCGTTGGGGAGCCGCAGGTGGTTCCCGTCGAGCGTCATGAGCACCGTGTCGCGCGAGGTCAGGCGCACGACCTTCCCCTCGTGCCCGCCGATCTGCACGTGCTCGCCGGGCGCGAACGGGCGCCGCACCGCGAGCAGCACGCTCGCGAGGTAGTTCTCGATGATGTCCTTGAAGGCGAAGCCGACCGCGAGGCCGACGACGCCCGCGGTGCCCAGCACCGCGCCGAGGATGGCGGTCGCCTCGAGCAGGTCGAGCGCGATCGCGAGCCCGGCGAGGAGCACGAGCGCGCCGAGGAGCTGCCGGCCGATGTTGCGGAGCAGCGGGTTCTTGCGGCGCTTGCTCCGCCCGCGGATCAGAGAGCCCAGGAACCAGAAGAGCGCGACGATCGCGAGCGCGATGCCGTAGAGCGGGAGCCTCGCCGCGAGCTGCTCGACGCGCCTCGAGAGCCTCGTCCACGTGCTCTCCACCCGGGTGTCGACCGCCTGGTCCACCTCCAGCTCCGAGTCGACGTACAGCACGCCGTCCCTCTCGGACGCGAAGCCCACCGCGCGCTCCATCGCCGCGTCGCTCGGGACGCTGCCGCGCAGATGCACCACGCCGCCGGTCGAGTCGACCCGGACGGCGGACAGCTCCGCGACGTTCGCGAACACCTGCCGCAGCTGGCCCTCGAGCGCGCGATCCGGATCGGACGGCGCGGCCTCGTCCTCCGCCACGCGCACCTCGACGTCGTTGGCGACGAAGAGCCAGTCCCCGGCGCCCCGCGCGATCGTCTCCGCCGCCTCGCGCTCTCGCGGCGCCGCGACCTGCCCCTCCAGGTGCAGCACGCCGGCCTCTTCGCGAACCCGCACCTCGTCCAGCCCCAATGACGCGAGCGCTCCCCTCACCCGTTCCACCTCGTCCGGCGCCGCTTCTTCAGTGAGCGCCGCGGTGTCCGGGTCTTCCGCCTCCTGGGCCGCGGCGGACGAGGTCGAAGCGAGGAGGAGCACGAGCACGAGCCGTCGGGTCATGCCGCGGCATGTAGGCACGTGTTCGCGTGCGACTGCTGTGCGATCGCCGACGCGGGGTGAGCCTCGCGACGCCGACCGGCGATTCCGCGAGCGGAGCGGGCAACGGCAACGGCAACGGCAACGGCAACGGCAACGGCAACGGCAACGGCAACGGCAACGGCA
>SHBB01000213.1 GCA_004213565.1 Sandaracinaceae bacterium
CGCCGTGCACGATCCCCGCGCACAGCATCTTGACGACCTCGCGGAGCAGGCGCTCGAAGTACGCGGTGGCCGTCTGAGCGTCGAGGTCGAGCTCCGCCAGCCGCGGCGCGGGGTATCCGTCGTCGCCGCGGACGAGCTCCATGATCAGCACCCCGTCGATGAAGTTCCACGGGGCGGGGACGCGCACACCCTGCGCGTGGAGCCGGTGGATCACGTCGACCTCGGCCGACTTCCAGGCCTGCTCCTCCTGCGCTCGGCCGTGGCGGCTGCGCCGGTCGATGGCCCGCTGGTCGCGCGTGTTGCGGACCCGACGACCCTCCGAGTACTGGGCGCGCTGCTTGAACGAGCGCTCGCTCGCGTCCTTGTAGACCTTGGCCACCCGCACGTCGCCGCCGGCGCGCACGAGGTAGACCTGGGCCTCCTTGCCGCTCTTGAGGGGACGGACGACCTCGTCGATGACGCCTTGGTCGGTCAGCGACCACAACACTTCAGGTACGCGCATGAGCTCCAACCGCTGGCGGGTCGAGGGATGTTGGCGATCGGCCAAGCGTAGCACCGTCGCGACGCGCCGCAGCCCGGCGTTGACGCCGCGCCTCGGGGCCTGCAAATGTGGCCGAACGCCGCGCCCTGGGCCGCTCGGAGAGAGCATGAACCCGGACCTCACCAGCAAGAGCAGCCACCTCGACGAGTCCACCGCCATCGACGCTTCGTTCCGTCGCCTGGCCTTGCTGGCCCACGGGGGCTTCGGCGTGATCGAGCTCGCGATTCGCCCGCCTGACGGGCAACTCTACGCGGTGAAGCGGCTTCATCCGAGCGAGGCGAGCGACCCCGGACGGATGGACATGTTCCTCGACGAGGCCCGCCTGGCCAGCCGCATCCACCACGAGAACGTGGTGGCGGTCCGGGACACGGGCTGCGACGCCAACGGCCCCTTCATCGCGATGGACTTCGTCGAAGGGCTCGACCTGCGCGCCGTGATCGACGGGACGCGAGAGGCCCTGCCCGCCCAGCTCTGCGCGTCCATCGCGGCGCAGGTGGCGCACGGGCTCCACGCCGCGCACGAGGCCCGCGACGTCGACGGCGAGCCGCTCGGGCTCGTCCATCGCGACCTCGCGCCACCCAACGTCCTCGTCGGCGTCGACGGCCGCGTCAGGCTCCTCGACTTCGGGGTCGCCAAGGCCAAGCGGCGGTTCACGGCGACGGCGATCGGCGTCCGGAAGGGCCGCTACTCCTACATGTCCCCCGAGCAGGTGGCCAACCAGCCGCTCGACCGGCGCAGTGACCTCTTCTCGCTCGGCGTCGTCCTGCACGAGCTGCTCAGCGGCCAGCACCCCTTCGAGGGCGAAGACGGCATCGCGCGCGCGGTCGCGGTCATGCACCGCGCCGAGCCGGTCCGGATCCGGGATGTGCGCCCGGACGTGCCGCCGAGCCTCGAGGTCCTGCTCGCGGAGCTCCTCGCCTTCACCCCCGATGAGCGCCCGCCGACGGCGGCCAACGTCGCCCGGCGCCTCGACGCGCTGGTCAGCGAGTTGGCCGCGAGCGAGGGTCCGATCTCGCTCGAAGATCACCTCTCGAACATGTTCGGCAACGAGCTGGCCGAACAGCGCCGCCTCGTGGAGGCGGCCGTTCGTCCGCGCCACCCCTCGGTGCCCCCCGCTCCGGCTCCGGCCGCGCCGTCGACCCGCTCGCTCGTCTGGCTCGCGGCCGCGCTCATCACGGTGGGCGCGGGCCTCGGGTTCGCGCTCGCCGCACTGCTCGCGCCCACGTAGCCGCACGCGCCCGGCGATTCGCTGGTACCTCGCCGAAGGGGAGATGGGGGAGATGGGGGAGATGACCGAGTCGCCGCGAGGCATCGGCGTTTCGAATCGAGCAGCGACGACGAGGAATACTCGAAGCACTCCGACGAGGAGCGACGCTGAGCCGCGCGCCGAGGGCCGCGGCGAACGGCGCGCTCCCAGGAAGGTCCGGCCGACCTCCCGGTCGTGCGCACGCCAGCTCGCGGCCCCGACCCGAGCGCGCTGATGCTCGGCAAGCCGTGCCGCGTCCGCGTCGTGAGCGTGGGGGCACGGGTGCGCGCTCCGTCACGCTGGACGCTTTGCGGCGGGGTCGCGCTGGGGTAGAGCGGCGCCCACTCGCCATGAACGTCGTCTTCATCGCCCCCTTCCCCGCCGAGACCACGCTGCGCTTCGTGCGCGCGAGCAAGGCGCTGCTCTCCGAAGACGGAGGGCGTGGTCGCCTCCTCGGCGTCGTGCACACGGCCCCCGGTGGCGCGGACTCCGGGCTGTTCCACGACATGGCGCGGGTCGACAACCCCATGGATCTCGGTCAGCTCGCGGGCGCCATCGAGCGGCTCGCCGCGAAGCACGGGCGGCCCGACCGCATCCTCGGGATCCTCGAGCCGATGCAGGTGGAGCTGGCCAAGCTCCGGGCGCACTTCGGGGTGAGCGGCACGGACGAGAAGACGGCGGCGCTCTTCCGCGACAAGGCGATGATGAAGGACGCCCTGCGGGCGGCGGGCCTGCCCACGGCGCGGCACCGGCTCCTGCGCTCCTGGGAGGACGCGGGCGCGTTCCTCGACGAGGTCGGCTTCCCGATCGTGCTGAAGCCGCCGGCCGGCATGGCCTGCAAGGCGACGTGGCGCATCGAGTCGATCGAGCAGGCGCGCGCCGCCCTCGAGGCGCTCCAGCCGCGGAGCGAGGACCCGGTCCTGGCCGAGGAGTTCCTGCGCGGCCGCGAGCACAGCCTCGAGACGATCACCGTCAAGGGCGAGGTGCGGATGTTCTCGAGCACCGAGTACCACCCGACGCCGCTCGAGGTGGTCGAGAACGACTGGATCCAGTGGGCGGTCATCGCCCCGCGCGAGCTGGACGGTCCGGGCGTGCAGGAGGCGGCCGCGCTGGCGAAGCGCGCCGTGAAGGCGCTCGGCCTCGGCAGCGGCATGACGCACATGGAGTGGTTCCGCCGCGAGGACGGCTCGCTCGCGATCGGGGAGATCGCGGCGCGCCCGCCCGGCGCCAACATCGTGCGGCTGACCGGGCTCGCGCACGACACCAGCATGTACCGCGCGTGGGCGCGCGCGGTGATCGACGAGGCCTTCGACGGCCCCTTCGAGCGACGCTACGCGAGCGGCTCGGCGTTCTTGCGCGGCATCGGGCGCGGGCGGGTGCTCGGCGTGGAGGGGCTGGACGCGGTGCACCGCGCCATCGGGGACCTGGTGGTCGAGGCGAAGGTGCCCACCATCGGCGCCCCCAAGTCCGACAGCTACGAGGGCGACGGCCACGTCATCGTGCGCCACCCCGAGACCTCGGTGGTCGAGGACGCGATGCGCGCCGTCATCGACGCCGTTCGCGTACGATACGCCTGAGCCGACACGTGAAGATCCTCTACGCTGCATCGGAGGTCGCCCCCTTCGCCAAGACCGGCGGCCTCGCCGACGTCTCGGCCGCGCTGCCGCGCCACCTCGCGCGCCGCGGCCACGACGTGCTGCTGGTGGCGCCGCTCTACCGTCGCGTGCGCGAGACGGTGGAGACCACGCCCATCCCCGGCGCCCAGGATCTGCGGCTGTCGCTCGGCCCGCACGAGGTCCGCGTCTCGCTGCACCGCGCGCCGCTGCCCAACTCGGAGGTCCAGGTCTGCTTCGTGCGCTGCGACGCGCTGTACGGGCGCGACGGGATCTACACGCAGGACCCAGACGAGCACCTGCGCTTCATCGTCCTGACCTACGCCGCGCTGACCGCGTGTCAGCGGCTCGGCTTCGCGCCCGACATCGCCCACGTGCACGACTGGCAGACCGCGCTGTTGCCGCTCGCGCTGCGCTGCCGCTACGACTGGGACGGGGCGATCTTCGGGCGCACCAAGACGGTCCTGACGATCCACAACCTCGCCCACCAGGGCGCGTTCGGCGCGCACGTCCTGCCCGACACCGGCCTCGCGGACAGCGCGCACCTCTTCCACCAGGATCAGCTGAGCGCGGGCGCGATCAGCCTGCTCACCACGGGCATCCTCTACGCGGACGCGATCACCACCGTCAGCCCCACGTACGCGAAGGAGATCCAGTCCCCCGAGCTGGGCATGGGCCTCGACGGGCTGCTCCGCGAGCGCGCGAGCACGGTGGTGGGCGTCCTGAACGGGATCGACCCCACCGAGTGGGATCCGGCGACCGACCCGCTCATCCCGCACCGCTTCTCGCGCGGGGATCTCGACGGCAAGGAGCGTTGCAAGAAGGCGCTCCTCGAGAGCGTCGGCCTGCCCTATCACACGGGGCTGCCCCTCGCGGGCGTGGTCACCCGGCTGACGGCGCAGAAGGGGCTCGAGCTCATCCTCGAGGTGGCCCCGCACTTCCTGGCCCGCGGGCGCATGCAGCTGGTGGTGCTCGGCTCGGGCGCGACGCACTACGAGAACGCGTTCTCGCAGCTCCAGCACCGCTTCCCCCACCAGGTCTGCTTCTACCGGGGCTTCTCGAACGAGCTGGCGCACCTCATCGAGGCGGGCTCGGACATGTTCCTGATGCCCTCGCGCTTCGAGCCGTGCGGCCTCAACCAGCTCTACAGCCTCGCCTACGGCACCGCGCCCATCGTGCGCGCGACCGGCGGGCTGAGGGACAGCGTGCGCCCCTTCGACGCGCGCACGGGCGAGGGCACGGGCTTCGTCTTCGAGCACTTCGACGCGCAGGGCCTGGGCTGGGCGCTCGACCAGGCGCTGCGCACCTACCGGAACCGGCCGCTCTGGCGCCGACTCCAGGACAACGCCATGGCGCAGGACTTCTCGTGGGAGCGGCGGGTCCGCACCTACGAAGAGCTCTACGAGCGCGTGAGGGAGCTCTGATGGACGTCATCCTCGTCGAGCCGTGCTTTCCCCGGAACCAGCGTGAGTTCGCGCGGGCGCTGCACTCGGTGGGCGCGCGCGTGATCGGGATCGGCGAGCGCCCCAAGGAGGCGCTCGACGACAGCCTGCGGCACTGGCTCACGCACTACGAGCAGGTCTCGAACGTGTGCGACGAGGCGGCGCTCGAGAAGGCGGTGCGCTTCGTCCAGTCGATCAGCCACCCCGAGCGGCTCGAGGCGACGGTCGAGGCCCACATCCAGACCGCGGCGCAGGTGCGCGAGCGCTGCGGGATCCCGGGCACGAGCGCGAAGACGGCGTTCCTCTGCCGCGACAAGCCCTCCATGAAGGAGGTGCTCCGCCAGGCCGGCGTCCCCTGCGCGGCGTCGACGGGGACCGGCTCCCCCGACGAGGCGCGCGCCTTCGCGGCCCGGGTCGGCTACCCGCTCATCCTCAAGCCCCGCGACGGCGCGGGCGCGGCGGGCACCTTCCGCGTGGACGACGACGCGGAGCTCGAGGCGGCGATGCAGAAGAGCGGCCTCGGCCGCGGCGCGTCGGTCGCGATCGAGGAGTTCGTCGAGGGGCACGAGGGCTTCTACGACACCGTCACGGTCGACGGCCGCGTCGTGCACGAGTTCGTCTGCCACTACTACCCGAACGTGCTCGAGGCGATGCGCACGCGCTGGATCTCGCCGCAGTTCATCACCACCAACCGCGTGGAGAGCGCGCCGGGCTACGAAGAGGTGCGCGCGATGGGCCGCCGGGTCATCGAGGCGCTCGACATCGGCACGAGCGCCACCCACATGGAGTGGTTCTTCGGGCCCAAGGGCCTGCGCTTCAGCGAGATCGGCTGCCGCCCGCCTGGCGTCGGCGCCTGGGATCTCTACAGCGCCGGCAACGAGATGGATCTCTACCGCGAGTGGGCGATGGCCGTCGTGCACGGCCGGCCCGGCTCCAAGCCCTCGCGACGCTACGCGGCGGGCATCATCGCGCTCCGCCCGGACCGAGACGGCGTCATCGATCACTACGACGGGCTCGAGGAGGTCCAGCGAAACTTCGGCGAGCACCTGATCGACGCGCACCTGCCGCCCGCGGGGACGCCGACCCAGCCCGTCGAGGCCGGCTACATGGCCAACGCGTGGATGCGCTTCCGCCACCCGGACTACGACACCCTGCGCCGCATCCTGGACGCGGTCGGCCAGACGGTGCAGGTTCGCGCTCGATGAGCTCGGTACCCGACGCGGAGGCGACGTGAAGGTCGCGCTACTCGGACCGCAGCGCTTCGACCCCAGCGTGGCCGAGGCGGCGAAGGCGGCCGGCGTCACCGGGCGCTTCGCGCTGATCACCGCCGGCTGGCAGGAGCGCGAGCGGGAGGACGACGAGCTGTCCGAGCACCTCGGCGGCCGCACGGTGAACCTCGCGCTGCACGAGCGGGCCGACGACGTCTTCCGGAGCGACGGCGAGCTGCGCGGGGCCTACCGCGCGCGCCAGCTCCGCTTCCGCCAGCTCCAGGACTTCTACCGCATCCGACTCGAGCACCTGATCGAGTCCGCGCGGGTGATCGCCCACCGCGCCGCCCCCACCGAGCTGCTCGCGCAGGAGCAGGAGTGGTCGGTCAACGGGATTCGCGTACTCGATAAGCATCATCTCCGTCAGTGCGAGCGCGTGCGGACGGAGTTCCAGAAGGAGTGGGCGCCGCTCTCGAGAGGTCGCGTCGCCTGGCACCGGGCGGAGCTCGCGCGGCTGCTCGAGGGCTGCGACGCGGTCGCGATCGCGGGCGGGCACGTCGCGTCGCTGCTCAACCGGCTGCAGCTCTTCGGCGTGACGGACCTCATCGGGGAGCGCCCGGTCTTCGCCTGGTCGGCGGGCGCGATGGCCGTCACCGAGCGCATCGTGCTCTTCCACGACGACCCTCCCTACGGGGTGGACGCACCGCAGGTGCTCGAGCCCGGCCTCGGACTTGTGTCGGACGTCGTGGCGCTGCCGAACCCGGAGGCCCGGCTCGCGCTGGACGACGCCGAGCGGATGGCGATGTACGCGCAGCGCTTCGCGCCCGCGACCTGCATGGTCCTGCCGCGCCGCAGCTGGGTGCTCTTCGAGGAGGGCGCCGTGGTCGGGAGCCAACGCGCCCTGACCCTCCACGCAGACGGCGCCGTCGCGGACCCGGAGGCACCGTGACCGGCGAGCGGCTCGCCATCCATCGGCTCCTCGCCGACGCGCCCGTGACGGGCGAGAAGATCGACGCGTTCCTGAAGGGGCGCGAGTTCCCGGTCGTCGAAGGCGCGAGCGTCACGTTCGTCTTCCGGGGCGACGTCGAGGGCGTGAACCTGCGGCACTGGATCTACGGCCTCGAGTCCTCGCAGGCGCTGACGCGCGTGCCGGAGACCGACCTCTTCTACGGGATCGTCGAGCTGCCGCCGCACTCGCGGGTCGAGTACAAGCTCGAGCTCCGCAAAGACGGCAACAGCTGGTGGGTCGAGGACCCGCTGAACGACAAGCGCGCGCACGATCCCTTCGGCGCGAACTCCGTCGCGCACGGCGAGGGCTACGAGGTCCCCGCCTGGACGCAGACGGATCCGGAGGCGCGGGCCGGCGTGCTCGAGCCCTTCCGCATGAAGAGCCGGGTCTTCGGCGGCGTGCGCGGCGGCCACCTCTACTACCCGGCGCGCTACCGCACCTCGCGCCGCTACCCGCTCCTCGTGGTGCACGACGGCAGCGACTACCTCCGCTACGCGGCGATGAAGACGGTGCTCGACAACCTGATCCACCGCCTGGCCATCCCGGACATGGTGGTCTGCTTCAGCGACTCGCCCGACCGCCTCAAGGAGTACGCGAGCGACGAGGCGCACGCGCGCTTCCTCAAGGAGGAGCTCGTCCCGCACCTCGAGCGCACGCTGCCGCTCGACGCGAGGCCGCAGGGGCGCTGCCTGATGGGGGCGAGCTTCGGCGCGGTCGCCGCGCTCTCGACCGCGTGGCGCTATCCGGGCTTCTTCGGCCGGCTGATGCTGCAGTCGGGCTCGTTCGCCTTCACCGACATCGGCGGCGGAAACCGGCGCGGCCCGCTCTTCGACCCCGTGGTCGCGTTCGTGAACGAGCTCCGCAAGGACATCGGCCCGATGAGCGAGCGCGTGTTCCTGAGCTGCGGCGTGTACGAGTCGCTGATCTACGAGAACCGCTCGCTGGTGCCGCTCCTGAGCGAGAGCGGCATGGAGGTGCGCTTCGAAGAGGCGCGCGACGGTCACAACTGGGAAAACTGGCGGGATCGACTGCAGGACGGGCTCTCGTGGCTCTTCCCCGGACCGCTCTTGATGGTCTACGAGTGAGAGACGCATGCCGAACGTGACGAAGAAGATCGGGCTCTCGCTGGGAGCCGACCTCTGCTGGCCCCTCTGCTACGAGGACCTCCTCCGGCGGCTCGCGCTGTCGATCCCCGTGGACGGCGACCGGGTCCAGCTCGAGGTCGAGCGGGTCTCGATCGAGCCCTTCGACCTGAGCCAGCCGTGCAGCTACGCCGTGGTCATCGACCGGCTGACGCACTGGTACCACACGAGCCGGGAGTGGATAAAGAAAGCCGTGTTGATGGACGACCTCTACGTCCTCAACAACCCCTGGTCGCTCCAGTCGATGGAGAAGCAGACGACCTACTGCGCGATGATGAAGCTCGGCATGGCCATCCCCGAGACGTGGATGCTCCCGCCGAAGTCCTACGAGCCGCTCCCGGACCTGCGCGACACGCTCCAGCGCTACGCGAAGCTCTTCGACGTGGGCCGCGTCGGCGAAGAGCTGGGCTACCCGGTGATCCTCAAGCCCTACGACGGCGGCGGCTGGCGCGCGGTCACGCGGGCGGAGGACGAGGCGGCGCTTCGGCGCGCGTACGAGTCGAGCGGCAGCCTCGTCATGCACGCCCAGAAGGCCGTACACCCGCACGACATGTTCGTGCGCTGCGTCGGCATCGGCCCGCAGACGCGCTTCGTGAAGTACGACCTGACGGCGCCGCTGCACGACCGCTACACGATGGACACCGCGTTCCTGACCGCCGCCGAGGAGGCGGAGATCCGGGACACGACGATGACCATCAACAGCTTCTTCGGCTGGGAGTTCAACAGCTGCGAGCTGATGCGGAGCGAGGGCGTCTGGCACCCGATCGACTTCGCCAACGCCTGCCCGGACTCACAGGTCACGTCGCTCCACTACCACTTCCCCTGGCTCGTGAAGTCGCTGCTGCGCTGGAGCGTCTACTGCGCGGTGACCGGCCGGCCGATGCGGCGCACGCTCGACTGGGACGCGTACTACGCCATCGCGAACGAGGACGCGCCCTACCCGGAGAAGCTCGCGCGCTACGCCGAGATCGCGGCCGACCGCTTCGAGACGGAGCGCTTCGAGGAGTTCTGCGCCACGCACCTCGCCCACCTGGACGAGGAGGCGTACGCGTACTTCGGGACGGACGACGCGAAGCGGGCGGTGCGCAGGAAGGTCGAGGCGCTCTACCCGGAGCACGAGCGCGAGTCGTTCACCGAGCTGTTCTGGGGCCGCATCCAGAAGTGGCGCGCCGAAGAGGGGTCCCCGGCGTGAGCCTTCACGAGACGTCCACCTGGTACAGCCACCGGGTGAAGCGCGAGGTGCGCCTCAGCCGCTGGGGTCACTTCGGCGTGCCGGTCCTCGTCTTCCCCACCGCGGGCGGCGACTCCGAGGAGATCGAGCGCTGGCAGATGATCCGCGCGATGGCGCCGCTGCTCGGGGCGGGGCGCGTCAAGATCTACTCCTGTGACTCGGTGGCGGGCCAGGCGTGGTTCGCGCAAGAGGGCGACCTCGGCCACCGCATGTGGGTCATGAACCAGTTCCAGCAGTACGTGCGCCACGAGGTGGTCCCCGCGATCTACGCGGATTGCCGCACGGACACCCTGCCCATCTGGACGGCCGGCGCGTCGATCGGCGCGCTGCACGCGGTGGCGATGGTCTGCCGCTTCCCGGACGTCTTCCATCGCGCGCTCGGCATGAGCGGCACCTACGACATCCTGCGCTTCGCGGGCGCCGACCGCTTCACCCTCGACTACTTCGTCTCGACGCCGCTCCGGTTCGTGCCGGAGCTGAACGAGGAGGACCCGCGCCTCGCTCTCCTCCGTCAACGATTCGTGCTGCTCGCGTCGGGAGAGGGCCGGGCCGAGGCCATCCAGGAGAGCTGGAACATGGCCAAGGTGCTCGGCGAGCGCCGCGTCCCCAACTGGGTCGACAGCTGGGGGCCCTCCTGGCACCACGACTGGGAGACCTGGCGCGAGATGCTGCCGAAGTACCTCGCGGAGTGGACCTCGCAGTAGAACCCGAGGCCTGGTTTCTGGGACGCAGGCGCGGCACGCTCGCCGCGTGATTCGACTTCTGCTCGCCTTCTGCCTGCTCGCCGCCTGCGGGTCTCCCACCGATCCCGACGGCGGGGTCACGCGCGACGCCGGCCTCGCGGACGCGGGCCTCGCCGACGCGGGCGCCCTGCCCGAGCCGGCGACGGACTACTTCGCGCGGGGGCCCCACCCGGTCGGGAACGTGCGCGTGCTCCTGACCGACGCGACGCGCGGGCGCGCCCTGCCGACGGAGCTCTGGTACCCCGCGGCGGAGGCGGCGAGGGACGACGCGGAGCGCGGGCAGCCGCTTGGCGCGTTCGAGATGGAGCCGCCTCGCGCGGACACCCTCGCCGGGCTGATCGCCGACGCGGATCCGAGCTGTCTCCGCGCGACCACGCGATCGGCCGCCGCGCCCGAGCCGGCCGCCAGCCCGGACCGCTGGCCGGTCGTGGTCTTCTCGCACTGCCACGTGTGCACGCGCTTCGACCTCGCCCAGGTCGCGGAGCGGCTCGCGAGCTTCGGGATCGCGGTCGCGGCGCCGGATCACGAGGAGAACACCCTCTGGGATCACCTCGAAGGGAGCGCGGCGGAGGTGGGGAGCGAGTTCCTGGAGGTGCGCGTGGCGGACGTGCGCTTCGTGCTCGACGCGCTCCTCGACGACGGCCTCGAGGCGCTGCCCGAGGGGCTGCGCGGCCGCTTCGACCCCGAGCGCGCGGCCGTCATGGGGCACAGCTTCGGCGCGGCGACGGCGGGGATCGCGGCCGCGCGGGACGCTCGATTCCGCGCGGGCCTGGCGGTGGCCGCGCCGCTGACCGCGCTCGGGGGCGGGGTGACCGCGGGTGACATCACCACCCCGTTCGCCTTCGTGCTGGCGATGGAAGACAACAGCATCACCGAGGCCGGCAACCGCCTCATCCGCAACGAGCACCGTCGCCTCGGCGCGCCGAGCCTGCTCGTGGAGGTCGAGGACGCCGGCCACTGGAGCTTCTCCGACCACGCGGGCCTGGTCGACCTCTTCGCCGCGGGCTGCGGCGAGGGCGAGCGGCAGACCTCGCCGGGCGAGGCGTTCACGTACCTCGACAACGCGACCGCGCGGGACGTCGCGGCCGGGGTGGCCGCCGCCTTCTTCGGGCGCCACCTCCTGGACGACCCGGGCGGCCTCACGCCCATCCTCCGCGGGCACCCGTCCGGCGTCACCACGGCGTCCCTGCGGGAGTGAGGCTTGCCTCGGCGCGGATGCGCGTTACCAAGTAGGGCGTGACGCGCACCTTCACCCTGGCGGAGGCGAACGCGCTCATCCCCCAGGTGGCCGCCATCCTCGGGCGTTCCGTGCAGCTGCTCGGTCGAGCGCAGGCGATCGCGCGCCAGCTCGCCGAGGCGGGCGTGCACCCGACCGAGGAGGGCGTGCCCCCGGACGAGGACGAGCTGCCCGAGGACCGCCCGGAGCTCGCCGACGCCCTCCAGAAGGCGATCCTGCTCGGAGACACCGCCATCGAGCAGGGGCGGCTCCTCGAGTCGATGGGCGTGGTGATCCAGGACCTCGAGCGAGGCCGGGTCGCCTTCCGCTCGGTCATCGACGGGCAGCGCGAGGTCTTCCTCAGCTGGCAGCTCGGAGAGCGGCAGATCACGCACTTCCACGAGGCGCACGCCGCCTTCGTCGATCGTCGGCCGATCGAGGGGCACTCGTTCTTCCGGAGCCGCCAGCTGGTGCCGCCGCGCGACCACGATTGAGGGCGTCCGGATCCGAAGCTTCCGTGGTACGTTGCGAGCGCGCTCCGGCGGGCCGTCGGCCCCTGCTCGCACGTGCGGCCTCGGGCCGGCCGGGGATCCGCCTCGCTCATGTCCGCCTCGCACTTGTCCGCCTCGCTCATGGACGCCACCGCGCAAGAGCTCATCGCGCGCCTGCGACGCAATCCGGACGACCCGGAGGCCTTCGCGTCGCTGCGCGCGCACTACCAGCGCATCGGCGACTACGCGTCGCTCGCCAACTTGCTCGAGGGCTGGGCCGGTCGCGCCTCGGATCGCGGCGCGGGCGCGCACGCGATGTACGAGGCGGGCGAGCTGGTCCTGGGCGCCCTCGCCGACCGGGAGCGCGCGGTGCGCATGTACGAGCGCGCGCTCACCCTCGACGCGCGGCATCAGGACGCCTTCCTCCGTCTGCGTGGGCTCTTCGAGGACGCGGGCGAGATGCGGCGCCTGGCCGACATGCTCGAGAAGCAGGCCGGCGCGCTGTCCAAGGCGGGGGCCGACCCGCGCGACGTGGCGCTGCTCTACCACCAGCTCGGAGAGATCTGGGAGCACCGCTTCTCTCGCGTGGACAAGGCCGTCAACCACTACCGGCGCGCCTTCGAGCTGGACCCGAGCTTCGTCGCCGCGCTCTACGCGGCGCGCGAGATCTATCGCGCGGCCGGGAACATGAAGGCGGCCGCCACGCTCCTCGAGAAGGAGGCGAAGGCGGAGCTGGACGGGGCGCGGCGGAACGCGCTCTGGCGAGAGCTCGCCCACCTGCGGGCGGAGCACCTCGACGATCAGGAGGGCGCGGCGCGCGCGCTGAAGCGAGCCCTGGCCGACGCGCCCGGCGACCTCGAGGTGATGAGCGACCTGGCGCGGGTCTACCTGACCCGGGCCGAGCGCACCGACGACGACCACGTGCGGGCCTCGGACCGGCACCGCGCGGCCGACCTCCTCTACCAGATGGCCCAGCAGGTCCCGACGGACCACGCGCTCGCGTACCTCGAGCAGGCCCTCGACGCGCGGCCCGATCACGACGGCGCGATGCTCCTCTACGAGCGCATGGCGGGCGAGATCGGCCAGCCCGCGCGTCTGCCCCCCCGCTGGGTCGCCTACCTCGCGCACGCGCCCGACCGGCCGGAGAGCGCGACGCGGCGCAAGCAGCTCGCGCAGGCCTACCTCGACGCGGGCCAGGTGGACTACGCGATCACCTGCCTCGAGTGGCTGCTGGACGCGGGGGACGCGGAGGCGGCGGAGCAGCTGGTCACCCTCTACCGGCAGGTGGGGCGGCACGACGACGTGGTCCGCGCGCTGGGCGTGGCCGCGCAGGGGCTGCCTCCCGACAAGCGCGTGCCTCGGCTCCGCGAGCTGGTGGCGGCGCTCCGCGACCGCGGCGAGCTGGAGCGGGCGGGGGAGCTGGGCGCGCAGATCCTCGACATCGAGCCGGGCGATCCGGAGGCCCTGCATCTCCTCGAGGAGAGCTGCCGCAAGACCGGCGACTGGACGCCACTGCGGAACGCGCTGCTGTCCGCGTCGCGGGTGAGCGGCTTGAGCGCGACCGAGCGCACCCAGCGGCTGAAGCAGGTCGCGTCGCTCAGCGAGAAGCACCTCGACGACGTCGACGGCGCGATCAGCGCCTGGCGCGGGGTCTCGGCCCTGGATCCGTCGGACGTCGAGGCGCGCTCACACCTCAAGCGCCTGCTGCGCTCGGCCGAGCGCTGGGATCAGCTGGTGGAGCTGCTCGAGCGCGAGGCGCTGACCGTCACCGAGGTCGAGCCGAAGGCGGAGCTCTACCGTCAGGTCGCCGAGGTCCAGCGCGACCACATGGGCGACCTCGAGGCGGCGATCGAGGCGTACCGGAACCTCCGCGATCTGCTCCCCGGCGACGTCGACGCCCGCGACGCGCTGAGCGACGCGCTCGTCGAGGCGGGCGCGTACCTCGAGGCGATCCCGCTCCTGCGGCGGCGGATCGATCAGACCGGCGGAGACGAGCGGGCCCGGCTGCTGCGGCTGTTGGCCAATGTGCTCGAGGAGCACGTGGGCGACGAGGAGGGCGCGTTCGAGACGTGGGCGCGGCTCCTCGACGAGAACCCCGCCGACCTCGAGGCGATCGCACACATGGTGGCCATCGACGAGCAGGCGGGGCGGCACGAGCGGCTCCTCTCCACGCTCTCGTACAAGGCCGAGGTGCTCGAGCGCGACGAGAAGTCTGCGGTGCTCGTTCGCATGGCGTCGATCGCGGACGAGGCGCTCA
>SHBB01000214.1 GCA_004213565.1 Sandaracinaceae bacterium
GCGGAGGCGGTCGCGGAGGCGGTCGCGGAGGCGGTCGCGGACACGGCGGCAGACCAAGCCCAGCGGCGACGGCACAACCTGCCGCCCACCCTGGCACGTGCCTCCTTGTGCAATCATGCGCCGCGTGCCAGGCTGGGCGCGTGAGTACCCGGGAGGAGGGTCGGGAGCTCTGGCTCCGTGGGCGTCTCGACGAGGCGGCCGAGGTGTTGGACGCGTTGATCGCGGCGGCGGAGCCCGCTGAGGCGGCGCGGCTGACGCGAGATCTGGCGCGCGTCGAGATGGCGCGTGAGTCCCCACGTAAGGCGCTCGAGCTCTTCGAGCGTGCCCTGGCCCACGCGGGCGAGGCCGACGCGCCGCGGCAGGCCGCGACGATCCACGCGCGTCGCGCGGAGGCGCGTGCCTGGTTGGGCCAGTCGCCGGAGGCCTCGGACGAGGCGCGCAGCGTCCTCGAGGATCGCGCGGCGCCGGCCGAGGCGCGGTCGGTGGCGCGGCGCACGCTGGGCCGGGTCGCGGCGACCGGCGGCGATGTGGAGGAGGCGCTGCGGCGCTTCGACGAGGCGATCGGGGAGCTTCGCGAGAGCGAAGACGCGGCCGAGCCGCTCGCCCTCGCCTACCTCGACGCCGCGGAGGCGCTGCTCGACCGCGACGGTCCGGTCGACAGCTCGGCCGCGGCGGCGCGGCTCGCCGAAGCCCGCGATCACATCGAGGGGGGTGGGCTCGATCGTCTGCGACCGCGTCTGGGCGTCCTGCTCGCGCGCGCCCGCGGCGCGAACGGCGACACGGACGGCGCGGTCCAGGAGCTGGAGCGGCTCGTCTCCGAGCTGCGCAGCGGACCCCGCGACGTCTCGTGGCAGGCCCTCGCCGCGCTCGCGCGGCTCCACGAGCAGCGCGGAGCCGAGTTCCTCGCCCGAAAGAGCTTCGAGCAGGCGGTCGAGGTCCTCGAGGCGCTGGCCACGGCCCTCGCCCGCGAGCATCGGGAGAGCTTCTGGAACGACGCTCGGCGTCAGTACGTCCGACGGCGCGCGGCCGGGGAAGGCGACCGACGACCACGCCCTCAGGTCGCGGGCCCGTTCGCGGACGGGCGGCTCGCGCGCCTGCTCGAGATCCTCAAGCGACTCGCGAGTGAGACGGACGTCGATCGCGTGCTCGAGCGCATCACGGACTGCGCCATCGAGCTCAGCGGAGCCGAGCGCGGCTTCGTGCTCCTCACGGACGAGGACGACGTGCTGCTGCCGCACACCGTGCGCGACGTGGCGAACCCGGACGACCCGCACGTGGCCTTCAGCCGGTCGATCGCGGAGGCGGTGCTCATCGACGGCGAGCCCATCCTGACCGTCGACGCGCGCAGCGACATGCGCCTCAGCGAGTACCTCTCGGTGCACAAGCTGATGCTCAAGTCCGTCGCGTGCCTGCCCATCCGCGGCCGCTCCGGCACCGTCGGCGTGCTCTACCTGGAGCATCGCATGCGTCGTGGTCGCTTCGGCGAGGCGGATCTCGACCTGCTGCTGGCGTTCGCCGACCAGGCCGCGATCGCGCTCGAGAACGCGCGCCTCCTCGCGAGCCTGGACACGCGCCGGGAGGAGCTCGAGCGGGCCAACGAGGAGCTCGGCGCGGCGAAGGAGGAGATCGAGCGGCTCCTCGACGCCAGGACGGTGGAGCTCGAGGAGGCGAAGACCGAGCTCGTCCGGGCCCGCGAGGCGCTGCGCGCCGCGAACGACCGCCACGGGATCGTCGGGCGCAGCGAGCGGATGCGGCGCGTCTTCGCCGTCATCGACCGCGTGCGGGACGCCGAGGTCCCCGTCGTCATCCACGGCGAGAGCGGCACGGGCAAGGAGCTGATCGCCCGGGCCATCCACTTCAGCGGGCGGCGCTCGCGCGAGTCGTTCGTCGCGCTGAACTGCGCCGCCATCCCCGAGGCGCTGCTCGAGAGCGAGCTCTTCGGGCACGTCCGGGGCGCGTTCACCGGGGCCGACCGTGACCGCGAGGGCGTGATCGTGAAGTCGTCGGGCGGGACGCTCTTCCTCGACGAGGTGGGCGACATGCCGGCGAAGATGCAGGTCGATCTCCTCCGCGTCCTACAGGATCGCAAGGTTCGTCCGGTCGGGGGCGACCACGAGGTGGAGGTCGACATCCGCGTGATCGCCGCGAGCAACAAGTCGCTGGAGCGGCTCGTCGAGCACGGCGAGTTCCGGGAAGACCTCTTCTATCGACTCAACGTCGTGCAAGTGAAGCTGCCGCCTCTCCGGGAGCGCGTGGAGGACATCCCGCTGCTGTGCGAGCATTTCCTGGCCGCGTTCGCCGAGCGCGACGACGCGGCTCCGAAGCGCATCTCTCGCGAGGCCATCCGGCGCATCGCGAGTCACCCGCTGCCGGGCAACGTTCGGCAGCTCGAGCACCTGCTGCTGAACGCCTGGGTGATGTCGGAGGGCGACGTCATCGACCTCGACGACCTCGCGCTCGCCGACGACGGGACGAGCCTCCCCGTGCCTCCCCGCCTCGAGAAGGCGCTCTCCGCGAGCGCGCACTCGCGGCCGCCGACGTCGGGCCCCGCCGACGCGCCGCCGCCGTCGAGCGTCGAGGAGTTCAAGGACACGGAGAAGCGGCGCATCCTCGAGGCGCTCGAAGCCGAGAGCTGGAACCGCGTCCGCGCCGCGAAGGCCCTCGGCATGGCGCGCCGCACGTTCTACCGCCGGCTCAAGGAGTACGACATCCTGTAGCCAGAGACCCCGCCGACGCGCGGCGTCCTGGCCAGAGGAGGCGCGAGTTCTTCGACCCGCGGCCAAGGATCGGGCGACGGAGACGGGGAATGGCGCTATCGTGGGGTCGATGCGGGTGCGTCTCGTCTTCATCGCCGCCGCAGCGCTGCTCGCGCTGACCGGATGTCCTCGCGAGCCGGACGCGCCGGAGCCCGGCATGGGCACGCCGTGCGAGCAGATCGACGACTGCAACGCTGGCGACACGTGCGGCCTCCTCACGCTCTGCGTGGACGGGTTCTGCGCGGAGGAGCCGACGCTCGTCTTGCCCTGCCCCGGCGACGGCGCTCCCGTCCGGCCGCCCGGCTGACGCGCCGCTCTACTCGTCGCCTTCGGTCGCGAAGCGGCGCTCGAGCTCTTCGAAGTAGTCGACCCCGTCCTTGGACTTGGTCCGCGGGTGGCTGTCGTCGACGCGCTCGTCCCGGCGCTTGCCCTTGCCGCTCTTGCGCGCCGAGTCGTCGAGGAGCACCACCGGGCGGTTCTTGCCCGTCTCGTCCGCGCTGCTGAATCCGTCGAGCATCAGCGACTCGGAGTCCTCGAGGCTCAGCGAGGGCCCATCGACCAGCCCGTCGAGATCCATCGGCTCGCTGATCTCGCCGCCCATCGAGAGGGGCGCCGGCGTGTGGCCTCCCATCGGCTCGGCCGGGATGCTCAGGAGCTGGAGATCGTCGAGCAGCGCGCCCTCGTCGATGTCGGGCAGGATCTCTTCCTCCACGTCCCACACGCGACGCGCCTCGGAGTCGGGCACCACCTCGAGCCGGGGAGGGTCCGCCTCGACGATGCCGAGCGCCTCCTCGCGGATGCGCTCGGCGGGCGCGACCGACGCGAAGTAGCGGGCGATCGCGCGCGGCCCCACCAGGAAGCCGTTCCGCATCGACAGCTCCTCCAGGTACATCGCGAGGTGCGCCGCGCTCGGCATGCGGTGCCCGCGATCACGCTGGAGCGCGGCGAGCACGATCTCCTCGAGGTCGGCCGGATAGCCGGGCACGATGGTCGACGGCGGCGGGGCGTCCTGCTCGACCACCTGCGTCATGATCTGCACGTCGTTGCCGCGGAAGAGGCGCGTGCCGGTGGTCAGCTCGTAGAGGACGACCCCGAGCGCGAACACGTCGGCGCGCTTGTCGAGCGGCTTCCCGCGCACCTGCTCGGGCGCCATGTACGCGAACGTGCCGCGCACCGCGCCGGCCTCGGTGTCCTTGCGCGCGCTGGTCGCGGCGACGCCGAAGTCCATCAACTTCGCCACGCCGTCGCGCGTGAGCATGATGTTGTGCGGGGTCACGTCACGATGGACGATCCGCAGCGGCCGGCCCGCGCGGTCCTTCCGCTCGTGCGCGTGGTGCAGCGCCTCGCACGCCTGCACGACGACCGCCGCCGCGACGTTCATCGGCATCACCGCGCCCGCCTTCGCGCCGAGCCGCCAGAGGTCGGCCACCGTGAGCCCCTCGACGTACTCCATGGCGATGTACCAGTAGCCGTCGGACAGCCCGATGTCGTAGACCTGCGGGATGTTCGGGTGGGCGAGCTCCGAGAGCAGCCGCGCCTCGTCCTGGAACATGCGCAGCTGCCGCTTGTGCTCGGCGAGATGCGGGAACAGCCGCTTGATCACGACGTCGCGGAAGAAGCCGCCCTCCCCCCACTGGCGCGCGAGGAAGATCTCCGCCATCCCGCCGGCGGCGATCTTTCGGATCAGGTCGTAGCTCGCGAGTCTCGTGGTCATCTGCGTTCGGACGAGCGGGCGCTCACCGGGAGCGTACAGGGGAACCGACGGGTGGGCACGGAACCGTCGCCGCCGGGGGTGTATGCTCCCCCCGCATGAGACGTCTCTCGTTGTGCATGATGGCGCTCTTCGCCGCCGCTGGCTGTGGCGAATCCCACGCCCCCGACGGCGGGGCCGGCGGGATCGGGGCCGCCTGCGACGACGCGCCGTGCCCGTCCGGGCTCGCTTGCGTGCGCGCCGCCACCTTCCCGGGCGGCTACTGCTCGGTCACCTGCGAGTCCGGCGAGTGCCCCGCCGGCGCGGTCTGCGGGGAGACGTCACCGCCGATCTGCCTGGCCACCTGCGCCGACGCCAGCGAGTGCCGCGACGGCTACGACTGCTGGCGGGGCGCGTGTCGTCCCGCGTGCACCCGCGACGCCGACTGTGGTGGGGACGGAACGAGCTGCGTGGACGGCCGCTGCGAGGGCGCCGAGTGCTCCGACGCGGCGGACTGCGCGCCCGGCCAGATCTGCCGCGACTTCGCGTGCGTCGCGCCCCCGCCCGACGGCGGCCTCTTGCTGCCGACCGGCGCGGCCTGCGCGGGCGACGTGGAGTGCGAGAGCGGCGTCTGTCTCCCGCCCGCGCTCGGCGGGACCTGCTCCATCGCGTGCACCGACGCCGAGGCGTGCTTCGTCTTCCCGACCGAGCACGGCTGCACCGTCTTGCCGGAGGCGCCGTCACGGGCCGTCTGCGCGCCGCTGCCCGACGGCGCGCTCGCCCGGGGCCGCGCGTGCGTCGAGGACGCAGAGTGCCAGGCGCGCCTCTGCCAGGAGGGGCAGTGCACGGAGGTCTGCGACGACGACGGCGACTGCCTGACCGGGCAGACGTGCACCACCCTCCCCCGAGCTGGCACGAGCGCCACCTACTCCGGCTGCGGCTATCCGGCGCGCACGGGCGCGGTGCAGATCGACGAGATCGACCTCGGCTCGGTCGTGCTGCGGGCGGCCACCGTCGACGCGCTCGAGTTCGCCACCCCGCCCGACACGGTCAGCGTGACGCTGCAGGCGCGCCGCGTGAGCGGGGACCCGCTCGCGGTCGGCTTCTCCCGGGTCGACGACCCCGCGAGCACCACCCTGTTCGACGTGTTCGAGATCCTCATGCTGAACGACCAGCCCATCCGCTGGCTCCCGGTCGACACCGGCGAATCGGCGGCGATGCTCGTGCCGAACACCACCCCCGACCGGGTCCGCTACCTCCCCGGCCGGCACGAGGTGGCGGTGAACACCTTCCCCCGCTCCATGGGCGACACGGGCGCGGCGGGCTTGACGGTGAGCGCCCTGGTGAAGCGCGCGGCCGGCGGGACGGTGACGAGCGGGACCCTGGACCTGAACGTCTTCCTCGTCGGCGTGGGGGTGAGCGCGTCGGCCGCCCCCAGCAACGGGCGGCTGCAGACGGCGCTGACCCGTCTGCGGGACCGCCTCGCGCCGACGGGCGTGAGCCTGGGCGCCATCCGCTACTTCGACGTGACGGGCGCCGACGCGACCCGCTACCAGGTGATCGACTCCACGGACGGCGAGTCGAGCGAGCTTGCCGGGCTCTTCCGGCTCAGCGGCGGCGTCTCCACCGGCCGGGTGCTGAACGTGTTCCTCGTCCGCTCGATCGAGTCGGGCAGCGGAGGCTTCGCGGCGCTCGGCGTCGCGGGGGGCATCCCGGGCCCGGTGGGTCAGCACGGGACTCAGCACAGCGGCGTGGTCTCCGCGTTCGATCCCGCCGTCGTGGGCTCGGGCAACACCGGGGCGCGCCTGGTCGGGCACATCCTCGCCCACGAGATCGGGCACTACGTGGGGCTCTTCCACAGCACCGAGCAGAGCCGGCCATGCGGCCCGGGGGAGGAGCCCGAGCGCGACGGCTGCGCCCCGTTCGGGGCGGGCGATCAGCTCGCGGACACCGCGCGCGGCGACGACTCCCTCGTGATGTACTGGCGGGTCGTGGGCGCGGGCTCGAACGACCGCTGGAGCGCCGGCCAGGGCTTCGTGTTCCGGGTCAGCGCGCTGGTGGGGCCATGAGCGCGCCTCTCGAGGGCCGGGTCGTCCTCGTCGTCGGCGGCGGCCGGGGGATCGGGCGCGCCCACGCGCTCGCCTGCGCGTCGGCGGGCGCGCGCGTCGTCGTCAACGACCTCGGCTGCGATCTGCTGGGCGCGGGGCACGACCCCGCGGTCGCGGAGGCGGTGGCGGCGGAGATCCACCGCGCGGGCGGCGAAGCGAGCGCGGACGCGACCGACGTGGCGAGCGGCGCGGCCGAGATCGTCGCGCGGGCGCTCGAGGCCCACGGACGGCTCGACGTCGTGATCGGGGCGGCCGGGCTCGCGCTGGATCGCACCGTCATGAAGATGGACGACGAGGTGCTCGACCGCATGATCGACGTGCACGTGAAGGGCAGCTTCGCGCTCGTCCGCCACGCCGCGCGCGCCATGATCGATCAGGGCGACGGGGGCGCGATCGTGCTCCACACCGGTCCGGCGGCCTTCTTCGGGGCCGCGCGCCAATCGGCGCTCGGGGCCACCTCGGCCGCGATCGTGGGGCTGGTGCGCAGCGCCGCGATCGAGCTTCGAAAGCACGCCATCCGGGTCAACGCCATCGCGCCGACCGCTCGCACGCGGTCGACCGAGCAGCTCCCCCTGTTCACGGGGATCGCGCCCGACTCGATGGGGCCGGAGTTCGTGGCGCCCGTCGGTGTCTTCCTCGCCTCCGACCAGGCTCGCGAGGTCAGCGGCGAGGTGCTCGGCGTGGCCGGCACCCGCTACTACGCGCTGCACGGACGCGAGACGCCCGGCTGGTTCGGCGAAGGTCGCCCTCCCACGCCGGAGGAGCTGGCCGCCGCGTGGAGCGACGTCACACGAGGCTGAGCGCTCGGTGAAAGGGTGGGGGGTCAGGCGCCCAGGTCGATGATGACCACACCGCGCTCCGGCTCGTCATCCGAGACGGCGGGGCCGTGGTCGCGAGGCAGTGGGAGGTGCAACGGCAGCTCACGCACCGGCGAGTCCTGTCGCTGCCGGTCGTCGTCTTCGCGCCGTCGAATCTGGTCGATGATGAAAGAAGGCAGCATAGGGCTCAGCTCGCCTCCGCGTTTCTTCTAGTAAGATGGGTCCGACGCCCCCATTTGAAAACCCCTGTCGACACTCCGGGCCTCCCGGGGCTCTTCGTGAGGATATCCAATCGGGTCTGCTTCCCCAAGCTCATCGGCGTCTCGCGCGCCCTTCGAAGGGTGGCAACGTCGTAAAAGATGACCCGCGAAGGGTCCGTAGTCTTGGGCTGTGTACCACGACGCCGCCAGCCGCGAACAGAAAGAGCCGGACGGGCTCAGCCTGCTATCCTCGCCCCGTGCGCGGGATTCGGCCGACGATCTTCACGATCGTGATCGCCTGCGGGATCGCGGGCGCGATCTCCCGCGCGGACGCGCAGCCCGACGCCGACTACGCGCTCGAGGGCGACGCCTGGAACTCCGTGTCACGGTTGATGCAGATCGCCCGCGATCGTGAGCTGCGCATGGACGCCCCTGCGCGTCTGGACGTCGGCATCCTGCAGCCAGGCGACTCGCTTTTGATACTCCACCCTCGTGAGGCGCCGCCCGCGTCGGGCATCACCGCGTTCCTGCGCGCCGGAGGTCGGGTGGCCCTGGCGGACGACTTCGGGGCCGGGGACACGCTGCTCGACGTGTTCCAGATCGATCGCGGCGCCCCGCGCCCCGAGCTCGCGTCCCGGATGCGGGGCAACCCGGAGCTGCTGCTGGCGCGCCCGCGAGGACGTCACCGCCTCACCGAGGGCGTGGCCGCGCTCGCCAGCAACCACCCCGCGATGGTGCACCACCGCGAGCTGGCGCCGATCTTCGAGCTGTCGGAGGGCGAGGCGCTCGTGCTCGCGGGGGCCGTGGGATCGGGGCGCCTGGTGGTGCTGTCCGACCCGAGCGTGCTCATCGACAACATGCTCGAGCTGCGTGACAACCGCCGCTTCGCGGAGAACCTGCTGACCTATCTCGACGACGGTCGGGGCGGCACGCTCTACGTGATCGGGCCCGACACCCCGGTCGTGGGTCGCTTCGGGGAGCCGGGGGCCGATCGTCCGCTGCACGATCTGCGGACGGCGCTGGAGCAGCTGGCGACCCTGGAGCTGCCGCCGCTCGCGCTTCGGATCGCCGCCCTCGCGCTCACCGCCATCGCGCTCGTGCTCGCGTTCGGGGCCCTGCCGCGGCGCTCGCCCTATCGGACCGAGCGCATGTTCGCGCGCGCCCCTTCCGTCGGCGGGTTCGCGGGCCGCGTCGCGTTCTTCGGGCGCAAGAAGGTCAGCTTGCTCGCGCCTCTGTTGGTCTACAAGTTCGAGCTGGAGGCCGAGATCCTCGAACACCTCGCCCTCGGCGAGCGGACCCTGCTGCGCGACGTGCTGGACGCGATGCGCGCGCGCGGGGCCGGCGACGAGGACGTGGCCCGCATGCGAAGCCTGCTGCTCGAGCTCGACCAGCTCCGGGCGGCCCAAGATCGACCGCCCGGCGCGCCCCACATCGGAGAGCGCCGATTCCGTCAGCTCGTGGCGGAGGGAGAGCGGCTACTCTCCAGCCTGGAATCGCCCGGATGACTCCCCAGACCATCGAGCCCGAGACCCTGAGCAGCATCGCGGAGACCAGCGCCGCCGTGATGGCCGAGGTGCAGCGCGTCTACGTCGGACCCCGTCAGGTCCCCGAGCTGTTGCTCACCTCCCTCCTCGCGCGCGGCCACGTGCTGCTCGAGGGGGTCCCCGGCGTGGCGAAGACGACTCTGTGCAAGGCCTTCGCGGCCACCCTCGGCGCGCGCTTCGCCCGCATCCAGTTCACGCCCGATCTGCTGCCCGCCGACATCACCGGCACCTACGTGCTCTCGCCCAAAGAGGGCACCTTCGATCTGCGCGAGGGGCCCATCTTCGCCAACGTGCTGCTCGGCGACGAGATCAACCGCGCGCCGGCCAAGACCCAGAGCGCGCTCCTCGAGGCGATGCAGGAGCAGCAGGTCACGATCGAGGGCGACACGCGCCCCCTGCCCTCCCCGTTCATCGTGCTCGCGACGCAGAACCCGGTGGAGCAGGCGGGGACCTACCCGCTGCCCGAGGCGCAGATCGACCGCTTCCTCATCCGGCTGATGATCGGCTACCCGAGCCAGCGCGACGAGCGCGGCATCCTGCGGCGGTTCACGGACGGGAGCCCCCGCCCCCAGCAGCTGCTCGCCCCGGAGCAGATCCTGACCATGCAGCACCTCGTCGATCGCGTGCACGTCGAAGACGCGATCCTCGACTACGTCGTGCGCCTCGCGACCTTCACTCGCGAGCACGCGCGGCTGTTCCTCGGCGCGTCGCCGCGCGCCTCGCTCGCGCTGGTGCGCGCCGCGCGTGCCCGGGCGCTCATCGCGGGGCGTGGGTACGTCCTGCCCGACGACGTGAAGCGCCTCGCGGTGCCCGTGCTGGCGCACCGCCTCGTGCTCACGCCCGAGGCCGAGATGGAGGGCACGCAGACCCAGGCCATCGTCGAGCAGGCGATGAACGAGGTCCCGCACCGCCCCGAGGGCCGCTAGATGGAGGACATCTAGATGCTGCCCATCCCCACACGCACGGCGTGGGCCGCGAGCCTGGGCGTCGCGCTCCTCGTCGCGCTCGGCACGCTGACGGTCAGCTGGCCGGTCGTCGTGCTCGGCGGCGCGGCGGCGACCGGGATCGCGCTCTGCCTCGCGATGACGATGCCCCTCGGCCGCCGCGTGCGCCGGCATCGGCTGGAGTTCGCGTGGTGGCTCGCGCACGCCGAGCCGGGCTCCGGCGGCGGCGCGGTCGTCCCCGGCAAGCCCTTCGACGTGCGCTGCTTCCTCCGGCACCGGGGCTCGATGCGCATGATGCTCGGCCGGCTCGAGCCGCTCGCCCCCGGCGGCGCGCGCCGCGTGGACGAGGACGGTGACGTGCTGGCCCTCGGCCCGAACGCGCGCACGGAGTTCACCTTCCGCGTGGTCGCGCCCGCGGCGGGGCGGGTGGTGCTGCACGGGCTCGCGGTGACGCTGCCCGGCCCGCTCGGGCTCTTCGAGGTGCCGCTCTATTTCCCGAACCCGCTCGTCATCAAGGTGCTGCCCCGCGCCGCGCTCCGGACGCGCAGCGCGCCGCGCACGATCACCGGGCTGCCCGTGGAGCGCAGCGGCGCGAGCCTGCTCAGCCCGGCCGGCAGCGGCACGGAGCTGCGGGAGCTGCGGGAGCTGCGGCCGGGCGACCCCTACAAGTCCATCGCGTGGAAGGCGAGCGCGCGGCGCGGCCGCCTGATGGTGCGCGAGGTCGAGCAGGAGGTGCAGGAGACACGCTACGTGATCGTCGACGTCAGCGGCACGATGCGGGGCGGAGAGCCGGGGCGGCGCAAGCTCGACTTCGCGGTGGAGGCCGCCGCGGCCGAGGCCCGTCGAACGCTGGACGCGGGCGATCGGATCGGGCTCATCACGGTGGACGGGCGGATCCTGACCCACGTCGCGCCCAACGACGGTCGCCCGCAGCTGCTCCGGATCTTCGAGGCGCTCCTGGACGCGACCGAGGCGGTGGACGAGGACCTGACCGACGTCGACGACGCGGAGGTCACCGCCATCGTCGGCCGGTACGTGCGGCAGCAGGACGGCGTCGACTTCTCCCGCGACGACGGGCGCGGCTGGAACATGGCGCTGCTCGTGCGGCACGTCGAAGGCGCGCTCCAGGACGCCGAGGACCACGCCAAGGTGCGCGCGGGGAGCAAGGCGGGCTCGCTCTTTCGACGCTTCTGCCGGGTGCGCGGCATCCCCCTCCCCTATCGGCCCGATCCGCGCGACGGCGCCAAGGGGCCGGGGCTCGCGGACGCGCTCCGCGCCGCGGGCGGGACCAGCCGCACCCCGATGAGCGTGGTGCTCCTCAGCGATCTCGACGCGGTCGGCAGCCTCGAGCCGCTGGTCAAGGCCTCGAAGCTGCTCCGCATGCACGGCCACGCGCTCTCGCTGATCGTCCCGGACGCCTCGACCTTCGTCGACGTGCCGGAGTCCCCGCTCGAGCGCGACGTCTTCAGCGTCTATCGCCGCTCCGAGGCACGCCGATGGCGCGAGGCCAAGGCGGCGCTGGCCCCGCTCGGCTGCGCGGTCGTGCGCGCGACGGGAGAAGACCGCCCCGGGATCCTGATCGTGCAGGCGCAGCGCGCGACGCGGCGGCGCGCGGCGTGAGCGTGCCGGACTGGGAGGACCCGCGCCGGGTCCTCGGACGCTACGGGCTCGCCCCGAAGAAGAAGTTCAGCCAGAGCTTCCTCGTGTCGCGGCACGCGGTGGACGCCATCGCGCGCGCGCTCGCGCCCCGCCCGGACGAGCAGACGGTGGAGCTCGGACCGGGGCTCGGCACGCTGACCGGAGCGCTGCTCCGCGAAGGCGCGCGCGTCCTCGCGATCGACGCCGACCCGCAGATGCTGGAGGTCCTGCAGCAGGAGCTGGGCCACGTGGAGCAGCTGAGCCTGATGCACGGCGACGCGGCCAACGTCGACCTCGCCGGCCTCGCCGCCGCGCACGGCCCCGTCGCGCTGGCCGGCAACCTGCCTTACGCGATCACCGGCGCGATCCTCTCCAACCTCTGCGCGCATCGTCACGCGCTGAGCCGCGCCGTGATCATGGTCCAGAAGGAGGTCCGCGATCGGCTCCTCGCGGACCCGGGCAACAAGACCTACGGCGCGCTGACCGTCTTCGTGCAGGCCGGCTTCCGCGTCGAGCCGGTCGTCAAGGTCCCCTCCGGCGCGTTCCATCCGCCCCCCAAGGTCGACAGCGCGGTCGTGAAGCTGACGCCGCTCGACCCGCCGCGGGCGGAGGAGACGGAGGACTTCCGCGCCGTCGTGCGCGCCGCGTTCCAGCAGCGTCGCAAGACGCTCCGCAACTCGCTCAAGAAGCTCGGCGTCGAGGCGGACATGTTCGCGCACGCCGGGATCGATCCGACGCGCCGCCCCGAGACGCTGAGCGTGGAGGAGCTGGCCGCGCTGACCTTGGCGTGGAGCGCCGCGCGCGGCTGAGGCTCTCGGCTCATCTCTCGGCTCATCTCTCGGCTCAGTCGCCGACGAGAGCGCGGAGACGACCCGCGGCGAGCGTCGCCGCGACCCGAAGATCCGCGCGCGCCGTCTCGTCCGCCGCGATCGCGCTCAGGCGCTCCGCCTCCGCGGCCAGCGCGGGGGCGTCGGCCTCCCGTCGCCCGAGCCCGTGCGCGTCGAGGTCCTCGGTGATCTCGAGGATGGACTGCATCGCGGCCGGCGCGAGCCAGGGATCGCGGCCCGCCGCGTGCGTCACGAGCGCGGGCAGCGCCAGCTCGGGCGCCGGGAGCTGGGGCGCCGCGCGGACCGCGGTCAGCGAGCCCTCGAGTCGCCCGAGCACCGAGTCGTCGCCCGCCCGCCGGACCACGCGCGCGAGCTCCATCGGATCGGGGTCGACGCCGACGGCGAGCGCGTCGTCCGGCTGCGCGATCGCGACCGAGGAGAGCGCCAGCGTCACGGCCAGGACCCGCAGCGCGCGGGGAAGCGAGCGCACTACCCCTCCGATCCGCTCTCGGCTTCTGCGTCCCGCGCCCCTGAGCCCCCCGCCTCGGCGCCCTCCGCGGCCTCGGCCGCCTGGACGACCTGCGTCAGGGGCGCCCGGACCGGGGGCGCCGTGAAGGGCGCGTCGAGGACCTCCTGCACGTCGTCGCGGCCCGCGGGCCCGGCGAGCTGCACGAGCGCGCGCGCCACCGCGACCAGCCCGGGCGTGAGCGCCTCGTCGGCCTCGGCGTGATAGAGCCACAGGAAGTCGCGCAGCGGCCCCGCCGCGCTCTGATCGCCGAAGGCGGCCAGCGCCTCCGCGAGCGCGGGCAGGTCGTCGGCGCGCGTGCCGGGGTCGGACAGGTGGCCCACGAGCAGCGGCACCGCCTCGCGCAGCTCGAGCCGCGCCGCGACGGTCGCGAGCGGTCCGACCGCGGGCGCGACCGTGTCCTCGAGGAACGACGCGTGACGGCGGAGCGCGGTGAGGACCGCGGCCCCTCCCGTCGTGCGACGGGCCAGCGCGGCGCAGCCCGCCTGCCAGATCGGCGCGGGCATCGAGCGGTCGTCACAGAGCACGATCAGGTGCCCCGTGACCGCCTCGTCTTCGAGCCCCGCCATCGCGCTGACCGCGAAGGCGCGCCCGGGCACGAGCCGCGCGTCGGTGCTCTGCGCCACGGAGAGGAGCTGCTCGGCGAGGAGCGGCGCTTGTCCCTCCGCGCTCCCCTGCGGGCGGAAGGCGCCGAGCCGGAGCGCGACCACGGAGGGCGCCTTGCCGCTGTCGGTGGTCCAGCGGGGCTGGCCGTCGCTGCCGACGAGGGTGACGCCCCCGGTCGCGTCCGCAACGATGACGCCGCCGTCCACGGCCAGCGCGCCCACCACGTCGCTCGGGTGCTGGTACGCGAAGCGCGGGCTCAGGTCCGAGGGAGCGAGCCCGAAGATCAGGCGATAGAAGCTGAGATAGACCGTGTCGTCGCTGAACGAGACCGGCCCAGCGTCGCCGCGGGGCGAGAAGGAGACGCGGATCCTGTGCTCCGCGCTCCGCGCCCCGGCGGGCGGATCGTACGCGCTCCGCCAGAGCGGCGGGCCGCCCGGCAGCGAGCTCGTCTCGGGCTGCGTCCAGCCCACC
>SHBB01000215.1 GCA_004213565.1 Sandaracinaceae bacterium
CACCGTCGACCAGGTGGCGGCGGCGGCGCGCGCGGCGGGCGTCACGCCCGAGGTCGCGCTGCGCCGGCTGCAGGACGAGGCGCTGCTCGCGGCCGCGGCGCGGCGAGCCGGAGCGGGGGTGCACGAGGGCGCCCGCGGCGCGCGCCAGGTCATGGTGCAGGCGCTCCTCGCAGAGGAGGTCGAGCGGCGCGTCCGTCCCGACGCGATCGACGCGGCGGAGCTCGAGGCCGCGTATCAGGCCAACCTCGGACGCTTCGAGCGGCCCGAGCAGCGCCTCGTCCTGCAGCCGGCGCAGCGCGACCTCGGGCGTGACGCCCGCCGCGCGCGCCGCCGCCGCCACCTGGTCGACGGTGATGGGGTGCCCGTCGACGGTGGACACCACGCGTCCGCCGACCGCCGCGGCCCCCACGGACGCGGGAGCGTGCGCGGGGTCGCTCGCGCCGTCGACGTCGACGTCGTCCACGGAGCCGCAACCGGCGACGAGCACGAGGGCGGCGGCGAACCCCAGTCTCGAGCCGCGCGAGGACACCGATCGCCCAACCGTTCTGCGCCCCGTCACCCGCGCTCCGTCAAACCGGGCCCCGTCACTCGCCGACCGTGGGGCGCAGCAGCTCCACGCCGGCCCGGAGGACGGCCAGGCCGGTCACGAGCACGAGGATGGCCGAGAGGTAGTCGTGCTCGCGCAAGATGACCACGCCGTAGCCGAGCGCGCCCAGGCCGCATGCGACCGCCAACAGCCCGGAACCATCCCGTAACGCGCGCCCCATGCGGGGCATGCTAACGCCGTGATTTCCGGGCGTCATCATCCAGCGGAAGCGCACGTGGTGGCTTGACCCGACGGCACCGAAGCCGGCACGCTGCCGAGAGAGGTCACGGGGCCATTGAGCGTCCAGCAACCGGCAAAATTCGGCAAATACCTCCTGGTCGAGCGCATCGGCGTCGGGGGCATGGCGGAGGTCTTCAAGGCGAAGATCTTCGGCGCCGAAGGGTTCGAGCGCCTGGTCGCCATCAAGCGCATCCTCCCGCACCTCGTCGAGGACGACGACTTCGTCAAGATGTTCATCGACGAGGCGAAGATCGCGGTGCGCCTCCAGCACCCGAACATCGTGACCATCCACGACCTCGGCAAGGCCGAGGGCACGCTCTACATCGCGATGGAGTTCGTCGCGGGCAAGGACCTGCGCGCCCTCTACGACTACGAAAAGGAGCGCGCGGGCCGCACCCCCATCGGCATCGCCTGCCACGTGGTGATGAAGATGTGCGAGGCGCTGCACCACGCTCACTTCGCGACCGGCCCTCGCGGCGAGCCGCTGCAGGTCATCCACCGCGACGTCAGCCCGCAGAACGTCCTCCTCGGCTTCGACGGCGAGGTGAAGGTCGCGGACTTCGGCCTCGCCAAGGCCCGCGGCCGCATGGTCCAGACCCAGGCCGGCGTCGTGAAGGGCAAGCTCGCGTACATGTCCCCCGAGCAGCTGCGCGGCGAGGAGATCGACCACCGCGTCGACGTCTTCGGCCTCGGCATCGTGCTCTTCGAGCTGCTGAGCGGCGAGCGACTCTTCCTCGGGCCGAGCGACATGGAGACCCTCCGGCGCGTCTACGAGGCGAAGGTCCCGCCGATGCAGCCCCTCAACCCCGAGGTGCCGCCCGAGCTCGAGGCGATCGTGCAGCGCGCGCTCGCGAAGGAGCGCGACGAGCGCTACCAGACCGCCCTCGAGCTGCACGACGACTTGCAGACCTTCGTCTACGGCTCGGGCCGCTACGCCGGGACCAGCAGCCTGCGCAACTACGTGCGCGAGGCCTTCCCGGACGTCGCGCCGGCGCCGGACGCGGACCTTCCCCCATTTGCCTCGATGGGGCCGCCCGAGCCGGTGACCGCGCCCCCGCCCGCCCGCACCTCGCCCGCGCCCATGCAGACCGTGCAGGCGCGCCCGACACACCGCCCGCCGCGCATGCGCGAGGAGATCCCTCCTCCGCCGGCCGACCCGATCCTGGCGCCGCCTCCCCTCGAGGAGTCGGAGACCCTGACGCCCCCCGCGTTCGACGACGCCACCACGCACGACGGCGTGATCCAGCTCGACGATCACCCGACGGATCGCCCGCCCGGCCTCGAGGACGCGCTCTCCCCGACCCAGATGCCCGAGCCGCGCCAGCCCGAGTCCTCCGGCACCGTCCCCGCCGCCGTCCGTTCCCTCCCGAGCGTCCCCGTCGGACTCTACGAAGACGACTTCCCCACCCAGCAGTTCGGCCCCGACGACGTCGCGGAGGTCGAAGACGACGGCGAGCCAGACCGCGACACCAACCCCGCCCCACCCGGCCCCGACATGGAGCCCGTGGACCTCCAGACCGACGACTGGGACGACGGCCCCACCACCTACAACCCCACGGGCCGCACCGGCACCACCCCCAAAGCCGACCCCAGTGAAGAAGCCGACTGGGAAGACGACGCCACCGTCGTCATCGACCCCCGCGGCAACCACGGCTGACCCGCCTCCCCCCAAGTCGCGCGAGCGACGAGCGAGCGCGCGTCCCCCGACGACGGCCATGCGAGGTCGCGCCGGAGAGCGACGAGCGAAGCCGGTCGGAGAGCGACGAGCGAAGCGAAGTCGCGGACGCAGAGCGACGAGCGAAGTCGCGGTCGCAGAGCGACGAGCGAAGTCGCGGTCGCAGAGCGACGAGCGAAGCGAGGTCGCGTCCGGAGCGACGAGCGAAGCGAGGTCGCGTCCGGAGCGACGAGCGAAGCGAGGTCGCGCCCCCAGGTCCCCCGCGGCAGCGGGCGGCCAGCTTTCGCGAAGCGAAAGCGCGAGCCGCGTGGCTCACGCGCGGAGCGCGGGACACGGGCGACGCCAGTCGCCCGACTTGGGTTGGGGGGGCCCCGCGGAGCGCGGCGCAGCGATGTTCGCGCAGGGCGCGCAGCGCCCGAAGCGAACATCGTTGCGCCGGCGCAACGGGGGGGAGGGGCTTGAAAAGCCCCGCCCAAAAACTACAACCCGAAGTTCTTCAACTTCTTGTGCAGCCCCTCACGCGTGATCCCGAGGGTCCGCGCGGTCTGGCTCTTGTTGTTGTCGTGCTCCTTGAGCGCCTCGAGCAGGATCCACTTCTCGACCTGCTCCATCATCTCCTTGAGCGTGCCCTTCTTGGGCGCGACCTTGTCGATGACGTTCTCGACCTGCCGGATGCGAGGGCTGACGTGCTCGGGCTCGACGAAGCCGCCGTCGTCCATCTGGATGATGAGGCGCTGCACCTCGTTCTCCAGCTCGCGCACGTTGCCCGGCCACTTGTAGCTGGCGAGCAGCTCCATCGCCTGCTGGCTGAAGCCGCGCACGGTCCGACCGAACTCGTTCGCGTACTTCTTGAGGAAGTGGCCGGCGAGCAGCGGGATGTCTTCCCGGCGCTCGCGCAGCGGAGGCACGGTGATCGGGAAGACCTTGAGCCGATAGTAGAGGTCCTCGCGGAAGCGCCCCTCGGCGACCTCCTTCTCGAGGTCCCGGTTCGTCGCGGCCACGATGCGCGTGTCGACCCGCTTCGTCTGGTTGTGACCGATGGGGCGGATCTCGCCCTCCTGCAGCACGCGCAGCAGCTTGGCTTGCAGGTTGAGAGGCATCTCCCCGACCTCGTCGAGGAAGAGCGTGCCGCCATCGGCGAGCTCGAAGAGCCCCTTCTTGTCGTCCGTCGCGCCGGTGAAGGAGCCCTTCTTGTGGCCGAAGAGCTCGCTCTCGAGCAGGTTCTCGGGCATCGCGGCGCAGTTCTGCGCGATGAAGAGCGCGTCGCGGCGCTCGGACCAGTAGTGCACCGCGCTCGCGATGAGCTCCTTGCCCGTCCCCGTCTCGCCCTCGACGAGCACCGTCACGCGGGTGTCGACCACCTTGCGGAGCTGCTCGAAGAGCTTCTTCATGCCCGCGGCCTCGCCGATGATCCCGTCGAAGCGGCGCCCCTGCTCCCGGCGCTTGAGGTAGACGTTCTCGTTGCGCTGGCTCTCCTCGGCCGCCCGCAGGCGATTGACCAGCCGCGCGTGCGCGAAGGCCTGGCTCGCCGACTGGCTGAGGAGCGCGAGGATGTCGAGGTCACGCTCCCGGAAGACGCCGCTCGCGTCCCGGTTGTCGACCTGGAGCACCCCGATGATCTCCTCGTCGCCGTGCCAGAGCGGCACGCCGATGGTCGACTCGATCTGGGCGCCCATGATCGACGCGGTCTCGCCCACGTCACGCTTGGCGTCGGCGGCGAGCACCGCCGCGCGCTCGGCGACGACCTTCTTGAAGACGCTGCGCGTGATCGGGATGGTCTCGCTGTCCGCGCCGCCCCGCACCCGGGTGCCGACCGGCACGTAGCGCGCCGACTTGTTCTTCTTGCGGCGCGCGTCCACCTCGCGCAGCGCCACCGTGACGTGCGTGGCGCGGGGGAGGAACCGGAAGACCTGCTCCGCCACCACGTCGATGACGTCGTCCAGATCGATCGCGCTCCCGATGCGCTTCTGTGACTCGTAGAGGCTCTGCAGGACCTGTCGGTCGGCCCCGACCGTCGCCTCGACCTCGGCCAGCTCGTCGACCTTGCGGAGCGAGACGATGCGCGCGTCGTCGGGCTCGTCGCCGATCGTCACCTTGATCCGCACCGGGCGCTCGCGGTCCCCGAGCAACAGCAGGTCGCCGTCGCGCAGCTCGCCCTCGCGCGCGTCGTCGTCGGCCAGGTCGATGGTGTCGCCGCCCCGCTCGATGCGCGTGCCGTTCGTGCTGTTGTGGTCCCGGACCACGTAGCTCGCCCCGGCGAGCACGATCGACGCGTGCTCACCGGAGACGTGCCACTCGCTCAGCACGAGCTCGTTGAAGTCCGAGCGGCCGAGTCGAAGCATGTCCTCGTTCGACTCGATCCGACGCGCCTCGTCCTGTCCTTCGACGACCTCGAGTCGAATCACCGTGTCCCTGCTTTCGACCCCGAGAGGGGCTCAGCCGCCTGTGCGCGCCTGGAGACGCGCTCGCACCGCCATCGCCAGCTCCTTGACCTGGTTCCAGCTCGAGCGGCCCTCTTCGGCCTCGCGGATGCGGTCGATCTCGGCCACCGCCTCGGCGCTGCCCGAGGTGGCGATCCAGTCGATCGCGTAGAGCACGTCGCCGCGCACCTGCGTGTCGTCGTGGTCGAGGTGCTCGATGAGCGGCGCGATCGCGTCGGCGTTCCCGCGCCCGTAGCGCGCGATCATGTAGGCCGCCTTGCGCACGACCATGGCGTTGTCGTCGGCGAGCTTGCCGATGTAGCACTGGAGGTTGTCGCCGCACTCCTGCGCCGTGTCGAGCGCCGGGCCGAACTCCTCGAAGCGGGTCCGGAGCTGCCCGCCCTCGGGCTCCGCGGTGGTCGTGCTGCGGAGCCGCGCCACCTGCTCGCGGCCGGCGAGCATCGCCTCGGCGATGAAGGCCACGGCCCGGAAGTCGGCGAGCGCGTCGCGGTCCCCCGCGATGTCGTGGAGGAAGTCCAGCAGCCCCGGGTCGAAGGTGTGCTGCATGCCGGCGATGATCTGCAGGCGCGTCGTGTAGGGCGCCTCCGGCGGCCAGTCCTCGGGGATGTGACCGTAGGTGTCGATCAGCGCCTGCCGCAGGCGCGGCGTGTCCGACTCCTCGCGGTTGAGCTGCACGAGCGAGGTGACGCAGGTGACCGCGCGGGTGATCTCCGCGCGCTGCTCCTCGCCGATGTCGCCCGGGCTCATCTCCGTCAGCGGCGTGACGCGGCTCATGAGCGGGTCGATCCCCTCCCGGAAGCCGAGCTGACCGATGGCGCGGCAGGCCTCGTTCACGACCTCCGTCTCGGGATCCATCTTGCCCGCCGCCTCTTCGTTCACCTGGCGGACCGCGCCGATGAAGTTCGTCGCGATGCGGGTGGCGACCTCGTTCTCGCCGCGCAGCGTGGCGACGAGGGGGTCGTACGCCGGACGCCCGATCTGGACGAGGGCCTGCGCGGCCACGTCGTTCATGCGCATGTCGGGGCGGTTGGGCGCGAAGAGGAACAGGCCCTTGATCATGTCATCGACCGCGGCCGGATCGCTGAGCGTGCCCAGCTCCTCCGCCGCCATCCGGTTGATGAGGAAGTTCTGGTCCTCGTTGATGCGGGTCGCGATCTTGGTGAGGATCGGCGTGGCCCGGCGATCCTCCAGCGCGCCCAGCGCGCGGATGAAGCCGATGCGCATCCGGTTGTCGATGCCGCGGGCCTGCTGCACGCGGTCGAGCGCCTGCGAGAGCGCCTCGATGACCGGCCCCTTCTGGTCGTCCGGGATCTCCATGCGCTCGAGCGCCTGCGCGGCGGCGATCGCGTGGTTCTCGGTCGTCTCCGCGCGCCACTCGAGCGCCTCGATGAGGGCCGGGATCGAGCGGGGGTCCTGCATCTCCACCAGGAGCCGCAGGATGCGCTCGCCGATCTGGGTCGCGTCGGGGTTGTTCACGTAGGTCTGCACGAGCGCCTCGATGGAGGCGTCGGCGATCGCCTTCGGGCCCGGCCGCTGCCGCCCGTCCTCACCCGTGATCGTCTCGACGCTGCGGTCGTTGTCCGCCGCCGAGAGCGCCTGGGTGTAGAGGCGGTTCAGGTTATCGACCGCGTTCTCGCGGCGGACCGGATCGGAGAGCTCCTCCGCCTGTCCCGCGGGATCGTCCGCGCTCGCGTGGCATCCCACGAAGATGGCCACCGAGATCGAGATCCCGGTGAGCAGCATGATGATGTTCTTCCTGTCCATGTGTCGCCTCCCCTCCCCGCGCGCCGGCTCCGACACGCTCCCTGCGAAATCCCGCCGTCCGAGAGCTCGTTCTGCGAGAGCTCGTTCGTTCCGGAAAGCACAGTGTTCCCGGAAAGCACAGTGGAGCTGCGTCGAAGGGCCGACTCCGAGAGAGAGCCCCGATGAAACCCGTCGCCTCGACGGCCCGAGACGGATCGTAGCGGACGATATCGAGGCGCTCGTTCGCCTGTCAACGCCGGCCGGTCCGGAGGGGCTCTCACTCGATGACGAGCGGGGGGGCGGCGGGCGCGCTCGCGTCGATGTCCCAGCGCAGATCCACCCTCCCCTCGGCCCCCGTGAAGCGGAGAACGACGTGTGAGTCGTCGGGGGAGATCACCGGAGTTCCGTCCGGGTGCTGGGTGGGGAACGCGATCCGGAAGGTCTGCCGATGCACGGAGATCGACGGGAAGTACACGCGCTCGGCCGCCCCGGGGCGGCGCAGGTGGGTGACCTCGATGGGGCGCACCTGCCGGCCGGAGGCGTCGACGAGCAGGACGCGCCACGCGCTCCGCTCGTCCGTCAGGTCGCTCTCGCGGTAGCGGTTGCCGATCATGGTCACGAAGAAGCGGTGGCGCTCCTGCGCGTCGGCCAGGCTGGACCGGAGCAGCCGCGTGCGCTCCTCCGTCTGCAACGTGTAGTCGGCCGCGTAGCGGATCACGTAGGCCCAGCGGAATTCCCACGACTCGAAGGTGGCGGTGACGTGGAGGATGTCCTCGAGGCGGCCGAACGCGAACTCGTCCTCCGCGCGCGTCCAGCGGCCGTAGATGTCGTCGTAGTCGTCCGGCGTGAACGAGCGCGCGGCCGGCCGGATCGACACGGCGGTGGTCCCGCACGCGGCCAGGGTCAGCGCGGCCAGGAGCGCCGCGATCGGCGCGGCGCTACGCGTCATCCGTGAAGTCTTCCCGGCCGTAGAGCGCCACGAAGGGCACCCCCGCCTCGCGCAGGTTCTCTGCGCCACCCTCGCGCCGGTCGACGAGCGCGATCACGCCCGCGATGGCGTAGCCCGCGGCCTTCAGCTGGCCGATGGCCTTCAGGGTCGAGCCGCCCGTGGTGACCACGTCCTCGAGCACCGCGACGGCGGCGCCCTCGGCGAGGTGATCGTCCCCCTCGATCAGCCGCCGGCTCCCGTGGTCCTTGGCCTCCTTGCGCACGTAGAGCGCGTCGCGCGGAGCGCCTCGCTGGTGCGAGATCAGCGACACGGCCGACGCGAGCGGGCAGCCGCCGAGGGCGACCCCCGCGACCGCGTCCGGCCGGACGGGCAAGCGCTCGAGCGCCTCGAACATGGCCACGCCCACCAGCGCGTGCCCCTCCGCCCTCAGCACGGTCTGCTTGGAGTCGATGAAGAAGTCGCTCTCCTTGCCGCTCGCGAGCACGACCTTCTTCTTGGCGTAGCTGTGCGTGCGCAGGAGGCTGAGCAGTCGGTCGGTCGTCGCGGCCATGGGTGCTTTCACGAGGACGGGGTGGCGTCCGAGCGGTCCTTGCGCTTCGCCTTCTGCCGTCCGACCGTGGGCATGTTGGGGGCCGGCGGGCGCCGACGCTTGCGCGGCGCGCGCTCGGCGGGGGTCTCCTCCTTCGGGGCGGCGGCCCGCGTCTCGGGCTCGGCCGGTCTGGCGGTCCGCGTCGGCTCGGCTGGACGATCGCCCGGGGCCGTCGTGCGCTCGCCGTCGCCCCGGTCTCGCCCTCCGCGGCGACGGCCGCGACGACGACGCTTCGAGCGACGCCCCTCGTCTCCGTTCGAGTCTCCTTCCGAGGGCTGCGGCTTCGAGCGCGTCTTGCGGCGCGGGCGCCGACCGTCCTCGTCGAGCGCGGCGGGCGCGCCGACGGCGGTGGGCGCCCCCTCGAGCGCGATGGCCTCGTCGTCGTCGCGGGCGAGCTGAGGCGGCACGTGCTCGCGTCGGATGTGACCGGTCGGCGCGTCTTCGGGCGCCCGGTCTCGCTCGGACGACACCGCCGGGCTGGACGCCGGCTCGGGCGCGCGCCGCTTGCCCGCGGACGACGGCGCGCGGCGCACCGCCTTCGGGACCATCGGCTCCCCGTTCATCCGGACGCGCCCGCGCACGCGTGCGCCGTCGACGATGTGGACCCGCGGCGCCACCGCGTCTCCGACCACCATCGCGCTCCCCTCGAGCCGGATCGTCTCCCGGGCCGCCGCGTCGCCCGTGAGCACACCGCGCACGATCAGCGTGGTGACGCTCACGTCGCCGTCGACGCGCCCGCCCTCCTCGATGACGAGACCGCCCTCGAGCTCGATCGGGCCCTCGACCGTCCCCGCCACGACCAGATCGCCGGCGCCTTCGATGGCCCCGACCAGCGTCACCCCGGCGGGCAGCACGGACGTCCGGCTCACGCCTCTTCTCCCGGCAGATCGAAGTCCATCTCGATCCCGCCCTCGAGCGCGCCCCCGTCGTCGACGGCGATCCGTCGGGCGCGGACGTCGCCGATCAGCCGCCCTCCGGGGCGAACCGCCACGGTGCGTGAGGCGATCACGTCGCCCCGCAGCTCACCCTCGAGCTCGAGATCCGCCACCTCCACGGGGGCCGTCACGCGGCCCTCGGGGCCGACCAGCAGGGCCCCCTCGAGCCGCAGCTCACCGTCGAAGGCGCCGTCGATCCGCAGATCGGACTTGCCGTGGAGGCTCCCGTGAACCACGAGTTCGGGGCCGATGGTGCCGTCCGTGCGTCGGCTGCTCACTCACTTCTCCAGGTCCTGGGCTGCGCCTAGACGCGCGTGGGCCGAGAGCGTATGAGCGGCCGACGTCGCGGTCAACGGCGAGGAGGATGCCCTGACGACGAACGAAGACAGCCGCCCCGTTTCCGGACTCGACGACCTGCTCCGCCCCTTCCACGAGGCGGAGAAGCCGCGATCGCGCTGGAGGGTGGGCACCGAGGCCGAGAAGTTCGGCGTCTACGTCGCGGACGGGAGCCCCGTCCCGTTCGAGGGCGAGCGCGGGATCCAGTCCGTCCTGCTCGAGCTCTGCGACCGCCACGGCTGGTTCGCCGAGCGCGAGCACGAGGGCGGCGAGGTGATCATGCTGCGCCGCGGCGACGCGACGATCACGCTGGAGCCGGGCGCGCAGCTCGAGCTCAGCGGCGCGCCCCTCAGCACCATCCACCAGACCTGCGCGGAGTTCCGCGGGCACATGGCGGAGCTGCGGGACATCTCGGACGAGCTGGGCATCGGCTGGCTGGGGCTGGGCTTTCACCCCTTCGCGCGCCAGGCCGACCTGCCGTGGGTGCCGAAGCTCCGCTACGGGGTGATGAAGCAGTACCTGCCCACGAAGGGCGCCCTGGCCCTCGACATGATGCGCCGCACCTGTACGGTGCAAGCCAACTTCGACTTCCAGGACGAGGCCGACGCCACCCGCAAGACCCGCGTGTCGCTCGCGCTCTCGCCCATCGTGACCGCGATGTTCGCGAACAGCCCCTGGGTCGAGGGGGCTCCGTCGGGCGAGGTGACGCACCGCGGCCGCGTCTGGCTCGAGGTCGACCCGGATCGCTCGGGCCTGCTCCCCTTCGCGTGGGCGGACGACTTCAGCTACCGGAGCTACGTCGAGTGGGCGCTCGACGTGCCCATGTTCCTGATCAAGCGCGGCAGCCAGATCGTGCCGAACACCGACCAGACCTTCCGCGCCTTCATGCGCGACGGCAAGAGCGGCCTCACCGCGACCTACGACGACTGGCTCACGCACCTCAACACGCTCTTCCCCGAGGTCCGGCTCAAGAAGACGCTCGAGGTGCGCGGGGCGGACGGGCAGCCGACCCCGATGGTCTGCGCCCTCCCCGCGCTCGCGAAGGGCTTCCTCTACGACGACGAGGCGCTCGCGGCGGCGGAGACGCTGGTGAGCGGGCTGGACCACGACGGCGTCGAGGCGGCGCGCGCCGGCATCGCGAAGGACGGACTGCGCGCCACGCTCGCGGGCCGCGAGGTCGGGGAGTGGGCCAACGAGCTTCTCGCGATCAGCGAGGCGGGCCTGGAGCGGCTCGGCGCGCTCAACCGTCGCGGCGAGGACGAGCGGATTCACCTCTCGAAGCTGAAGGCGCTCATCCAGAACGGGAAGACGCCGGCGGACGCGATGCTCGATGACATCGACGCGGCCGCGCCGCTCCTGCCGCAGGTGCTCGAGAAGGCGCGCGTCTAACGCGCTGCTCGGCCTCCTGAAACTCAGTCGTCGTCGTCGTCGTCGGAGTCATCCGAGGGCAAATCGAAGCCCTCGTTGACGAGCTCCTTGAGCTCCTTGCCGACCTTGAAGAAGGGCAACCGCTTCGGCGGCACCGGCACCGTCTCACCGGTGCGCGGGTTGCGACCGTCGTAGGCCTTGTACCTGCGCACCGTGAAGCTGCCGAAGCCCCGAATCTCGATGCCTTCCCCCCGCTCGAGCGAGGCGGTCATCGTCTCGAAGATGCAGTTGACCACCTGCTCGGCCCGGCTCTTGGTGATCTTCGACCGCCGCGCCACGGCATCGATCAGCTCGGACTTCGTCATCCAGACCCCTCCTGAACCCGGGCGAGCATATCAAAGCCATTCGCCGGGTCAAAAGCGATTTCGCGCACTTGCGCCCATGCGTCTCCTGGACGCCCGGAGCCGGCCCGGGGCTCGCGGCCGAGCTGTGACCAATACGTGACCATCGCCGTTGAAGTCGCGGCGCGGGTTTGGCTATCGTGCGGCGGATTTCGGGCGCTTCGGGCTGGCGCGGTCGCCGCCGACGGAACCCGAGGGGGAACACGATGGATCCCAATACGAACCTGCAGGACGACGGTCACGACGACCTCCCCGATCTTCCCGGCGATGACGCCTTCGCGGCCGCGGACCTCGGCCCGCCGCTCGGCGACGACGACGCTCTGGCCAAGATGGGCAGCCGCACCCCGATCTGGGGGTGGGCCGTGCTGCTCGTCCTCATCCTCGGCGTCGGCGGCGTCGGCGTCGTCTGGTGGCAGCAGAACGAGGCCTACAACGCGCGCTGGATGGCCTATCAGGACGCGCAGGAGAACGCCTCGGACCGCGAGGACTTCCTCCAGCGCATCCGCGGGATGCTCCCGGACACCAAGTACGAGGACGTCAAGATCCGCATCTTGCAGAAGATGGCGGAGTACGAGGACGCCGAGTCGGTCCCGGTGATCATCGACCAGCTCGACTCCGAGGTCCCGACCGTGGTCACCGCGGCCGCTCGGGCGCTCGCCGCGATCGGCTCGCCGGAGGCGGACCCCGCGAAGCCCCGCCTGCTCGCGGTGCTCCCGAACGCCCCGACCGGCGCCCGCGCGGCCGTCGTCTGGGCGCTGGCGGTGCTCGGTGAGTCGGCCGCGGCCGACGCGATCATCGAGGAGTTCAGCTCGGGCCGCCTCCAGGGCCAGCCCGGCTTCGACCCGCGCGTGATCAGCGACGTGCTCGGCCCGGAGCGGCTCAGCAGCAACGATCTCCTCAACCACGAGGAGACGTCGGTCCGGACCCTCACCGCGGCGGCGCTCGCCGAGACGGGCTCGCCCGACGTGATCGACCCGCTCAGCCGCATGACGGACTTCGAGCTCGGTCGGGAGGAGCCGGACGAGAACGTGCTCCGCTCCATCGCGTCCGGCCTCGGCCGGGCCGGCGACCCGCGCGCGGGCGGCCCGCTCTTCCGCATCCTGGAGAACCAGCCGCGCATGCGCACCGCGGTGCTCGAGTCGCTCCGCAAGACGGTCGGCGCGCCGGGCATCGCCGCGCTGCTCGCGGGCGCCGAGGACATCGAGATCCGGCGCGAGCTCGTCGCGATGATCGGCGACAGCCACGATCCGCGCGCGGCCGACACGCTCGCCGAGTACGTCTCCGACGAGGACGAGGAGATCAAGCAGAGCGCGGCCTTCGGGCTCGCCGAGCTGGGCGACGCGCGAGCGGTGCCGGCCCTCATCGAGCTCGCCGAGGGGCTCGACCTGACGGTCGCGCGCGAGGCGCTCTCCAAGCTCCAGCGTCTGGGCGCGGAGAACGCGGCCGACGGCCTCGTCGCGATGCTCGAGAACGAGGAGCGCTACCTCGCGCGCCGCGCGAACATCCTGCGCGCGCTCGGCACGACTGGCGCGACCCACGTCGGCGCCGTGATCGAGCGGCGCCTCGACGGCGACGACGTCGCGAGCGCGGCGGCGGCCCTCGCCGACCTCGACTACGACCCGGCCTACGACCGCCTGCTCCGCATGATCCCGCGCGGCGACACGGACTTCTCGCAGCCCTCGGTGGCGAACGAGGTCCCCTTCATGAACCGCACCGCGGCGGTGCGCGCGCTCGGACGCTACGGCCGCCCGGACGCGGCCGAGGCGCTGATGGAGATCATCGAGGATCCCCTCGACGACCGGCGTCTGCGTCAGGACGCGGGCCTCGCGCTCGGCGCGATCGCGACCCCCGAGGTGCTCGCCCAGGTCCTCGAGAAGCTCCGCGACCCGGAGCTCGACGAGGTCGCCAAGCGCTACTACGTCGGCACGCTCTGGCAGAACCCCTCGCAGGACGTGGCGGCGGATCTGATGGAGCTCGTCGCGAGCGCCGACACCCCGCCCGACGTCAAGCGCGCCGCGTCGCTCGCGGTCGGCTACGCGGCGGATCCCTCGCTCGATCAGCGCGTCGCGCAGATGCTGGCCAACGAGGGCACGCAGCGCGAGGCCGCGTTCATGATCGTGCTCGGCGGCAGCGCCGAGAACGCCCGCGCGCTCCTCGAGGCCCTCGCCGGCAACCCGGAGCTCCAGCAGGTGCTGCTCTTCAGCATCCGCGACGACGAGAGCAACGCGTTCAACCTCATCACGGGCGGCAACTTCGAGTCCGGCGAGGTCTGGCGGCGCCTGCGGGTGGCCCACATCCTCAACCGGGGCGAAGGAGACAACCGCCACGGCTACGTCTGGAACCACCTCATCCAGCGGCTGAAGAGCGGCTGGGACGGCCACGACGGAATGACCCCGCGTCAGATCCGCGAGCGCATCTGGAACGCGCTCCGCGGCGACGACGCGGAGCTGCGCACCCTGGCGGCGCAGGTGCTGGCGTCGATGGACGAGCGCGGCCTCTTGATGGCGGCGCGCGACCAGGGAGGACCCGGATCGGACGAGGCCCGGAACAAGCTCCGCGAGCTCAACAACCCTGAAGCCGCGCAGTAGCGTCGGCGCGTCCGGTTCGACAGGAGGCCCGCTTCGGCGGGCCTTCGTCGTTCCGTCGCCCGCATCCGCCGGCGCTCGAGCCCGGCGGCGCCCTTCGCGGGGCCGCGCTCGACAACCGTTCGTGATCGGGCTCTCGGGGAACACCGGCGGGAACGGCAGCGGGGACGGCAGCGGGGACGGCAGCGGGAACGGGAACGGGAACGGGAACGGGAACGGGAACGGGAACGGCAGCGGGAACGGCAGCGGGA
>SHBB01000216.1 GCA_004213565.1 Sandaracinaceae bacterium
GGGGCTCGACGCCTACGTCGAGGGGACCGAGGACCCGGGGGTCGGGGTGCAGGCGCTCCGCATCCGCACGCACGTCGGGCTCGGACAGGCGCAAGATATGCTGTCCGAGGCGCGCGCGTTGGTGCGCGAGGCGCCGGGGGATCCGAGCGCCGCGCTGGCCCTCGGGGAGGCGGCGCTCGCCCTCTACGAGCCGGAGACCGCGGTCGAGGCGCTCGACCAGGTGGTCCGCGCCGACTCCGAGCACGCGGAGGGGCACTATCTGCTCGGCCGCGCCAAGCGCATGGCCGGCGACGCGGAGGGCGCCGAGGCGGCCCTGCGGCGCGCCCTCGAGCTGACGCCCGAGCACACCGAAGCCAAGCTCGCGCTGGGCGGCCTCCTGCTCGACATGGGCAGCTTCGAGGCGGCGGACACGCTCTACACGAGCCTCGCGCGCTCCGGGCGCTCGACGAGCGGACGCGCGGTGACCGTGGCGGGGCGCCTCGGTCGCGTGGAGGCGCTCGTGGGCCTCGGCCGACTCGACGACGCCCAGGTGCAGCTCGAGGCGCTGACCGACGACGTCCGCGAGGCGCCGTCCGCGCGCATCACCGCGGCGCGGCTCGCCATCGCGCAGGGGCGCAACGGCGAAGCCGTGCAGGCGCTGCAGCCGCTCGCGCGCGGGGAGAGCCCGGCCCCCTCGGTGCTGGCCCTCTACGCCGACGCGCTCCTCGCGGTCGGGCAGGCGGAGCCCGCGTCGGAGGCCTACGCGGCCGCGCTCGAGGCAGACGCGGGCTTGCCGGAGGCGCTCGTGGGACAGGCGGAGCTCGCCGTGCGCAGCGAGCGCGAGGACGACGCGCTCGAGCTGCTCGGGCGGGCGCAGCGCGTCCTCGAGCAGCGCATCCGGCCGCCGGCGATGCACGCACGAATTCACACCCTGGCGGGCCGCGCGCACCTCTTGCGCGGCCGGTCGGGGGAGGAAGACGCGCGGACCGCGCTCCGGCGCGCGATCGAGAGCGAGGCGGCGCCTCCGGAGGCGCACTTCTTCCTGGGCGAGGCGCTGGCGGGTGAGAACAGCCCGGACGCGCGGGCCTCGTACGAGCGCTACCTGGAGCTCGCGCCGGAGGGCGCCTTCGCCGCTCGCGCGCGCCGCGCCATTCGCTGAGTCGGCACTCCGAGGGCGCGCCTCGACTGGGGCGCCCGTGTGCCTGTGCGGCGTGCCGCACACTTTTCTGCGCCGCAGGCGTGGTGGATCTCACGGCAGCGCGCACGGCACGTCACTTGCGACATCCGGATGCGATGCGCGCGGTGGCCCGAGTTCAGATCACGGCGAGGGAGGTGATCCTCGTCACCCTGGTCGCGCTCGCGCTCATCCGCGGCTGCGCGGCGGTCGACGAGCCGTCGGCCGGCGTCTCGCTCGGCGCCGTGACGCCCACCGAGCTCCCGCGCTGAGCTCAGCTGTCCAGCTGCTCCAGACGGCTCCTCACCGCGCCCGCTTCGGGAGCGGCGGGCGCGACGCGTAGGAAGCGGCGATACGCGCGCGCCGCCTCCGGGGCGCGGCCCAGCCGCTCGTACGTGACGCCCAGTCCCCGCCAGACCTCCGCGCGGCTGGAGTCCGAGTAGGAGGCTTCGCGGAAGAGACGCTCCGCCGTGGAGAGCTGGCCGCGGAGCAGCGCGCGCTGCGCGTCCCGGAGCAGGTCATCGACTCGCTCGTCCGGCGGCGCCGGCGAAGGTGGCTCCATCAGCGCTGCGCCCGGCGGGCTGGACGCGCCGCCGCCTCGGGGGGCTGTGGGGGATGAGCCGGCGCGGGCGGGCGCGCGTTCGCGCTCCGCGCCGAGCCTTCGCGCGGACCGCGCGACGCTCGAGGCCGCGCCCGGGGTCGCGCCCGGGGTCACGGGTGTCGGGGCCGCAGGTGTCGGGGCCGCAGGAGTCGGGGCGGCCGCGGGGATCGGGGCCGCGGGTGTCGATGCGGCCGGTGCGGGCTCGGTCTCTCGAGGCGGGGTCCCGTCAGGCGAGGATCCGGACCGCTCCGAGGCGTTCGCTTCGTTCGAGAGGGTCCACGCGAGCGACAGCCCCACCGCGAGCGCGCCGAGCGCGAGCGCGGCGATCAGCGGCCAGGGGCGACGGCGGCGCGGCGGAGCGGGCGCGATCATGTCGGGGGCCGTCTCCGCGTCCGACCGCCTGAGCGGCGAGCGCGCGGGCATGGGGGTCGGCGTCGAGGCGCGTCCGGTCACCGCGTGGAGCTCCACCGGCCCCGTGGTCTCGCGCTGGGCGACGCTCCGGAGCCGCTTCACGAACGCGCCGGCCGTGTCGGGCCGACGCTCGGGGTCGCGGCTCAAGGCGTCGGCGAAGATCGCGTCCAGCGCCCTCGGGAGCGGGCGCATCGTCACGTCGGAGAGGCGCGGCGCGGTCTCGGTGACCTTCGCGGTGAGGATCCCCACCACGCTGTCCGCCTCGTGGGGGACGTGTCCCGTCAGCAGCTCGAACGCCACGGCCGCGAGCGAGTAGACGTCGGCCTTGGCGGTCGCGGCGTTCCCCTCCGCGGCCTCGGGGGCCATGTAATGAGGCGTCCCGAGGATCATGTCGAGCTTGGTGAGCTTGACGTCCGCGTCCCGCAGCGCGGCGAGCCCGAAGTCGACGAGCTTGACCACCTCCCCGCCCCCCGTGTCCGCGAGGAAGATGTTCGCGGGCTTGATGTCCCGATGAAAGATCCCCCGGGCGTGGGCCGCGTCGAGCGCGGAGGCGACCGGGCCGAGCAGCTCACACACGCGCTCGAGCGTGAGCGTCTCGCCGCGCTCCAGCGGGGCCTCCAGGTCCTCGCCCCGAAGGAACTCCATCACGAGGTACGGCGCGCCGTCGTGCAGCCGCCCCAGGTCGAGCACCTGCACGATGTTCGGGTGGCCGATCCCGGCCGCGGTGCGCGCCTCGCGCTGGAAGCGCGCGACCACCGTGGGGTTCTGCCCGTAGTCTCCTTGCAGGATCTTGAGCGCCACCCGCCGCCCCAGCTCCACGTGCTCGGCCTCGTACACGTAGCCCATGCCGCCCTCGGCCAGCTGCCGTACGACGCGGAAGCGGTCGGCGACGACGTCACCGGGGCGAAGGAAAGCGCGATTCATGCGGGCCACAGCCCTGGGTTCAACTCAGGGACCGTGCCACCGGCGATCGGTTGGCCGTTTCGGTCGGCGCGCTGTCGACTGTGGGCTCGGCCCGACGATGCGGTGCCGGGCGGACCCTACGACGCCGCGCCGGGACGGGTACGGGTTGCCCGACGATCGCGACCCGACCTATGGTCCGCGCCATGAATTTCGAGCTCACCGAGGAACAGCAACTGGTTCAGCAGATGGCGCGCGACTTCGCCAAGAACGAGGTCGAGCCCAAAGCCCGCGAGCTGGACCGCGAGGCGAGCTGGCCGTCCGATCTGGTGAACCGGATGGGGGAGCTGGGGCTCATGGGCGTCGCGATCCCCGAAGAGCACGGCGGGGCCGGAGCCGACAACGTCAGCTACGCGCTCGCGATGGAGGAGATCGCGCGGGCGTGCGCCTCGACCTCCGTGATCATGAGCGTCAACAACTCGCTCGTCTGTGATCCCCTCTCGAAGTTCGCGAACGAGGACCAGAAGAAGGAGTTCCTCGCGCCCCTCGCCTCGGGGAAGATGCTCGGCTGCTTCGGTCTGACCGAGCCGGCCAGCGGGTCCGACGCGTCCAACATGGACACCGTCGCGGAGGAGGACGGCGATCACTGGGTGATCAACGGGGCCAAGAACTGGATCACCAACGGGCCGCACGCCGACGTGATGGTCCTCTTCGCCGCCCACGAGCGCGGCGCCGGCTACAAGGGCACCACCGCCTTCATCATCCCGAAGGACACGCCGGGGTACGAGCCGCAGCCGCGCGACCACAAGCTCGGCATCCACGCGGCGCACTCGTGCACCGTGTTCTTCGAGAACTGCCGCGTCCCGAAGGCCTACCAGCTCGGCGACAAGGGCATGGGCTTCAAGATCGCGATGAGCACCCTCGACGGCGGCCGCGTCGGCATCGCCGCGCAGGCGCTCGGCATCGCGCGCGCCGCGCTCGAGGAGTCGATCGCCTACGCGAAGGAGCGCAAGGCGTTCGGCGAGCCCATCGCCAACAAGCAGGCCATCCAGTTCAAGATCGCCGACATGGCGATGGAGCTCGACGCGGCGCGCCTGCTCACGTGGCGCGCGGCCTACCTCAAGGACCAGGGCGTGCGGCACTCGCAGGAGTCCGCGATGGCCAAGCTGATGGCGTCCGAGGTCGCGACCAAGGTCGCCCACCAGAACATCCAGGTGCACGGCGGGTACGGCTACTCGACCGAGTACGACGCGGAGCGGCACTACCGCGACGCGCGCATCACCGAGATCTACGAAGGCACGAGCGAGATCCAGCGCATCGTCATCGCGGCGCACGCCCTCAAGGGCTGATCGTCGAGCGGGGAGCAGTACGAAGATGAAGATCAACAATGGCAGCCTCTTCGGCGTGGCGCTCGCGCTCGCGGTGGGATGTGGCGGCGGTGACGCGTCGACCCAGGATGGGTCCGAGATGTCCTCGACGTCCGGAGCGGAGAGGCCGCGGGAGCGGCAAGACGGAGTCGCGATCACCGGGCTGATGGGCACCATCGAGCGCGGTCAGGTCGAGTCGACCATGAACCCGCGCATGGGCCGCTTCATGCGCTGCTTCTCCGCGCGCATGGGAGACGTGGAGTACCTGGCGGGGGAGATCCGGATGAGCTTCCGGATCCACACCGACGGCACCGTCGCCTGGGTCTTCCCGACCACCACGGACATCGGCGACCGCGAGGCGGAGCGCTGCATCCTCGACGTGGCCCGCAGCGCGCGTTTCCCGCGCCCCCGCGGCGGCGAGGCCGAGTTCAGCTGGGGCTTCGGCCTCGACGCGGCCGACGACGTCCGACCGCCGCTCAACTGGAGCGCCGAGGCGCTGGGCGAGCGGACGGCCGAGGTGTCGGGGCTGGCCAGCCAGTGCCGCGCGCGCGGCGCCTACACGGTGACCGCCTACATCTCGCCCGGCGGCGCGGTGCAGGCGGCGGGCGGCAGCATGCCCAGCGCGGAAGACGAGGAGACGCTCGAGTGCATCCTCGAGCAGGTGCGCGCCTGGGAGATGCCCGACCCCGGCTCCTACGCGGCCAAGATCACCTTCGAGGTCCGCTGACATGCAGCTCGAGCTCACCGAGGAGCAGAAGCTCGTCCAGCAGGCGGCGCGCGGCTTCGCCCAGGATCGGCTCGCGCCGATCGCGGCGCAGATCGATCGCGACGAGAAGATCCCGGCCGAGATCCTCGACGGGCTCGCGGAGCTGGGGCTGTTCGGGGTGAACGTGCCCGAGTCGCTCGGCGGGGCCGAGGCGGGCGTGGTCGCCTACAGCCTGGCCATGCAGGAGATCGCGGCCGCGTGCGCGTCCACCGCGGTGACGATGGCCGTGACGAACATGGTCGGGGAGGTCATCGCCCACTTCGGCACGCCCGAGCAGCGGCAGCGCTACAACCCGAGGCTGTGCGGGGGCGAGCTGCGCGCAGGATCGTTTGCGCTCAGTGAAGCCGAGGCGGGCAGCGATCCGGGCGCGATGCGCACCACCGCCACCCGGGACGGCGACGACTGGGTGATCGACGGCAGCAAGCAATGGATCACGAGCGGCGACTTCGCCGGCGTGTTCGTGGTGTGGGCGCGCACCGGCGAGGAGGGCACGAAGGGCATCAGCTGCTTCCTCGTCGACGGGGACGCGCCCGGGCTCACGGTCGGCAAGCACGAAGAGAAGATGGGGCTGCGCGGCAGCTCCACGACCGCGCTCCACTTCGAGGGGGTGCGCGTCCCGGCGAGCGCGCTCCTCGGCCAGCTCGGCGGCGGCTTCAAGATCGCGATGATGGCGCTCGACGGAGGCCGCATCGGCATCGCGAGCCAGGCCCTCGGCATCGGTGAAGCGGCGCTGCGCGAGGGCATCTCGTACGCGAAGGACCGGCGCACGTTCGGCGAGCCCATCGCGAACCGCCAGGCCATCCAGTCTATGATCGCCGACAGCCGCACGGAGCTCGACGCGGCCCGGCTGCTCACGATGCGCGCCGCGTGTATGAAGGAGAGCGGCGTCCGCTTCAGCCGGCAGGCGGCGATGGCGAAGGCGTACGCGAGCGAGTCGGCGTGGAAGGTGTGCGACCGCGCGCTCCAGATCCACGGCGGCTACGGCTACACCAAGGAGTACGCGGTGGAGCGGTACATCCGGGACGTGCGCGTGACGCGGATCTACGAAGGCACGAGCGAGATCCAGCGGATCGTGATCAGCCGCGACCTGCTGCGCTGAGCGAGGGGCGGAGCGGCCAGCGCCGGGAGCGGTCCTCGTTCCAGAGCCAGCCGGCCGGGTCCAGCCACGCCACGGGGCCCAGCAGGCGGCGCGCGCGGACGTAGCGACGCACCTCTCGCCCGAGGCCGAGCGCCGCGAAGGGCGCCGCGAGCGCGGCGCTCCAGCCGGCGAACCAGAGCCCGGTGGACACGAGCACCTCGTGGGAGGGCAGCTGCCCGTCGACCAGCGCGCTCGCGTGCGTCGTGAGGAGCCCCGCCGTCGTCAGCACCGTGACCGCCACGGAGACGAAGAACAGGAACAGCGCGACGGCGCGCCGGACCTCTTCGCGTATGGGGGGCAACGTCACCCGACGCGGTTGCCCGTGGCCCCCGCGGCCGTAGGGAGGCCGGTCGGTGGCCAGATCCAGCTCCGCAGGCATGCGATCGGCCATTCTTCGGAGCGCGTCGAGCGTCAGCATGACCCCTCGTTGACGTCATACCGCAACGAGGCCTAGGCTGCTCGTTCACTGGGGGAAGGCTCTGGCAGGAGTTGGTTCGGCGAATAACTCGTCGAACCAGCTCCCACGCTGGAGCGTATTGAGCTTCGGGCCGTCGTCGGCGCCCTACTCGGGCGCCGTCGTGCGCGCCGAAATTGGAGGAGAGATGAAGAATAAATTGGGATTGTGGCTTCGCCTCGGCGCTCTGGGCGCCGCGGCGGGGGCGATCGCCATCGCAGCGCCCCACATGGCGCTCGGTGCCGACCACCTCGACTCGCCGGCAGCGATGGCTGATCCGCCGGCCGACATCAACGACATGTACGCCTGGATGGCTCCGGGAACCGACGAGGCGAGCGGGAACCTCAACCTCGTCGCGACCGTCGCGCCCTTCGCCACCGGGGACAGCATGTTCTCGGACGCGGTGACCTACGTCTTCCACGTCGAGAGCCGCGCCGCCTTCGGCGCGCCGGACGTGACGGAGACGCGCGTCCTCTGCCAGTTCTACTCCGAGACCAACCTGGAGTGCTGGGTGCTGGCCGCCGACGACAGCGTCGTGGCGTACGTCGAAGGCGACCCGAGCGACGAGGCCGGCCTGACCAACGCCGACGAGAACGTCCGGGTGTACGCGGGTCTTCGGAACGACCCGTTCTTCTTCAACCTCGGCGGCTTCAACAACACCATCGACACCGTCCGCACTGCGGCGTCCTCCCTCGAGTTCGACGCGGCTGGCTGCCCGACCGTGGACGGCGACACCAGCGGTCTGCTCGTGCGTCAGCTGAGCAGCAACACGACGCCCGACCCGTCGGACCCGAGCATGGACACGCCGGCCACGGATGACTTCGCGGCATCCAACGTGCTCGCGCTGGTCGTCCAGCTCGACAAGACCCTCGTCAACTCCGGTGGAGACACGCTCTCCATCTGGGCCAGCACCCACCGCGCGGAATGAGGGAGACCATCATGAACAAGCGCAACATCATGCTCCTCGCAGTCCTCTCCGCCTTCTCGTTCGCTTTCGTCGGCTGTGATGACGGCGTCGAGGGCGACCCCGACACCGGCGTCACGCCGGATCCGGACGGCGGGATGATGGATCCCGACACCGGCGTCGATCCCGATCCCGACGGCGGGATGATGATGGCCGAGCCCCGCGGCATGGAGAACCCGCCCATCCCGGGCGCGGGCAGCCAGATCGACCGCATCGGTCGTCCGGCGGTCAGCACCGCGACCATCGCCACCTTCAACGGTGACGAGACCGAGCGAGGGATGACCAAGGACGCGTACAACGCCGACATGGACCGGGCGAATTGGGTCACGACCTGGGCACCCGCCATCGCCGGCGCGCTCGCCATCTACGACGGCGCCGACACGAACTGCGGCAACCAGCTCGCGGCCACGCCCGTCGAGCCCGGAAACCCGATCCCCGCGGATCGCTACGCGACCCTCGCGGGCGTGCTCGCGGACGACGTGGTCTACGTCAACTCCACGACCGACAATTGCTTCCTCTACATCGGCGTCGAGGCGCAGGCCCTCGGGCTGCTGCCCGACGGCGGCTGTGGCGGACGGATCCCCTCGTACGACGTCATCCGAACGTCCTACTCGGTCTTCATCGCCGGGACGCTGGCCGACATCGACGACGGCATCGTCGCTGACGACGCCGAGGACACCACGGATCCCGACACCTTCCCGTTCCTCTCGGCCCCCCTCTGAGGTAGTCGAGCCATGACGCGCAGCGCCTCCTCCGCCCTCCTCCTCTCGCTCACGCTCACGCTGATGGCGTTCGGGTGTGAGGGCGTGGAGGTGGCGCCGCCGTCCACTCTCTCGACCGAGATCGAGGCCGACCAGCCACGCGCCGTGCCCGTCGACACCGCGCGCCGGACCACGAGCGGCACCGTCGCCGTTCGCAACCTCGACGCTCAGATCAGCAGCCTGCGCGAGCAGCTCTCCCGCAGCCCGAGCCGCCAGGATCTCCGCGGCCAGCTGGTCGACCGACTTCTGATGCGCACCGCGTATCTGGGGCGCTTCTCGGACTTCGACGAAGCCGACGCGCTCACGACAGAGGGCCTCGCCCTGAGCCCGGAGTCTCCGGCCGCTCACGAGTCCCGCGCCGCGTTCCTGACCGGCGTCCACCGATTCACCGAAGCCTCCGCGCACCTCGACCGCGCCGAAGGCCTGGGCGCGCTGCCCTCGGGCATCGAGCGCGCGCGGGTCGTCATCGCCATCGCGACCGGCGTCGACCCGGAGGGCACCGAGCGCCGCGCGGCCGCGCTCGCGGAGGAGGGCTCCTTCGGCGCCCGGACCACGCACGCCACCGCGCTCGCCGCGGCCGGCCGCTTCGAGGAGGCCGACGCGCTCTACGTGCGCGCGCTCGCCGAGTACCGCGACACCTCCCCGTTCCCTCACGTCTTCGTCTCGTTCGGGCGCGGCGTGATGTGGGCCGAGATGGCCGACGAGCCCGAGGTCGCGGTCGGCCTCTATGGCGAGGCGGTGCGCCGCCTGCCCGACTATGTCGTGGCCAACGTGCACCTGGCGGAGCTCGAGGCGGAGCACGCGCGGCTCTCCGAGGCGCGAGGCCGGCTGACCCCGCTCGTCGAGCGGGACGATCCCGAGCCGGCCGGGCTCCTGGCCGAGCTGACCGACGACGCGTCCGAGCGCGCCGCGCTGATCGAGCGGGCTCGCGCACGCTACGAGGTGCTGCTCGCGTCGCACCGCGCGGCGTTCCTCGACCACGGCGCCGAGTTCTTCGCCGGCCCTGGAGCCGACCCGGATCGGGCGCTCGCGATGGCGCGCGAGAACCTCGAGAGTCGCCGAAATGGCCGCGCCTTCGTCGTCGCCATCGAGTCCGCGCTGGCCGCGGGGCAGCCCGCGGAGGCGTGCGCGCTCGCGCGCGAGAGCGAAGACCAGCGCCGCTACCACCCCGTGCTGGACGGGCTGGTCGAGGGCCTCGCCTGCGAGTGAGGATCAGTCCGGGAAGAAGCCGCGGCGGCCGCGGCGCCGGACGCGCGCGCCCAGCGTGATCAGGTCCACGCCGGCCCGGAGCGCGCCCTTGGTGCTGAGCTTGCTGCCGCCGACGTCCTCCCACTGACTGAGCGGAACCTCGATCATCTCCGTCGGCGCGAGCCCGCCCGCGAGCAGCCGGCCGAGGAGCTCCACGTCGAAGGACCAGCGGCTCGAGAACGGCGCCTCGAGCGCGGCCCGCAGCGCGGGCGTGTCCCGGAAGAGCTTCGCCCCGCACTGGGTGTCGTAGACCGTCAGCCCGAGGACGAAGCTCGCGGTGGTCGCGAAGGCGCGGCCCAGATAGTGGCGCGCGGGCTTCCGATCGATGGCCGCACCCAGCCGTGCCACGCGAGAGCCGAGCGCGACGAGCGCCTCGCTCCGCACCAGCTCGTCCTTCAGACGCACCACCTCGGCGGGCGGCGTGGCGAAGTCGGCGTCGATGTACCCGACGATCGCGTCCCCGAGCTTCTCGGCCCGGTTCAGCGCGAGCTGCATGCCGCGCCGCACCGCCTCGGCCTTGCCGCGGTTCTCGGGGAGCACGTCGAAGGAGGCCCGATAGCCGACCGCGGCGCACAGCGCGGCGAGCCGGTCCGCGGTCCCATCGGTCGAGCCGTCGTCGACGAAGAGCACCCGCGTCCCCTCGAAGGCCAGCAGCGCCCGGACCTGCCGTTCGTCCAGGCGTTCGGCTTCGTTGTAACAAGGGATCACGACGATCACGGTGGCCAGCTGATAGCACACCCTTGAAGGTGGAGGTCGCGCGCACCATGCTCCGGGCGCCCATGCTGTCTGGACAAGCCCACCTCTATCGCATCGACGAGCTCTACCGCGACGATCACATGGTGATCGTCAACAAGCCGGCGGGGGTCTCGGTGCACAAGGGGTGGGACGCCGCGCCGGTGAACCTGGTCAAGCTCGTCCGGAACCTGATGAAGCGTCGCGTCCACCCGGTGCACCGCCTCGACCGGCCGACGAGCGGCGCGCTCGTCTTCGCGTTCGACGGTGAGACGGCCGGCATGCTGCAAGATCACTTTCGCGAGAAGACCATCGAGAAGCGCTACCTCGCGCTGGTCCGCGGGGTCACCGAAGAGGGCGGCGTCGTCGACCACCCCATCCCGCGCAAGCCCAAGGGCGAGCGCGTCGACGCCGTGACCCACTATCGGCGGCTCGCGGTCGCGCTCGATCGCTACTCGCTCGTCGAGGCCCGCCCCGAGACCGGGCGCCTCCATCAGATCCGCCGGCACATGAAGCACCTCAGCCATCCGCTGATCTGCGACACGCGCTACGGCGATGGACGCGAGAACGACAAGTTCCGTCACGAGTTCGGGCTCTGGCGCCTCGCCCTCCACGCCGCGTCGATCCGCTTTCGCCACCCCCACACCGGCGTGCCCGTCGACATCCAGGCCCCGCTCCCGGACGACCTGCGCGTCCCGCTCGAGCGCATCGGCTTCGTCGCGGGTGACTACGCGCTGGCCTGACGCAGCTCAGTCCTCTGGGTCGTCGAGCGGCTGGGCCTTGCCCTCGATGATCTCGAGCAGGCCTCGCGCCTCCTGAGCGACCTCGACCTCGGGACCCGTCTCGAGGAAGCGCTTCAGGTAGGCGGCCGACGCCGCCTCCTCGCCGCGCGCGTAGTGCGTCAGGCCCATCAAGTAGAGCCCGTCCGGGTCGTCCTTGCTGCGGGCGAGCACCTGCTGACCCATGCGCAGCGCCTGATCGTAGCGGCCGAGCATGCGGAGCGTGTGGCCGAGGTGGATCATCGCGCCGACGTACGCGGGGGCCTTCTCGAGCGCGACGACGTAGGCCTTCATCGCCTTGTCGAACGCGCCCTTCTCGAAGTGGGCGGTGCCGAGGAAGAAGTACGCGTACTCGTTGTCGGGCTGCTCGATCACGAGCCGCTCCAGCTCCTCGAGCGCGCCGTCCACGTCTCCCTCGCGGATCCGCTCTGCGCCCTCTTGGGCCGCGTCCCAGCGATCGCCCTCGTCCGGTCGGTCCGTCATCGCGCCGGAACGTGCTCCGCGCGCGCCCCGTCCGCAACCTGTCCGCGCGCCGTCCCCGTCGATGGGCGTCGACTTCGCTACACGGCGGCGCGAACCACGTTTCGCACTCCGAGGGCCACCTGGGGGCCGAAACGGACCGAGTCCGGCTCGAATGCGCTTGGAACACATCCCGCAGAGTCGGGGCACGGGTGGTGCGCCTGGAGGTCGCATGAGCACGAGAGTCACGCTCGCAGTCATCTTCGTCGTCAGCCTCGGGGCGCTGCCCGGGGTCGCCCGCGCGCAGTACGCTCAGCCACCTCAGGGCTACGGACAGCAGCAGCAGCAGCAGCCGTACTACGGCCAGCCTCAGCCCTACGCGCAGCCTCAGCCCTACGCACAGCAGCCGGCGCCCCAGGCGCGCACGGTGCGCAGGCCGATCATCGGGCTGATCGTCTCGGGCGCGGTGATGCTCGGGGTGAGCTGGCTCATTCACGGCGCGATCGTCAGCCCGTTCGCCGGGTGGAGCATCGACTCGGGCTTCAACGGGCGCTGGGACACGTTCCGCAGCGTCGGGCTCGTTCCCGTGGCCGGCCCCTGGATCCAGCTGGCGATCAAGCCGACCGGATTCAGCGACGACGGCTGGGCGCCCTACCTGGTGCTGGACGGAGTCCTTCAGGCGGCCGGGCTGGTGATGCTCGTGCTCGGCGCGTCGATCCAGAACGAGACCACGGTCTACGCCGACGCGGGCGGCTTCGAGCTGGCGGTGCTCCCCACGGCGGGGGACGGCGCGGCGGGCGTGGCCGCGCTCGGTCGCTTCTGATCTTCCCCGTCACTCGGCGCGGAACAGGTCGCGCAGATCGCGGAAGGTCTTGAGCTCGATGGCGTTGCCCGAGGGATCTCGCACGAAGAACGTGCCCTGCTCACCGGGCTCGCCCTCGAAGCGGACCCGGGGCGCGATCGAGAACGCGACGCCGGCCGCCTCGAGCTTCGCGGCCATCGCCTCCCACGCGTCCCAGGCCAGCACGGCCCCGAAGTGGCGCACGGGGACCTGGTCCCCGTCCACCTCGTTGGCCGCGCCTCCCTCGAGCGGCGCGTCGATGAGGTGGGCGCTGATCTGGTGACCGTGGAAGTCGAAGTCGATCCACTTCGCGTCCCGACGGCCCACCCGACACCCGAGCAGGTCCACGTAGAAGCGCTCGGTCGCCTCGAGATCGGTCACGGGGAAAGCGAGATGGAAAGGAGTCATGACGGCCTCAACGGTGGATCAACGGCGGGACGCTGTCCACGCGGGTGGCGCGGAAGCGGACGCCGCCGTCCTCCGTCTGACCTTCGAGCGCGCCCCCGCCGTCGATCTCGGCCGTCAGCCGAGGCCCGTCTTCCGCGAGGGTGAAGCCGAGCGCGGTCCCGGTCTGCTCCCAGCGGCCCGCGCCATCCTCGTCTTCGGGCCCAACGGCCACGCGGCCGCCGTCGAGGAACACGATGACCCGCTCACCCTGGCCCTCGAGCGCGAGCCGCCAGCGGGTCCCCGCCACGGACAGACACGCCTCCTCGAGAGAGGCCTCACCGTCGGCGCACGCGGCGCGGCCGAACATTCGATCGGCGCGGAAGGTCCAGCGCTGCCCGCGCACGTTGATCGCTTCGCCGACCAGGACCGTCCCGTTGGTGACCTCGGCGCGGTACTCCACGAAGCGATCCCCCAGGAACACCCGAAGCAGCGACCCATCCTGGAACCATTCGTCGCTCGCGGGGCTGGCGTCGCCGTGATCTGACGACCGCACGCGGCCCGCCGCGAGGAGATCGAGCTCGAAGCGATAGGTGCCGCCAGGGCCCTCGGCGGTGACCTGCCAGCGCGTCCCGCGCGCGCTCCAGCACGACGCACCGAGCCGCACCTCATCGGCGGCGCAGGCGCTCTCCGTTTCACCGCCCGCGCCGCCGCCGGAGCCGGAGACCCCGGAAGCGGTCGGGCCGCACGCGCAGGCGAAGAAGAGCGAAGCGACGGCGAGCGGGCGACTCATGGGACGGGAGCATAGCAAGCGGGCAGGGCGGGGCGCGGGGGACATGCGTCGCGGCTGGGGGGGACCGCGGGAGATGGGGGCAGGGCGGGTACGCGGACCCGCTTCGCCCGCATCCGCATCGATTCGGAGTCCGGTGCCGCTCAGCATCCGCTGCGGCTCCCGCTGCCGCATCGGCGCCCGCCTCCGCATCCGCTGCCGCCTCCGCCTCCGCTCCCGCGTCCGCTGCCGCCTCCGCTGCCGCGTCCGCCTCCGCTGCCGCGTCCGCCTCCGCTGCCGCGTCCGCCTCCGCTGCCGCGTCCGCCTCCGCGTCCGCGTCCGCCTCCGCCTCCGCCTCCGCCTCC
>SHBB01000217.1 GCA_004213565.1 Sandaracinaceae bacterium
GCATCGGCGACCGCCCCCGAATCCGCATCGGCGACCGCCCCCGAATCCGCATCGGCGACCGCCCCCGAATCCGCATCCGCGACCGCAGCCGCGGCCGCCCCCGCATCCGCCCCCGCATCCGGGACCGCATCCGGGACCGCAGCCGGGTCCGCAGCCGCGTCCGCCCCCGCAGCCGCGCCCGCACCCGCGTTCGCAGCCGGATCCGCGTCTGCGACCGAATCTGCCCTGGCGCGGGGGGCATCGGCCGCACGGCCGCTCGGGCGGGCGTCGACCACGGAGGGCGCGCGGGGACACGCTTCGCCGCCGAACCAGACCGTCGTCACGGGCTGCGCGGCGGCCGTCGACGTGAGGGCCCAGATGGCGCAGACGAGGAGTGTGTCGTACCTGCCCACACATACACGCCTACGCCCATACCTCGGGTCTCGTCAACAAAACGGCGCGTCCGGTCGGTTGGCGCGGTCGGCCCCGCGTGATATACCCCGCGCGCTCCGCCTCACGGAGCCGGTGTAAACCACCGAAATCACACACACCCCCTGCTCGAAACGGACCGACTCCGGTGCCTCCTCTGGAGGTGGTCGGCCGAGGGGGTGGAGGCGCAACCGGAGAGGACAGAGCCATGAGTGAAGCCGAGACGCAGACGGATACGTCTGCCCAGCCCGAAGCCCCCGTTGCCGAGGCCCCCGCTGCTGCTGCTGAAGCTGCCCCCGCGGCCCCGGCGCAGCCCACCCAGCAGGTCCACGACGACCACCCCGCCGCGAGCGGCGACTTCCCGATCGGCCTCCGGGCCCTGATCGACGCCGGCGTGCACTTCGGTCACCAGACCCGCCGCTGGAACCCGAAGATGCGCCCCTTCATCTTCGGCGCCCGCAACGGGATCCACATCATCGATCTCGACCAGACGGCCGTGCTCTTCAAGCGCGCGTACGACTTCTGCGTCGAGGCGGTCGGCCGCGGCGGCCACGTGCTCTTCGTCGGCACCAAGCGCCAGGCCGTGGACACCGTCCGCGAAGAGGCGGAGCGCGCCGGCCAGTTCTACGTCACGGGCCGCTGGCTCGGTGGCACGCTGACCAACTTCCGCACCGTCAAGGGCGCCATCGAGCGCCTGCGCGAGCTCGAGCGCATGTTCGACGACGGCACCGCGGAGGCCTTCGTGAAGAAGGAGCAGCTCCGGATGCGTCGCGAGCAGGACCGCCTCGAGAAGTTCATCGGCGGCATCAAGATGATGAACACGCTCCCCTCGGTGCTCTTCGTCATCGATCCGCACCACGAGCACATCGCGATCCGCGAGGCGCGCAAGCTCCACATCCCGATCATCGCGATCACCGACACCAACTGCGACCCCGACCTGATCGACTTCGTCGTGCCCGGCAACGACGACGCGATCCGCTCGATCAAGCTCTTCACGTCGCGCATCGCCGACGCGTGCGTCGCCGGCCAGCAGCGCCGTCGCGACTACGGCCAGCAGGGCTACGGTCAGCAGAGCCAGGGCGGCGACGTCCAGGTCGAGTTCTCGCGTGGTCGCCGCGGTGGCCGCGGCGGCGGTGGTGGCGGCGGCGGTGGCCGTCCGCGCCGCTGAAGACTCACGAACGCCAACCAGGAAAGAGGAACATGGCGAACGTCACAGCTCAGGATGTGAAGGCGCTGCGTGATCGCACCGGCGCTGGGATGATGGACTGCAAGAACGCGCTCGTGGAGGCCGAAGGCGACCACGAGAAGGCGCTCGAGATCATCCAGAAGAAGGGCCTCGCGAAGGCCGCCAAGAAGGCCGGCGCGATCGCGGCCGAGGGCGTGATCCACGCGTACATTCACGCGGGGAGCCGCATCGGCGTGCTCGTCGAGGTCAACTGCCAGACGGACTTCGTGGCGCGGAACGAAGAGTTCACCGCGTTCGTCGACGAGGTCGGTCTCCAGATCGCCTCCTCTGCGCCCCTCTACGTGCGCGAGTCGGACATCCCGGCCGCGGACATCGAGAAGCAGAAGAGCATCTTCGTCGGTCAGCTCGAAGAGGAAGAGAAGCAGACCGGCAAGAAGCGCCCCGAGCAGGCCATCGCGAAGATCATCGAAGGCAAGCTCGCCAAGTGGATGAAGGAGGCCTGCCTCGACGACCAGGAGCTGGTCACCCGAGACGACAAGACCACCGTCGCCAAGGCGTGCGAGAACCTCACGGTGAAGCTCGGCGAGAAGATCGCCGTGCGCCGCTTCGTGCGCTACGAGCTCGGCGAGGGCATCGAGGTCCAGAAGAAGGATCTCGCGGCCGACGTCGCCGAGACCCTCGCCAAGGGCAGCTGAGGCGACTACTTGAACGCTGAAGGCAGGGTCGTGTCCCACGGCCCTGCCTTCTTCATATCCACCCCCCGAGGTTCCCCATGCTCGAAGTCTCCCCCGACCTGCGCATTCGTCGCGTGATGCTCAAGCTCTCCGGTGAAGCGCTCTGCGGCGACACCGGCTACGGGGTCGACCCCGACACCATGCGGAACATCAGCGGGGAGATCGCGGAGGTGCGGGCCCTCGGCGCCCAGATGGCCCTCGTGATCGGCGGCGGCAACATCTTCCGCGGGCTCCGCGGGAGCGCGCAGGGCATGGACCGCGCGAGCGCCGACTACATGGGCATGCTGGCGACGGTCATCAACGCGCTGGCGCTCCAGGACGCGCTCGAGAAGCTCAAGGTCCCGACCCGCGTGCTCAGCGCCCTCGAGATCCGCCAGGTCGCCGAGCCGTACATTCGCCGCCGCGCCATGCGGCACCTCGAGAAGGGGCGCGTGGTCATCTTCGCGGCCGGCACCGGCAACCCCTTCTTCAGCACCGACACCGCCGCCGCGCTCCGCGCGATGGAGATCGGCGCCGAGCTGCTCGTCAAGGCGACCAAGGTCGACGGCGTCTACGACAAGGACCCGGAGAAGCACGACGACGCGGAGCTGCTGCCGCGCATCAGCTACGATCGCGTGCTGGCCGACCGGCTCGCGGTGATGGACTCGACCGCGATCACGCTCTGCCGCGACAACCGGCTCCAGATCCGGGTCTGCTCGCTCAAGCGGCGAGGGACCATCAAGCGGGTCGTGCTCGGCGAGGACGTCGGCACGCTGGTCCAGGAAGAGGGCTGACTCGCGCGCCGCCCGGCGCTACAGTCCCGCCCCGCATGCTTGGGAGGAGACCATGATCAAAGACGCCATCGCGGAGCTCGAAGACGCCATCGGTAAGGCACACCAGGCGCTTCGGCGCGAGCTGGGGACCCTCCGGACGGGGCGCGCCAGCCCCGAGCTGCTCGAGTCGATCAAGGTCGACTACTACGGCACGCCGACGCCCATCAACCAGATGGCCAGCGTCACCGTGCCCGAGGCGCGCAGCCTGCTGATCAAGCCGTGGGACAAGTCCACGATCCAGCTGATCGAGAAGGCCATCCAGACCTCGCCGGTCGACCTCAACCCGCAGAACGACGGTGAGGTCATCCGCATCCCGATCCCGGCGCTGACCGAGGAGCGCCGCAAGAGCCTGACGAAGGTCGCGCGCGACTACGGCGAGAAGTGCAAGATCGCCATTCGCTCTGCCCGACACGACGCCCGCGACTTCATCGAGGGCCTCAAGAAGGACGGCGACGTCGGTGAGGACGAGGCCGACCGCGGCCTCAAGCAGGTCGAGAGCGTGGTCCAGGACGGCAACGCGAAGACCGACGACATCGTCAGCTCCAAAGAGAAAGACATCATGGAGATCTGAGCGACTCGACGCTCAGAAGGGCACGCCGATGTGCCCGTACACCGAGTCGATCCCGCCCTCCATCAGGCCGCGCGCGTAGCCGACGCGGAAGGTGAAGGGCAGGACGTACCCGAGCGTGAAGTCGATCAGGATCTCCGCGCCGACGCCGACGCGGAAGGTCGAGAAGTCGAGCTGACCGCGGAAGGCGTCGCCGCCGTCCGCGAAGAGCGCGGCGTGGATGCGATTGAGATAGACGGGGAGGGTCAGCACGCCCCGGTTGATGCGCCAGATCGGGAATCGGTACTCGAGCTGTAGCAAGTGGTACTGCGTGCCCGAGCGATCGAACGCCGGGTAGCCGCGCAGCGCGACGCCCCCGAGCACGAGCCCATTGAGCAGGCCGTCGATCGGGCTGACCTCGGGGAAGCCGCCGATCGAGAAGGTGCCGCGCCGATCCATGTCGCCGCCGCTGATGCCGCCCGCGTAGTTGAGCGCCACCACGTGGTGCTGCAGCCACGGCATGGGGAAGAAGCGCTGCGCGAACCAGGTCAGCTGCACGACCTCGAACTGGCTGCCGATGGCCGGGTGCGAGACCGAGAGCGTGAAGCCGATCGCCTGGCCGTTGGAGGCGCTGATGTCGTACGTGTAGCGCTCGACGTCGGAGTAGCTCCAGCCGAGGCGCACCTCCGAGCGCAGCCCGAGCTCCGGGAAGCGAGGCGGCGCGTCGTTCGGGTCGAGCCGGCCCCGGAAAGGCTCCGCGTTGTCGAGGAAGGTGCCGCGCCATGACAAGGAGACGCTCTGGCTCCGGAACACGCGCGGAAGTCGGTAGCTGACCCCGACGTCGCCGCCCCAGGCCTCCTCGTTCCAGCGCTCGTTCTCGCCCGCGATGACGAAGCCGCGGCGCGGGACCACGCGCCGGAAGAGCCCGAAGCCCACGCGCAGCGGCAGCCGCTGGTAGTCGTAGTTGAGGCTCACGTTGTGGGCCCAGGGGCGCTCGAAGCCCTGCGTGGCGCGCAGGCTCCAGCGGTGGAAGCCGGCCATGTCCTCGCCGCTGACCGTCACGCCGAGCGCGCTGCCGAAGCCGTCGTTCGCGAGATCGAGCAGGTACGCGCGTGGCCAGAGCGTCTCGAGCGGCTCGTAGTCCCGGCTCGGCCCGTTCCAGATCGCGTCGTCGTCCACCGGGGGAGGGCGGTCGTCGATGTACGGCGGCGCGGGCCGCGTGCTCACCTCGCGGAGGTCGAGGTGGAAGAGATCGAAGCCGTACGACGTGTAGCCGACGTAGACGAGGTGGTGCCCATCGCGCGAGATCGCGGGCTGATACGCGCCCGCGACCACGTTCGTCACCTGTCGCAGCGTGCCGCTCGTGACGTCGTGCGCGTAGATGTTGGCGATGCCGGTGCGATCGGAGCTGAAATACAGCGTCCGCCCGTCCGCACTCCAGGTCGGAGAGCCGTCTTGCGCCCGATCGCGCATCAGCGGCGTGACGCGCCCGGTCTCCACGTCCACGAGGTGGATGTCCCGGTAGCCGCCTCGCTGCCAGCGCGACAGCGCGACCGTGCGTCCGTCGGGCGAGAAGCGCGGGTTGAAGACCTGCTCGAAGCGCTCGCTCGGGACGAGCACCCGCGCGGTGCCTTCGACGTCTCGCAGCTCGGCGATCATCAAGGTCGTCGTCCCCGCCTCGTTGACCGTGAAGACCACGCGACGGCCGTCGGGAGAGATGTCGGGCTCGCGCGCGCGCATCCCGTGCGTCAGGCGATCGACCCGGCCCGTCTCGAGGTCGCGCCGGAAGAGATCGTGGAAGTTGTAGATGTCGCGAAAGGGCGCGGTGAGCGAGTAGACGACGTAGCGCCCGCTCGGGTGCAGGTCGTACCCGTCGTCGCCGTTGACGCGCGCCACCTCGGCCTGTTCGGTCGGCGTGTCGAGCGAGAAGCGACGGATCTCGGCCCGGCTGCGGTTGTCCGCCCGCCAGTACAGCACGCGTCCTTCCCGGTCGAAGCGCGGCAGCCGCGCCACCTCGCCGTGATGGGTCAGCCGCTCCCCCTCGACGCGCCCCTCGGCGACGACGGCGTCGCGCTGCGCTTCGTAGTGCGCGCGCCGCTCGGCGAGGAAGTCGTCGTAGAGCTCCGTCCACCCGCGGCCCGTCACCCGCCGCGTCACGCGGTTGATGCCCCACGGCAGGACCTCGTTCCCGTACTCCCGCGCGATGGCGGCGATGGCCGAGGCGCCGTGCCGGTCGGCCACGTACTTCACGAACTGCGAGCCGTAGAGATACCAGACGTTCCCGTGCGGCCAGCGGTCGGCGATGTTCGAGATCTGGTCGAGGTCGAAGAAGCGGTCCTCGAGCGCGTCCATGCGCAGGTACATGTCGAACATCGTCGAGCGCACGCGACCGCCGCCCGTCTGCTCCGACTCCTGCCAGGTCGCGACCCCCTCGAGGATCCAGCGCGGCTGAACCTGGTTGGGTGAGTAGACCTTGCCGAGCAGGATGTTGATGAACGACGCGATCCCGCTCCACTGGTCGAGGTGCACGATGTGGGTGTGCTCGTGGGTGACCAGCAGGTTGAGCCAGTCGTCGTAGTCCCCGAGCGGCGACATCGACGACGGCGCGGTCGCGAAGAGGCGGATCTCGTTCCGGGGGAGCGCGGTGGCGGAGCCGTTCGAGCTGTCCGTGTTGTCGGTGAGCACGATCTGCGTGCGGCGGTCGGCGGTGTAGCCGAGCACCGTGCTGAGCGTCGCGTGGGCGCGCTCGGCCACCACCGCGACCCGCCTCGCCAGCACCCCGAGCGGGATGTGGTAGTGGACCGTGAAGTGGGGCGTATCGATCGTGCGCCAGCCGAGCGACGGGTCCCGCACCTGGGCGTCGACCGGCGCGGCCGACAGCAGCGTCGCGAGGGACAGGACGAAGGCGACGCGGTGGCGCAGCACGGAGGCTCGCCACGGTCCTCTCGAAGGGCCGTCAGGTCAAGCGCCGTAGCGGCGGCAGTGTAGGTCGGTGTAGGTGTCTCTAGGCCGAGATATGGACGAAGCTTGCGTTTCCCTGGGCTTCACGGCACTGTGATCGCGTGTGAGCCGCGCTTTCTGGCGCGCTTCTTGACCCCAGCTTAGGCAGGTTCGTACTCTCTCCGGACCTCGTTTTCCCGAAGCCGGTTCTCCCGATCTGGTTTCTGGAATCCGGGCTCTCTGGAACAGGGTGAGTACCCCGGATACCTCGATGGAGCCGTCGGTCCCCAAGATGACCCCTCCGCCGCCTTCGCGGCCCGCCAAGCAGTACGCGCTGCGGTTCATCTCCGGCAAGTACCAGGGGGGGGAATTCCCTCTCCCCGTGTCGAAGGAGATCGTGGTCGGTCGCTCGAGCGAGCTCGACATGGTCCTCGTCGAGGACATGGTGTCGCGCCGTCACGCCAAGATCACCGTGACCGGTGACCAGATCTTCATCCAGGATCTGGGCTCCACGAACGGCACGTTCGTCAACGGCGAGAAGATCAAGCGGGCGCGCCTCCAGGAGGGCGACCGGATCCTTATCGGGACCAGCATCATCAAGCTCGTCGCGGTCGACTCGAGCAGCGTCAACGACGGCAGCGGCGCCAAGAGCAACCTCGAGGACGTGGCGGCCGGCCGACGCACCTCGCAGGTCCGCACGATGAGCGGGTCCATCGCCGAGATCCCGCTCCCCGACCTGATGCAGCTCTTCAGCGCGAGCAAGAAGAGCGGCACGCTCGTGATCCGCACCGACCAGGACGTCGGCAAGCTCTTCTTCGACGGCGGCTCGGTCGTCTACTCGACGGTCAACGACAACTTCGACGTCTCGCCGCTCAAGAGCCTCTATCGCATCCTCACGTGGGAGGACGGCACCTTCGACATGGAGCCTCCGGAGGAGCGCGAGTTCCTCGAGCCCATCTCGATGAGCACCGAGGGCATCCTCATGGAGGCGATGCGGCAGATCGACGAGATCCGGCGCCTCGGCCCGGACATGCCGCCCATGCACGCCACGATCTCGCTGGCGATGCCGATGATCCCGCCGCTCCGAGACCTCGCCCCCGAGGAGCTGGACGTGCTCCAGCTGGCCTACAACTACGGCCACACGGAGACGATCCTCAACAAGAGCCTCGCGAGCGACCTGGATACGAGCCAGATCCTGATCAAGCTCCTGAAGAGCGGCTACCTGCGGGTCGAGTAGGGCGAGTCGAGTAGGGCGGGCCTCCAGCGGGTTCCGACCCTAAGCTCCCCGCGATGACGAACGCCCCCAGCGCATCCGAGGAGGTCGGCCGCCTGCTGTTCGAGCTGGAGAGCGTCGACGGCGAGCCGACCTATCGCAGTGAGCACGGCCGCAGGCTGGCCGTCTCGCGCGGCGTCGAGGAGGTGGTCGGCGAGCGCCGCTACCCCGGCTCGATCGCGGTGCTGATCGGTGTGCTCGGCGCCATCCTGCTGCTCTTCGCCATCCGCGTGGGCTCCGGCCCGGCCATCGGCAGCGTGAGCGTCGTGCTGATGGCGCTCGCCTGGCTCGTGTTCCGCGCGCGCCGCCCCCGCCGCACCGGCCGCGAGACCCTCACGGTGGAGGACGACGTCATGCGGCTCGCGGCCCCGTCGCGCTCGGCCGAGGTGGCGCTCGCCGACGTCCTCGAGATCGGCACCGGCGTCGACGGGCCGCTCCGCACGGTCTGGGCGCGCACCTCCGACGACCGCGTCCTGCTCTTCGACGCGCTGACCGACGAGGAGGCCGACGCGATGCAGGACGCCCTGCGCGAGGCCCTCGCGCGCGTCGCTCCCAAGCCCTGAGAGGGCGGCTCAGGCCTCGAAGTGCTGCTCGATCAGGCCGTCGTAGGCCTCGCGCAGGCCGACGACGAGGCGGACGGCGGCGCGCCGCTTCTCGGCGTCGTCGTACTTGTCGGGGTCGTACTTCTTCATGAGGCGCTGGTACGCCTCTTCGACCTGCTCACGGGAGGACTTCGGCTCCAGCTCGAGGTCGCGGTACCACTGGCGCACCTTCCAGCCCGGCGCCTTGCCCGTGCGGCCTCTCGCGCTGGAGCCGGCCGCGGGCTTGTGACCGCGCGCGCGGCGGCGGCGCGCGAGCTCGGACTCGAGCTCCGCGTCGCTCAGCTCACTCAGCGCTTTGCCGTCGATGCGCACCACCTTGCGGTCTCTCCACCCGTCGAGCTTGGCGCGCGTTGCGTCGGCGATCCTTCGCATGACCCCCACCGCGCGCCTCCGGTCATTCCTCGCTCTCCGCCCCCGGAGGCGCGGTGAGCAGGCGCTCGATGAGATGCTGGGAGTACTGGCTCAGCTCCGTGAAGACCACGCCCATGCCAGGCGGATCCTCCTGGACGCGCACCACCTGCCCGACGCCCTCGATCGTCTCGATGTCATCCATGATGACCGTGAACTTGAGGTTCACGCGCGTCCCGATGGTGAGAGGCTGCTTGCTCTTCACGAAGACGCCGGTCCGAGAGATGTTGGTCACATACTCGTGAATGAACGCGTCGAAGGATTCGAACTCCTTGTTGATGGTGACGCGCTCTTCCACTCGCTTGTCGTTGCTCTCGCCGTTCTCTTCGGACATGCGCCGTGCCTCCTCTGCTGCCCGTTCGGGTCACTGCCCGGTCAGATCGAACTGCTCCAGATGGTAGTCCTTCCGGGCTTGTAACACGATCTGTCGGGCGTAACGCGCGCTCGCGCGCTGGAGCGCTTTCTTCTCTTCGCGCTGGAACATGTCGCAGATCGCGGGGTGCGCGTTGACGACGACCTTGAAGCCCGGGAGGGAGTCCTTCTCGCGCCGGATCTGGCGCAAGATCTCGTGGCAGACCGTGGTCTTGCTCATGAGCTGCCCGGTGCCGTCACAGAAGAAGCACGGCTCGTAGAGGGTCCGCCCCAGCGACTCACGCGTCCGCTTGCGGGTCATCTCGACCAGGCCGAGCTCGCTGATCCGCACCGCGGTCGTCTTGGACTTGTCCTTCTTCAGCTCCTTGAGGAGCGCGCGATAGACCTTCTCGCGGTGGCTCGAGCGCTCCATGTCGATGAAGTCGAGCACGATGAGGCCGCCGATGTTGCGGAAGCGCAGCTGGTAGCCGATCTCCTTCACCGCCTCGAGGTTGGTCTGGAAGATCGTCTCCTCGACGTCCTTCCCCTTCCCGGTGAAGCGACCCGTGTTGACGTCGATGGCGGTGAGCGCCTCGGCCTGATCGATGATCAGATAGCCGCCCGAGGGCAGCGGCACCTTGCGGCTGAGCGCCCTGGCGATCTCGTCCTCGAGGCCGAACGCGTCCATGATCGGATCGCCGCCTTCGTAGAGCTCCACGTCGCCGGCCCGCTCGGGCATGAAGTCCTCGACGAACTTCTTCAGGCGTCCGTACTCCTCGGCGTCGTCGATGATGATCTTGCGCACGCTCTCGGTGAACATGTCGCGCGCGGTCCGGCAGACGATGTCGAGCTCTGCGTAGAGCGAGGTCGGGGCGCGTCGGAGCTTCTTCTGTTTCTCCTGGATGTCGTCCCAGGTCTTGACCAGGTAGCCGACGTCCGCCTTGAGCCCGCCCTTGGTCAGGCCCGCCGCGACCGTGCGCACGATCAGCCCGCCCGACGGCGGCTTGCACGAGTCGATGACCTCGCGGAGTCGGCGCCGCTCACGGTCGTTGCCGATCCGCTTGCTGACGCCCACGTGCTCGATCGTCGGCATGTACACGACGTAGCGGCCGGGGAGGGAGACGTGGCTGGTGACGCGAGCGCCCTTCGTGCTGATGGGGCCTTTGCTCACCTGCACGACGATCTGCTGGCCCTCCTTGAGCACGTCTCGGATCGGCGTCTTGCGCGTGACCCGTCCCCGCTTCTTCTTGGCGGCGCCGTTGCTGTTGCCGTTGTCGTCGTCGTCCTTGTTCGCCAGCCGATCGAGATCCGTCGTGGGGATCACGTCTTCGACGTGCAGGAAGGCGGCGCGGTCGAGCCCTATGTCGACGAAGGCCGCCTGCATGCCCGGGAGCACGCGGGTGACCTTGCCGAGATAGATGCTGCCGACCGGGCTGCGGTCGCGCTCACGCTCGACGTACAGCTCTGCCAGGATTCCGTCTTCGATCAGGGCGACGCGGGTCTCCCCAACGTCAACGCTGATTACGATTGTATCGTTCGCCATCGCGGTCTGCCTCCGCGCGTGCGACGGGTGCTCGGTGCGCGAGCGCGCGCCGGGACCCTCTCTGGGCGGTCCGGAGATCGGTGGATCGCCGGACCCGGTCCACGGGCGTGTGCCCACGGAGCCGCCGTCGCGACGCTCTCAGTTGGCTTCGAAGATCGCCTCGATCTCGGCGATGACCTTGTCCTCGCTGCGACGGCGAGCGACGGCGATTTCCTTCACGATCAGCGTGCGTGCCTTGTCGAGCATCTGACGCTCACCGAACGAAAGGGACTTCTCCGCCTTGAGGCGGTAGAGGTCGCGGAGCACCTCGGCGACGTCGTAGACGCTGCCGGTCTTGATCTTGTCCATGAACCCGCGGTAGCGGCGGTTCCACGTCTGGTTGTCGAACGCGATCGTCTGCTCTTTGAGGATCTCGAAGATGTCGTTGATCTCCTTCTCCGAGACCGGAGGGCGGAGGCCGACGTTCTTCGCGTTGGCGACGGGGACCATGATCTTCTGCTCGGTGTCGAGCAGGCGGAGGACGTAGAACTGCTGACGGTTGCCTGCGATGTCCTTCTCTTCGATGGACACGACCTCGGCGACGCCTCGAGCCGGATAGACGGCTTTGTCTCCGACCTTGAACTGCTGCTTGCGAGCCTGCATGGAAACTCCTGATTCGGGGCTGTGGGATCGGTCCTAGGGAGCTCGCCAGCGGCCGAGGGGCCGAAAGAGCCTGAGTGCGTCCCCGAGCCGGCGCCTATGCGCGGTTGAACCTCGAAGCTGCCGGCTCTCGGACGGATGATTCCGTGCCGGACGGTGCTGCGAGGGCGGCTCGATCCCCGACCGCTTCACCGAAAGCCGCCCGCTCTCCATCGGCGTGACGTCGGCCGAAGGCGAGAGCGGGCGATCCTGGAGTCGAACGGACGGGACCTCTGGGAAGGACGCTGTCAGGGCCGCTGGCACCTCCACCGTGGGACCGACCGAAGAAGCGCACCACGCCCGGTTTGGCGCGGCGCATGAGTATGGCCCGTCCGGTGGTGTGGGTCAATCGGACCCCCGCGGATCAGGGGCGATTCAGGAGGCGCCGCCCTCTTCGCTCAGCGACGACAGATCCGGCAGCTCGTCCAGGTTCGGGACCAGCACGATCTCGATGCGGCGGTTCTGGGCGCGGCCCTCGGGTGTCGAGTTCGAGGCCACGGGCTGGGTCTCGGCGTAGCCGGCGGCGGAGATCCGCTCGGCGTTGAGCCCCTGATCGATCATGAAACGAGCGACGTTCACCGCCCGGGCGGTCGACAGCTCCCAGTTGCTCTGGAACCGGCTGCTCCGCATCGGGATGTTGTCGGTGTGTCCCGCGACCTGGAACTGGCGGTTGGGGATCGAGTTCAGCACCTGGACGATCTCGCTCAGCGCCACCTCGCCCTCGTCGCGGAGATCGGCGCGGCCCGAGTCGAAGAGGATGTTCTCGCTCAGCTCGATCAGCATGCGGTTGCGCACGATACGCACGCGCAGCCGCCCGGAGTCGATCATGGAGCGGAAGCGCTCGATCATGCGGCGGAAGGTGGCGAGCCGCTCCTGTTGCGCGCGCTCGCGGGCCCGGAGCTCCTCGAGCGCCCGCTGGGTCTCCTGGAGGCTGCTCTGGAGGTTGCCGCGCTCGCTCTCGAGGCCCTCGACCTCTTCTCCGAGCGCCCGCAGCCGATCGACGAGCTCCTGATTGCGGGCCTCGACCGCCGCGAGCCGGCTCTCGAGCTGCTCGCTCTGCTCCCGGCTATCCCGCAGCTGCCCCTCGAGCGTCTCGATCTGGTCGAGCCGCGCCTGCATCTGCTCTTCGGAGTAGCCGCAGCCGACGGCGGTGAGGAGCGAGGCGAAGGCGGCGAGTGCGGCGCCGCGGCGCCCGATGTTCCGGACCATGTGACCTCCCACGGGCCGACCGTAGGCCGTGGAGATCGGCGGTGTCAACGGCCACGAGATCCGCGTTTTCGGGGTGACTCGGCAGTTTTTCAAGGGTTACGGGCAAGTACGCTGCCATACAATTTTGCCAAAGGATTCCATCGCCTTAGCTCGCCGCCGTGCAAAATTTGGGTCTTTTGGGGGTAAGTTAGGTATAAATTATATGTTCCTTCGGCTTGACACATTGCATGACGTGACAATACGGTACGTCAGACCTGAGACCCCACGGGAGGAGGTCCCACATGGCCAAGGCAAAGAAGGCCGCCAAGAAGGCGGCGAAGAAGAAGGCGAAGAAGAAGACGGCGAAGAAGAAGGTGACCAAGAAGGCCGCCAAGAAGAAGACGACTCGCCGGTCGACCAAGACTGCTGCCAAGCGCACGGCCAAGAAGGCGCCGCGCAAGAAGGCAGCGAAGAAGAAGACCGCCAAGAAGAAGGCGGCCAAGAAGGCGCCGAAGAAGAAGGCCACCAAGAAGGCGCCGAAGAAGAAGGCCACCAAGAAGGCGGCCAAGAAGAAGTCGACGCGCAAGAAGGCCACCAAGAAGCCCAAGACGGGCCCGGCCTCTTCCGCGCCGGCTCCGGGCAGCACCTCGCTGCTCAGCTGAGCAGATCCTCCCCCGCTGGGGCCGGACATCGAGCTGCTGTATCGCTCGATGTCCGGCAGGCAGGTGACTGGCAGGTAGCCCGCTCGCTTCTTCCGAGCGGTCTCGCCCGCGAGACACGACCCACGGGGAACCCCTCACCGGCTTCGTCGCCCGCGAGCCGGTCGAGGTCACGCGCTTTTCTTCGGGCGCGTTCTGTTCCGAGACGCGGTCGCTTTCAGGCCGTTCTCATCCAAGAGGGCTCGCGCTCTGCCCGACGACACCCGGGGCGCGAACACACGAGGAGCCACCTCAGCGCTCCAGGTGACGAGCGGCCGTCCGCTTCGATTGACATTCCGATCGCCCGCCGGCACCCGAGATTCAGGGTGTCGAGCACGAACGCGCGCCCCGACGACCCCGTCGGGGCGTTGCCGTCCGCGCGGACTGCTCCATGTCGGAGGGACCGTTTCGGAAGAACCGTGTCGGGGCGACGGAATCGTCACCACGAGTCGTCAGTGCTGCTCGGCCTCGAGCACGCGCGCGAGGCGATCGGGCTCGAGCCGGAGCAGGAACACGCGCTCTCTCTGGAGGGTCACCGAGCCAGGCGCGGCGCCGCGCGGCTTGCGAACGTAGCGTCGCTCGAGGTAGCTCACCTCGACTCGGTCTTCGCCCCGCAGCTCCGAGAAGTGGGCCGCGAGGTGCGCGGCGTCCGCCAGCAGATCGGGAGGGCAGCTCTCGCCCTTCTCCAGCGGCACGACGACGTGAGAGCCGGGCACGCC
>SHBB01000218.1 GCA_004213565.1 Sandaracinaceae bacterium
GGCGATGGCGCGCTCGTCCTCGAGCATGCGGCGCGCCTGGGCCTCGAGCCCGGCGGGATCGGACAGCCCGCCCGCGCCCGCCGCCTCGAGCAGGGTGTCGTCGGGGATGGAGCCCCAGAGGAAGAACGAGAGCCGGCTGGCCACCGCGAAGTCGTCCAGCGCGACCGTGTCCCCCGGTCGGGCCGCCGGATCCGGCGCGGACTCGACGTGGTAGAGGAAGCTCGGCGCGCTGAGCACGCCCTGGATCACCACCTGGATCCCGGTCCGGAAGTCGTACGCGCGGCCCACCTGATAGAGCGCGAAGAGACGCTCCGCCTCGTCGGCCTCGAGCGGCCGTCGGAAGGCGCGCATCCCGAAGCGCGAGATGAGCTGGCGCGCGCAGGCGTCCTCGCCCATCGCGGCGACATCACAGTCGAGCAGCGCGTCGAAGCGCGTCGCCACCGCCTGCTCGGCCAGCGACTCGGCCGCGTCGACATACTGCTCTGCCAGCAGCGGTGATACCCGCGCGCCGACCTCGTAGCCGCTCGTGTCGTCGTCGGCCGCGAAGTCACGCGCCGCGCGCGCCTCGAAGCCGAGCAGGTGGGTGGTGGCTCGGTCGTATTCGGCGCGGGTCAGGTGCTCGAGCGGCGCCAGATCGACCTGCGGCAGATCGCAGCCCGCGGCGGGTCCTGGCCCGTCCTCCCCGGGGCGGAACGGCCGCTCGCCTCCGGGGGGGAGGACCGAGCCCTGACACCCCAGGACGAGGACGGCCAACCAGGCGTGTGCCCGAGTCATGTCGACTCCCGCCGCAAGTGTCACGCCACCGAGTGGGCCCCCGATCCGTGCCTACCGCGGCTGGCATGGAACCTCTCTCGCTCCAACGCGGAGCATGGCGCGCTCCGCGCTCCACGAGCCCGCGGGGCCAGCGCGGCGACCCCTCGGGGACGGTGTTTACTTGTTGACTTGATACGTATCAAGTCAACAAGTAAACACCGTCCCTGAGCTCGGCTCAGGTGCCGCGTCCCTGAGCTCGGCTCAGGTGCCGCGGAACGCGGGATCGCGCTTCTCGAGCAGGGCCGCCATGCCCTCCTTCGCGTCGTCGGTCGCGACGGTCACCGCCTGCGCGTACGCTTCGCGGTAGGCGGCCGCGCGCTCGTCCCAGCCCAGCCCCTGCCGCAAGCTCCGCTTGGTCGTGCGCACCGCGATCGGGCCGTTCGCCGCGATCGCGCGCGCGACGTCCATCGCCTCGTCGAGGGGAGCGTCGCTCGCCGCGTTGAACAGCCCCGCCGCCGCGCCCTCCTCCGCGTCGAAGAGCCGGCCGGTGTAGAGCCACTCGCTGGCCTTCACGACGCCCACGATGCGAGGGAGCAGATAGCTCACGGCCATGCCCGGGTGGAGGCCGAGCTTGGTGAAGTTCGCTCCGTACTTGGCGCCCCGCTTGGCGTATCGAAGATCACACATCAGCGCGAGCCCGAAGCCGCCGCCGATCGCGTGCCCGTTGAGCGCGCCCACGATCGGCACCTCCACGTCGAGCAGGCTCAGGAACGGCTCGTACATCGCGTAGGAGCGCTCGTGTGGCTGGCGCCCGGGCTGCTCGCGCTGGATCTGGGACTTGAAGTCGGCCCCCGCGCAGAACGAGCGGCCCTTCCCCGTGACCACGAGGCACCGCAGGTCCTGATCGGCCCTGGCCTCGCGCACCCGCGCGGCCACCCCGTCGAGCACCTCCTCGGTCATCGAGTTCCGGTTGTCCGGCCGGTTCAGGGTCATCACCCCGACGCCGCCTTCGCGCGCATAGAGAACCGCGTCGCTCATGCCCCGCCCATATCACATCTCGCCAACCTCGTTGGCCCTGGCGCCGCGGGATGGGCCGGCGCGACCTCGGGCATCACGCTTGCCCCCCGCGGCCGTCATGCGGCTGCTCCCGTGGATCCTCCTGGCCCAGGCCTGTGCCCTCGCCCCGGCCGAGCCGCCGGACTGTCGGCACGGGCTCTTCGTCCAGCAAGCGCAGGTCATCGACACGGAGACGAAATGGTCGGGGACCCCGTTCGGCTGTCTGCCGAGGCGCCCGATCGAGGACCTCGGCGTGCCCAGGTGCCAGCTCGTGGAGGAGCGGTTCGGTGAGGGTGAGTGCGACGACGTCGCGGGTCGGGCTCGACTCGACGCCAGTGATCCGACCGTCTGTGAGGTCACCGTTCGCGCGCGCGACGAGGTCGGCCTGGCTGGCTACCGCCTCATCGCCCCCGACGCGATCTGCGGCGGTTCCCCTGCGCAGGTCGTCATCGAGCCGCGCACGCCCGCGAACACGCTGATCACCCTGCGCTGCCAGACGGCGCTGAGCGAGCCGGCGACCTGCGATTGAGGCGAGTCAGGCCCAGAGGTCGTTCGCGAGGTGATCGACGAAGCGGACGGCCTGAGCCGCGCTGGGCATGCCCGCGAGGCGACGGAGATCGGGGTCGGGCTCGCCCGAGGCCTGGTGGCGGAGGGCGACGATGGCGTCGCGGCGCGCCTGGTCGATCCGCGCGCGGTCGGCGGGGCTGAGCTGCGGCTCGAGCCAGGCGGCGACGGACCAGCTCAGCTCGGCGTGGCGGATCTCGTCGTCGGCGACGCCGCGCATGGCGGCGGCGATGGCGGGGTCCTCGGCCGCGAGCGCCTGGTGCGCGCCGACGAGGGCGCCGAAGGTCTCGCGCACGCAGCCTTCGACCGCGTTCTCGAGGGCGATCTCGAACGCGCTCCGCTCCCGGGCCGGGGCGATGTCGGGCCGGAGCGGCGTCGCGCCGTAGCTGCACGCGACCTCCCCCATCGAGGCGGCGTGTCGGACCTCGTCCTCGCGGGCCTCGCGCGCCGCGTCGAGCAAGCCCTCCGGCGCGCCGAGGCGCGACAGCTCGTCGATCATCACGTCGAAGGCGGCCACCGCGCTCGCCTCGAGGCGCGCGACGTGGGCGAAGTACTGGCCGAGCGTGGCGCGCTCGCCGGTCGCGGCCTGCAGGCCCTCCGGGCGGCGACCGATGCAGCCGAAGTCCTCCTCGCGCGCGACCTCGCGCTCGTCTTCGAGGGTCATCTCGCCCGCGGGGCTGACGTGGAAGGTGAAGCGCGTGGTGACCCACGGCTCGCCGCACCCGCCGCCGGCCTGGTAGGCGTAGACGCGGAAGCCGTCGGGCAGGGTCTCCACCGACGAGAGGTGCGGGCCCGCGCAGTAGATCTCGTAGCCCGCGTGCCAGACGACGAGCGCGGCCTCGTTCGGGGTGTCAATGGTGCCGAGGAACGCCAGGACGTCGGCGGGGTCGGTGCGCACGACGACGTCGTCGCCCGTGGTGCTGATCAGCGCGTTCTGCCAGGTCTCCTCCTGGGCGCGCTGCAGCTCCGCGTCGCAGCCGGCGCGGTCGCTCGCGTCCCCGCACGCCTCTCCGATCTCGTCGAGCGCGTAGATCGGGCTGCGCCCGAGACCCACCGTCCACGCGCCCAGGTAGGTCGGCGACTCGGTGGGCGTCAGGCCGTGCACCGCTTGATACATATCACCCGCGCAGAGGGTCGCGGGCGGCGGAGGAGGCGGGGGCGGACCCGCGTCGGTCCCGCTGTCCGTCACCGTGCCGCCGTCGCCCGAACCCGAGTCGGCGACCGGCCCGCCGTCGGTGCCTCCATGGCTCATGCCGCAGCCCGCCATCACGGCCGCGCACACGGACGCCCGCGCGAGATCACGGAGGTAGTCGCCCAGGCCCCCGTTCCTGGCGATCATGAGGTCGAGCGCGCGGCGGGCGGCGTTGGGTCGGTCGAAGGGTCGGCGTGCGGTCATGCTCGAACGGGGCAGCAGCGAACGTGCCAGCCCCACGCTTTCGAGCGAATCGACGGTCCGCGGCACAGCGCGGCACGGGTTGGCGTCAGCGCGGGGCGACCTCGACGGGGATCCCGCTGAGCACCGCGTTGCCGCTGAGCGTGTCGACCAGCCGGTCGTCGGTCAGATCGTTCAGGCTGACCCCGGCGTGGGCGCGCGCGACCTCGAGCCGCACCCCCTCGCGGTCGTGCCCGAAGCCGTGCGGCAGGCTGACCACGCCGCGCATCACGTCGTCCGAGATCTCGACCGTGACCGCCACCTCGCCCGTGCGCGAGGACACCGTGACCTCGTCGCCGTCGTCGAGCCCCCGCGCCTCTGCGTCCTCCGGGTGCATCAGCAGCGTGCAGATGGGTTTGCCGGCCATCAGCTTCGGCACGTTGTGCATCCAGCTGTTGTTGCTCCGAAGGTGCCGGCGCCCGATCAGGCTCAGGCTCCGCCGCTGCGCCCCGCTGCCCTCGAGCCGCGGCAGGTCCTCGAGGAAACGGCGCGGCGCGATGTCGATCTTCTCGCGCCAGGGCTTCATGCGGGCCGGCAGCTGGGGCTCGAGCGGGCCGAGGTCCACGCCGTGCGGCTGCTTCTTCAGCGCGGCCACGCTCAGCCCGCGCCGCGGCGGCCACGCCCGCGCGCCGTGCGGTCCGAGCCGCAGGCCCATGTCCACCAGCGCCTCGGGCCCGAGCCGCTTCATCGCCGCGTAGCGCACGCGCTTGGCCGCGGTGAGCGTGCCGCGGCGCCGCTCGAGCCGCTCGCCGAGCTCCAGCAGGATCCGGTGCTCGGGCATGCCCTTCGGCGCGAAGAGCGGCGGCGCGTACTTCGCCGTGTTGCGCACCGCGAGGTGATGGAAGGCCACGTCGTAGTGCGGTCGCTCGAGGGGAGACGGAGGCGGCAGGATCACCGTCGCGTGCCGCGTCGTCTCGTTCACGTAGAAGTCGACGCTGACCATGTGATCGAGCGCGGCGATGGCGCCGTCGAGCTGCCCGCCGTTCGGGGTGGAGAGCACCGGGTTGCCCGCGCTCGTGACCAGCGCGCGCACCTGGCCCTCGCCCTCCGTGAGCATCTCCTCGGCCAGCACCGCCACGGGCAGCTCTCCGTTGTGCTCGGGCAGCCCGCGGACCCGGCTGCCCCACCGGCCGAAGCTCCCCTTGCCCACCCCGAGCCCGAGCGGGGCGTTCACCGCGTCGATGGCGGGCGAGGTGAGCATGGCGCCGCCCGCGCGGTCGAAGTTGCCGGTGACGAGGTTGATGGCCTGGATGAGCCACTGGCAGAGCCCACCGAACTCCTGGGTCGAGCACCCGAAGCGCCCGTAGACCACCGCGCGCTCCGCCGCACAGAGCGCCTCGGCCATCGCCTCGATGTCTTCTTCGTCGATGCCCGTGCGCTCGGCCGCGCGCGCCGGGGTGAAGCCCTCCATCGCCGCGCGCAGCGCGTCCATGCCCTCGACGTGCCCCTCGAGGTGGCCGAGCCCGCGCCCCGCTCGCAACGCCACGTGCAAGACGGCGGCGAGCAGCCACGCGTCGGTGCCGGGCCGGATGAAGTGGTGCGCGTCGGCCAGCTTCGCCGTCTCGGTGCGGCGGGGATCGATGACCACCACCTCTCCGCCGCGGCTCTGGATCGCCTTCAGCCGCCGCTTCACGTCGGGCGCGCTCATCAGGCTCCCGTTCGAGGCGAGCGGGTTCGCGCCGAGGATCAGCATGTGCTGCGTCCGGTCGATGTCGGGGATGGGCAGCAAGAACTGGTGCCCCAGCATGAAGTGCGCGGCGAGGTGATGGGGGAGCTGGTCGACGCTCGTGGCCGAGTACTTGTTCTTCGTCCGCAGGGTGCGCATCAGCATCGGCGCGAAGAGCGAGGCCGGGAGCGAGTGCACCGTCGGGTTGCCCACGTAGATCGCCACCGCGTCGCGCCCGTGCGCCTCCTGCACCCGGTGCAGCCCGTCGACCGCGAGGTCGAGCGCCTCGTCCCAGCCGCACTCCTCGAAGCGCCCGTTCACCTTCTTGAGCGGCGCCCGGAGACGGTCCGGGTCCGTGTGCAGCCCCGCGAGCGCCGGTCCCTTGGGGCAGAGATAGCCGCGCGAGAACGGGTCCTCCGCGTCGCCTCGGATCGACACGATCTGCTCGCCGTCGGTCTCGATGGCCAGCCCACACATCGCCTCGCACAGCGGGCAGCTCCGGAAGTGCTCCGTCATGCCCCGGAACTTACTCCGCTTCGCCGCGCGTTTCCGCGACGAGGGGCCGGGGTCACGCCACGGACTGGCGCTTGCCCGGGACGACCTCGGCGCAGAGCTCCACGAGCGCGCCGGCGCGGACGGAGACGATCATCGCGGAGTCGGGGTCCATCTCGGCCGGGAACAGGCCCGTGTCCACGATGACCGCGCGGGCGCCGTGCTCGAGGTACTGGGGGGCGTTGTCGGAGCCGACGCCGCCGAACGCGATGAGCTTCGCCTCCGGGAAGGCGGTCGAGAGCCAGCCGAAGTACTCGGGGCCGCCGAGGCCGTGGGCGGGGATCACGGAGATGGGGCCGTCGTGGATGCGGGCCGCGGTGTGGACCTCGTTCGGGGTCGTGACCGAGGGGATGACGTCGAGCCCGCGGGCGCGGCCGGTCTGCACCAGCTCGGTGTCGAAGATGGGCGAGAGCACGAACTCCGCGCCGGCCGCGAGGGCGACGTTGAGGTGGTCCGAGAGCACGACGTCGCTCAGGCCCACGGTGGCGTCGGTCATGTCGGCGACCTCGGCCGCGATCTCGGCCACGAAGGGCACCGAGATCGGCAGGGCCAGGACCTCGATGCCGCCCTCGGCCGCGGCGAGCGCGCGGGCGAGCAGGCCCTCCCTCTCGGGCGCCTGGACGATCGCCGCCAGCTTGCAGCGCATCAGAGTCTCCACCGCGTCCCCCATGCAGACGCAGCTATCCCCATTCGGGGCCCGCTGGTCAAGACAGAGGTGCGGAAATCAGGCCCGAAGACCCGGGCGTCGAATGCCGGAATGCCCTATGCTGGCAACCGGTTGCGTGCCATGAGGCAGCGCTGCGGGCAGGGGGAGCCGGCCGCGCGCGAGCGATCCATCGGGGGATTCGAGTTGCTGATCTACGCGTACCTGGTCTCGTTGATCGTCGGAGGGGTGCTCCTCGGAGCCTCGATCCTGCTCGGCGGCAAGGACCTCGAGGTCGACGCGGACGCCGACGCGGATCTGGATCTCGATCTCGACGCGGACGGCGACGCGGACCTGGATCTCGACGCGGACATCGACGGAGAGGCCGATGGGTTCGACAAGGACGTCGGAGGCCACGGGGACTTCTCCGGCTTCCTCTTCATGTTCCTCTCGCTTCGCTTCTGGACCTTCTTCCTCGCGTTCTTCGGCCTCACGGGGATCGTGCTCGACGGCCTGAACCTGGTCAGCTCGCCGTGGCTCGGGCTCGGGCTCGCGCTCGGGATGGGGCTCGCCACCGGGGCGGGCGCGATGAGCGTCATCCGCATGCTCGGCTCGGACACCAGCGGGCAGGCGGTGCGCAGCACCGACTACATCGGCAAGACCGCGCGCGTGGTCGTCCCCTTCGAGGGGAGCAGCGTCGGCAAGGTGCGCGTCGACATCAAGGGCACCAGCGTCGACCTGCTCGCGAGCGGGCTCGAAGAGGACGGGTACCAGGGAAAAGAAGAGGTCCTCATCGTCGAGATGGACGGGGCCCGGGCGCGGGTCGCGCGCCTGAATTCGAACGGCAAGGCCTGACCGGCGACGGTCGTCCAACGCGTCCCGGGGGGCTCGGGCGCGCAGTTTTCAGCAGCTATCGGGGGGGCGCCACACGCGTCGCCGAGGAGAGAAGGAGAGATGCAGTCACCCATGTATGAAGACGCCGCTCAACAGGCGGCGAGCGGCGGAGGCGGCGACATCTGGTTCGTCGTGTTCGGCGCGCTCGCGTTCGCCGTCGGCTTGCTCGTGTTGATCGCGATCGCGCGCGCGCTGCTGCACATCGCGCGTCCGAACGAGGCGCTGATCTTCAGCGGCAAGCGCTACGTGACCAGCGACGGCCAGACCCTCGGGTACCAGGTCGTCCGCTCCGGTCGCCGCGCGTTCAAGATCCCCTTCCTCGAGCGGGTGGATCGCATCGACATGACGCTCATCCCGGTGGACGTCGTGGTGCAGAACGCCTACTCGAGAGGCAACATCCCTCTCATGATTCACGCGATCGCGAACGTGAAGGTGCACAGCGACGAGCGCCGGATCAACAACGCGATCGAGCGCTTCCTGGGCAAGCCCACCGCGGAGATCCAGCTCGTGGCGCAGCAGACCCTCGAGGGCGCGCTCCGCGAGGTGCTCGCGCAGCTGACGCCCGAGGAGGTCAACGAGGATCGGCTGAAGTTCGCGCAGAACCTCATCGAGGCGGCGGAGGACGACCTCGACAAGCTCGGCCTCCAGCTCGACACGCTGAAGATCCAGAGCGTGTCGGACGACACCGGCTACCTCGACTCGCTCGGCCGCCCCGCCATCGCGCAGGCGCTCCGTGACGCGGAGAACGCCGAGAACCAGGCGATGCAGGAGATCGCGCAGGCGCAGGCCGAGGCGACGCAGCGCGCCGAGGTCGCCAGGGCGCACGCCGAGACCAACATCCAGAAGAAGAACAACGAGCTGCGTCGCGTCAAGGCGGAGCTCGAGGGCGAGGCGGCGGCGGTCGAGCGCGAGGCCGACGTGGCCGCGAAGACCGCGCGCGCCTCCGCGGAGAAGGAGCTGCAGCAGGTGCGGGCCGCGCTCGAGAAGCTCCGGCTCGAGGCCGAGGTGGTCATCCCCTCGGACTACGACCGGCGCGCCAAGGCCATCCGCGCGGTCGGCGACGCGGCGCCCACCAAGGAGAACGGTGAAGCGGCCGTCGAGGTCCTGCGCATGATGAGCGCGGCGTGGGCGGAGATGGGCGACCAGGCCCGCGAGCTCTACGTCATCCAGCACCTCGAAGAGATCGTCGGCACGGTCGTGGCCCAGCTGGGCAAGGTCGACATCGACGAGGTGCACGTGCTCGACCAAGGCGACGGCTCCGGCCTCAGCTCGTACGCCGCGACCTACCCCAAGATGGTCGCAGAGGTGATGAAGGCGCTCAGGGAGACCACCGGCGTGGACGTGCCGGGCATCTTGAGCGGCGCTGGTAGCAACGCGCAGTCCTCGGGCAACGCCCCGAGCCTGCCCGGGAGGAGGATCTGATGGGCTTCGGAGCATTCGTCGCGATGGCGGGCATCGCCGTCATCGCCTTCACCGCGATCGTCCTCGTCATCAAAAACGTCTTGTACGTCTGCCAGCCCAACGAGGTGCTGGTCTTCAGCGGACGCCCCCGCACGACCTCCGACGGCCGCACCATCGGCTACCGGATCGTCAAGGGCGGCCGGACCCTGAGGGTGCCGCTCATCGAGACGGTCGACCGGATGGACCTGACCAACATGATCATCGAGCTGACGGTCCGGAACGCCTACTCGAAGGGCGGCATCCCGCTGACCGTGCAGGGCGTGGCCAACATCAAGGTCCCGGGTGAGGAGCCCCTCATCCACGCCAGCCTCGAGCGCTTCCTCGGCAAGACGCGCGGGGAGATCATGAAGGTCGCGCGGGAGACGCTGGAGGGGAACCTCCGCGGCGTGCTCGCGATCCTCACGCCCGAGCAGGTCAACCAGGACAAGGAAGCGTTCGCCATGAAGCTCACCGAAGAGGCGGAGCACGACCTGACGAACATCGGCCTGATCCTGGACACCCTCAAGATCCAGAACGTCACCGACGACGTCGGCTACCTCGACTCCATCGGGCGCATGCGCTCGGCGGACATCCGGAAGAAGGCGCAGATCGCGGAGGCGACCGCGAAGGCCGAGGCGCAGATCCAGAAGTGGACCAACACGGAGGGCGCGGAGCTGGCCAAGGTCAACGCGCAGATCCACGTGGCCAAGAAGGACAACGACCGACGGATCGTCGACGCCCAGACGAAGCGGGAGGCGATGATCGCCGAGGAGCAGGCGGACGTGCAGGCGACCATCAGCCAGGCCACGGCCGAGATCTCCATGCAGGAGGCGCGCATCGAGCAGGTGCGGCAGCGCCTGCAGGCGGACGTCATAGAGCCCGCGGAGGCTGGTCGAAAGCAGGCCGAGCAGCGGGCGAAGGCGGACGCGGCGCAGATCATCGAGCAGGGCCGAGCGACGGCCGACGTGCTCGCGAGCCTCGCCAAGACCTACCGCAGCAGCGGGACCGACGGCCGAGACGTGCTGCTCATGCAGAAGCTCGTCCCGATGCTGAAGACCGTGAGCGGGAGCATCGGCGAGCTGCACGTGGACAAGCTGACGGTGATCGGCTCGGGCAGGAACGGCGCGGGCGACTCCGATCTCGCCGCGACGCTCATGCGCACGAACGAGCAGATCAAGGCGGCGACCGGCGTCGACGTCCCGAAGATGCTCACGCGCTTCCAGGAGGGCGGCGCACGCAGCGGGCCGCCTCCAGTCCCGGAGTGAGCACTCCCTGAGTGAGGAGGAACACGGTCTCACGATCGTACGGGCGGACTCTGAGAGGAGTCCGCCCGTTCCAATTCGAGCCAGCGATGCTCGCCGGATCACCCCGACACCTTGTTGGCGCGAGCCGACAAACGGACCCAGCGATGGGGTCCGAACCGGTCAGCTGGCGTCGTGGCACGTCGGTTGCGGAACGGAAGGGTCAGAGCCTGCCCGGTGCGGGGCGGGACGACACATCCAGTGGGGGGATTCCTCCGAATCGAGTTTCAAAATGACGTCCGACGCTGCATCCATCGCCTGGTACCTGCATCGCGCCTCTCCCTCGAGCGCCATCGAATGGCCCGAGGGCACTCAGGCCGACTCACCACCCGACTACCCCACCCGTCTGCCGACCTCCGACCTGGCGCGGCTCTTCGAGCAGGCCGGCCAGGGCAACCCCGCCGCCGCGACCCGCGCCGGGATCGAGGCCGGTCGCAAGCCGGTCACCGCGCTCCCGCTGCTGGTCCGCGCGAGCGCTCGCGCCGCAGACGCCGCCGACGCCGCCAGCCAGTTCTGGAGCGCCTTCAGCGGTAGCACCCGGCTCGAGAGCCGGACCGAAGGCGACCGCTGGGAGCTCGTGCTCGTCGAGAGCTGGCGCGAGCGGAGCCGCGGTCAAGACATGTTCCTCCAGTATCTCGTGGGCAGCCTCGTCGGCGCGCTCGCCGAGCACAGCGCGGGCGCGGTTCAGCCCCGCGAGGTGCGCCTGCCCGGAGCGTCGCAGCCCGGCGACGGCGAGGTCTCGCGCGCGCTCGGTGTCCCGGTCCACCGGGGCTCGGACCTGACCCGGATCGTCTACGACCGGAGCGCGCGTGGCGTGGCGCTGCGGACCTCCGACCCGCTGGTCTCGACCTTCCTCTCGGCGGAGCTCCATCGCGCCATCGCGCGCCTCCGCCTCGCCGTCACCTGGCAGATCGACGAGCTCATCCGCGAGAACCTCTCGGAGGGCCTCGGCATGCGGGAGGCGGCCAAGCACCTCGGGCTCAGCGAGCGCACGCTCCGTCGGCGCCTGGACGAGGAGGGCACCTCGTTCCGCGAGCGCCTCGACCACGTCCGCCGGGGTCGCGCGCTCGAGCTGCTCTCCGACCACGACGTGCAGACGGTGGCCCGCCAGCTCGGCTTCGTGGACGCCCGCTCGTTCCAGCGCGCCTTCCGCCGCTGGACCAAGATGACGCCGCTCGAGCACAAGCGTCGGCTGCGCGCCTCGGCGCGTCAGGCGCCGATGGTCGCCCGCGCGCACGTGGAAGCCGCGCAGTAGAGGGGATCAACCCGAGGCGTGGCGCGCCTCGAGGATCCGGACGTTCTCCGCGAGGCGGGCGTCGAAGGCCTCGAGAAAGGCGCGCGCCTCGGGCGTCTCCAGGGCGGCGCCGAGCTTCGCCGTCCCGCGCTTCATCGCGTCGTCGTCCGCCTCGGACAGCCCCTCGGTCGGATCGGCGCCTGCGCCGCCGCGGCGGAGTCGCCTGACCGCGTGCCACGCCGCCTTGGGGAGGCCCGACACCCCACGAAGCGCCTTCATCAGCAGCCCCTGCAAGAGCTGCATGTCGGTCCCGGCCACGGCGTTGTCGAAGGCCGAGCGCAGCAGAGACGCCTCCTGGAGGCGCGCGGGAGGGTCGGTCGCGTCGGCGAGACGACCCGCCTCGAGCCAGCCGTCGAGGGCGCGGCCCAGCAGGACCGCGTCGGACAGGTCGCGCGTGAGGTAGCGGAGCGCGAAGAGCCAGGTCAGCACCTTCTTGACGGGGAAGAGGAGGAGCTTCACCGCCGAGAGCAGGCAGCCGTACAGGCAGCCGTGCGGGTCGGCGTAGAGGGGCGCGACCTGCTTCGAGGGGAAGCGCCGCCCGTGCGCGCTCAGCGTCTTGTCGACCATCAGCCGGCGCGCGCGGTCGCCGAGGAAGTCGTCCAGGAAGGGGACCGGCGTGAGCCGGGCGGCGGAGGCGAGGAGGCCGCAGGTCAGTCGCAGATGAAGGGTCCGCTCCATGCGTGTTCAGGGTACCCAAACCCCGACGCGCCCGGTTGATTCCGCAGGCTGATTCCGCAGGTTGCGAGCAGGCGCCGCTCAGGCGCCGCGGCCGATGTCGGTGCGGCAGCGCGCGCAGACGGAGTAGACGACCGCGGCCTCGGTCGGGAGGCGACCCTCGGCCGCCGCGTCGCTGGCCTCGCGCCACTCGGCGTCGAGCTTCACCCGGTTGCACATGCTGCAGCGCACGAGCGCGTCGGGGCCTCTCCGGTAGTGGAAGCGCACCCCCGGCGTCATGCGCTCCTCCCGGAGGATGCGGTGCTCGAGCCGGACGCGATCTCCGTCACGGGACAGCCGCATCTCCATGTGGCGGCGGTGCGTGGGGGAGTCACAGCGATAGCGCCGCACGAGGGTCTTGCCGTGCGTGCGCACCGCGCCGAGGAGCGTCGAGAGCAGCATGCGCGTGGCGTCGCCCTCGATGAACGACCACAGAGTGCGCCCGAGCACGAGGTCGCGGAGCACGGCGCCGCCGTCGTTCTCCCGCGCGAAGCCGTCCCAGCCGCCGCTCACGTCCGTCACGACGTCATGGTCGTCCACCCAGTAGACGACCGTCTCGCCGACCTGCTCTTCCACAAAGGGGCGTCTAGGTCCTATCTCCCGGACAGCCACTTCGAGATGCGCGGGCTCCGCGTCATCTTGCCGACGAAGTCGTGGAAGCCCTGGCCGAGCAGGCGCTTGGCCCGCCACATGACCTTGCCGTCGGCCTGGGGGACCACGTAGAGGTCGCCTCGCTCGAGGCCCCTGAGCGCCACGTCCGCCACCGCCTCGGCCGTCCACTTGGACTTCGTGACCAGCTTCTCGGTCTGCGCGCGGAGCGCCTCGTCGGCGCGGGCGCTCTCGTGGATGCGCGTCCGGAAGAACGTCGGGCACAGCGCCGTGACGTGCACGCCCGTCCCGTCCAGCTCGCCGTAGAGGGTCTCGCTCAGCGCGACCACGCCCGCCTTCGTGACGTTGTAGGGGCCCATCATCGGCGCCGAGAGCAGCCCGGCCGCCGACGCGACGTTCAGCACCCAGCCGTGCCCCTGCTTCCGCATGCGCGGGACGAAGGCGTGGCAGCCGTGGATGACGCCGTAGAGGTTGATGTCGATCTGCCAGCGCCAGTCCTCGAGGCTCACGACGCCGACCGCGCCCGCCACGGCCACGCCGGCGTTGTTGACGAGGATGTCGGTCCCGTCGAACGCCTCGTCCGCCCGGGCCGCGACCGCCTCGACCTGTTCGGGATCGCGGACGTCGCAGATCATGGTCACGACCTCGCCGCCTTCCGCGCGAGCCAGCTTCGCGGTCTCTTCGAGCCCCGCTTCGTCGACGTCGCTGAGGACCAGGCGCGCACCGCGCGCCGCGAGCCGGAGACTGATGGCGCGACCGAAGCCGCTGGCCGCGCCGGTGACCGCGGCGCGGGGCCGCGAGGGGAAGGTCTGCGCCATGCGTTGGCTGTAGCACGCCCGCTTCGGCCATCGAAGGCAGGGACCGCTCTCAAGGATCGGCGCGGCTCCGCCGTTGATCCGCCCGAACCCTCATGCGGGAGAGATGAAAATGAAGGTCCTCGTCGTAGACGACAGCAAGGCCATGCGGATGATCGTCCGCCGCGCGCTTCGGCAAACCGGTCTCGATCTCGACGTCTCGGAGGCGGAGAACGGCCAGGCGGCGTTCCACCAGCTCACCGAGACGCGATTCGACTTCGTGCTCAGTGACTGGAACATGCCGGAGATGAACGGCTACGAGCTGCTCCAGCGCATCAAGGCGGAGGGCATTCCCGTC
>SHBB01000219.1 GCA_004213565.1 Sandaracinaceae bacterium
TGCGGCTGCGCGAGGGGGCCGACCCCGAGGTCCTCTGGCGCGGCCAGGGGCCACCGAGCGGACACGGCTACGCCGCCATGGGCCGCGACTCGGGGCCCGATCCCGTGCCCCTCGTCTGCAACGACTGCCACGCGGCCGGCTGGCAGAGCGACGGCGTGCTGACCCCGGCCCTCGCCCTCCGCTGGTAGCGCTCAGCGCGCGTTCAACCAGGTCGCGGGGCTGAAGACCGTCAGGAACACGATCTTGATGTCCAGCCCCAGGCTCCAGTCGCGAATGTACTGCAGGTCGTGCTCGACGCGACACACCATCTTGTCGACCGTGTCCGTCTCGCCGCGCCACCCGTTCACCTGCGCCCAGCCGGTGATCCCCGGCTTGACCTTGTGGCGGATCATGTAGCCGGGGATCAGCCGCCGGTAGAGCTCGTTGTGGGCCACCGCGTGCGGCCTCGGCCCCACCACCGACATCTCGCCAGCGAGCACGTTGAAGAGCTGCGGCAGCTCGTCGAGCGACGAGCGACGAAGGATCGCGCCGAGCCGCGTGATGCGCGGATCCGCGGCGCGCGCCTGCGCGATGTCGCCTCCATCCTCGCAACAACACATCGTGCGAAACTTCAACACGACGATCTCCTCGCCGTTGAGCCCGTAGCGGCGCTGACGGAAGATCACCGGGCCACCCATCGTGAGCTTGATGGCGAGCGCGATGATCATCATCGGGACGGCGACGACGATCAGGATCGCCGCCCCGAGCACGAGATCCTCGACGCGCTTGAGGGCGCCGCCCACCCCCCAGAAGGGCGTCTCCACGATGCTCACGACCGGCACGTCGCCCACCGCGTTCCACTCCCCGTTGGTCAGCTCGATGGGCAGGAGATCGGCCACCACGTAGACCGACACGCACGAGTCGCTCAGGCCCTGCACGAGATCGCGGATCCGCGCCTGCGCCTCGAGGGGCAGCGCGATGTAGACGATGTCCACGCGGCCCGCCCGGGCGCGCGCGATCAGGTCCGCGTGCATGCCGAGGAGGGGCACCTCGAGCGGCGCCGAGACGCGCTCCGGGGCGCGGTCGTCGTAGAACCCGAGCAGCGTCATCCCGAGGCTCGCCTCCTCGCGGAGCTCCCGCGCGAGCGCCATGCCGCGCTCGGTCGCGCCGAGGATCGCCACCTTGCGCGTGAGCCAGCCGCGTCGCCGGAGCGAGAGCAACATCCAGTCGCCCAGGCCGCGCCAGAGCAGCATCGCGGCCGGCGCGAGCACCAGCCAGAGCAGCGCCGCAGGAGGCAGCGAGCCGAGCGCCAAGGAGAGCGCCGCGATCGCCGCCGCGGTGAGCCCGCAGCTCTCGAGGAGCGGCTGGACGAGCGGCGCAGGGCGCCAGCTGCGATAGAGGCCGCACGCCTCGCCGGCCAGCAGGAACAGCGGGACCGCGTAGAGCGGCTCGATGAGCTCCCCGGCGCCCTCGCCGCGCACGCCGATGAAGGCCCCCACGAATGCGCCGGTGGCGAGCACCAGCGCGGCGTCGATGCCCCGCGCGATCAGCGTGGCCAGCGCTCGTGGCGGCCGGATCCGATTACCCCGCTCCTTCATGGCTGGCTCCCGTCATGCGAACCCGCGGCGAACGAAGGTGGGTGGATCCCGTCTGACCGTGAAGAGCCGCAGCTCCTCGGTGCAGACGTGCGCCGTCAGCCCCCAGCGCTGCATGCTCTCGCCGAGCCCCTTGTCGGTGGCGGCGAAGTGGCGCGTCCGGGGATCGGAGCAGAGCGCGACGAAGCGGCGCGGCTCTCGCAAGCGATCGAGGATGGCGTTGACCCCGTAGACGATGTCGGAGGGGCGCGTGGGCGCGGCGGAGCGGACGGGCCCGTCGAGCCGGCGGTGCCGCTCCTGACGCGTCATCATCACCTGCTCGGGCCCGCAGCACATCACGAGCGCCTTGCCGTAGTCCCGCACCTCGATCGGCGGAAGATCGGGCCACGCGTTCTCCACGCTGCGCAGGACCGCGGCCGGCGGCGCGTCTTGTGCGCAGCCGACGACCTTGTCGCGCTGACGGCGCCACAGGGCCTCGACCATCACCCCGTTGGCGGCGCCGTAGTACGCGGTGAAGAGCACCCCCATCGCCTCCCGGGTCGTCGCCCCCGGGCGCGACATGGAGATGGAGCGCGACGCCTCGTAGGGATCCAGCTCCGGCATGAACCCCGCGCGCTGAGCCAGCTCTATCCAGGTCCGGTGTCTCTCTTCGCTCGTCGCGAACACCGACTCGTCGTGCTCTCGAGCCGGCGCGCGGGATTGATCCGGGCGCCGACGCGGCACCGGCGCACTCGTCCACTTGTCTTCCAGATTACGGAAGTGCATGTCGTTCCCCCCTCGTCCCTGACGGTACCGAGGAGAGCAACGGACGTGCCGAGCCTCTCCGTTGTGGACGAGTGCACGTTCACCGCGAAATGCTTGCGCGCGGATCCACGATGCGCGGCCGCGTCCGCTCCCTGGACGGCGTCAGGGAGACGCGCGGCGGACGGTGAATTCGACCTCGCGCAGCTCGATGCCGAGGCCGTCGCCGGGCCCGAGGTTCTCCACCGAGATCTTCAGCTGGCGCGCACGCTCGACGCGGATCCGACCTCGCCCGTCGGCGCGCGTCGCGACCACGGTCTCCCCTTCGAGGTACACGCCGTCGGGACGCTCGAGCGTGGGCATGACGGGTGTCCCGTCCACACCCAGCGTCAGGCGCTCCTCGATGCGGCGCGCCTCGTCGAGCGAGAGCCACTCGAACACGAACGCCACATCCTCGACCTCGGAGCCGAAGTCCAGCGAGAGGGTGACCGAGCCGCCCACGGGGGCCCCGAGCCAGATGACCGACGCTCCCCCACCATCGGACTCGAGCGCCGCCTCCGCGCGGTGCCCCGGGCCTCCCTCCACCATCGTGGAGATCCGCGTGCAGCCGGTGTCGTAGAAGTCCGGCACCGGCGCCCCGAGCGGCTCGCGCTCGAGGGGGAGCGTCTCGCGCCGGGGCACCTCGCACGCCGCGCCCGCGTCGACGGCGCCGTCGGCAGCCAGGCCGGCGTCCTCCGGCGCGGCGCCGTCACCGCGGCCAGCGTCGCGCGCTCCTCCGTCGCGCACGGGCGGGCCCGCGTCTTCCCATGCGGCGTCGAGCTCGGCCGCGGGCGACACGTCGAGCACGAGGCCGCACCCCGCACAGACCGACATCGCCACGAGCAGCGCGACGCGTACGAACATCACCGAAGCCAGGCTGCGCAACGAGGGGCCAGCATACACCAGCCGTGCGGTAGACTCGGCCCCCGAACGAGAGGGGGGACGAACGATGGCTCAGGGAAAGGGCACCGCGAAGTCGCCGTGGACGTTGAAGACACCGCCCGGCAAGTCCGAGTACCAGGCGTGGCGCGAGGAGGACGCCGAGCCTCCGGCGCTCGTCGTGCAAGTGGGCAAGACCCAGCTCCGCTACCACCTGCGCTGCGTCGACGATCTGCACGCGTGGCTGAAGGCGCAGGACGACTGGGTGCTGCTCGGCAACGCCGACGAAGGCAAGCCGGTCAAGGACGGCAGCGTCGAGGCGTGGGGGCGCAGCGAGGACAACCCCGTCGGCGGCTGGTACGGGTTGAAGAAGGGCCTGCGCGGCCGGTTCGCCAACTACGTCCCGCCCGTGCTCGAGCACCTCGGCCTCGCGGAGGTCGAGCACGCGGCGCGCAACAATCGGATGCGCGCCAAGTGACGGCTCGCCTGCTGCTGGTGGCGGCGCTGATGGCCTTCGGATGCGACGAGCCCGAGGTGACCGAGGCGCCAGGCCCGCCCCCCGGATCCGAGACGGAGACCGAGACCGAGCCGGAGCTGCCCGCGCCCGATCCCGACGAGGCGTGCGCCCGCGTGATCGTCGTCGCCTGGCAGGGCGCGCTCGCCGCGGGCGACGACATCACCCGGAGCGAGGCGGACGCGCGCGCCCGCGCCGACGCCTTGCGCGCCCGCATCGAGGGCGGCGCGACCTTCGCCGACGTCGCGCGCGCGGAGAGCGACGCGAGCGCGACCGGCCCGCGCGGCGGCTTGATGGGCACCTACACCCGGGAGGACTGGCCGCCGGTGCACGCGCCCATCCAGGACGCGATATTCGCGCTGCGTGACGGAGAGCTGAGCGAGCCCATCCGCGCGCCCTACGGCTGGGTGATCGCCGAGCGCTGCGAAGTGGAGAAGGTCCACACCCGTCACATCCTGGTCCGCTTCCAGGGCGCGCGAAACGCCGACGACGTCACGCGCAGCCGAGACGAAGCGCGTGCGCTGGCGACCGATCTGCGCGCCCAGGCGACGGCCGACGACGCCGACTTCGCCGCCCTCGCGCGCGAGCACAGCGAAGACGGCAGCGCACAGAGCGGCGGCGACGTCGGGGAGCTCGGCCGAGGTCGTCTCGCGCCCGCCTACGAGGAGGCCGCCTTCGCGCTGCGCCCCGGAGAGGTCAGCGACGTCGTCGAGACCGAGTTCGGCTTCCACGTCATCCAGCGCGTGCCGGACGAATGACTCGCCCCTGACGGATTCGCGCGAGACGGCCACTCAGCCCACGTCGCGCCCTCCTTCCCGCCCGAAAGGCCCTGCCATGTCGCGCTCCCTGACGCTCTTGCTCTGGCTCGCCCCCGCTCTCGCGGCGGCGCAGCCCCCCAGCTACGTGGAGCTCGAGTCGGGCCAGGTCCGCCCCCTCGCCCTGAGCGCGGACGGGGACACGCTCTACGCCGTCAACACGCCCGACGCGCGGCTCGAGATCTTCGACCTGACGGGGCCGACCCCACGCCTGTCGGGCTCGGTCATGGTGGGCCTCGAGCCGGTCGCCGTGGCGGTCGAGAGCGCGGCGCGCGTCTGGGTGGTCAACCACGTCTCCGACAGCGTCTCCGTCGTCGACGTCGCCAGCACGCCGCCGCGGGTCGTGCGCACCCTCCACGTCGGGGACGAGCCGCGCGACCTCGTCTTCGCCGGCCCCGGCCGCCGCCGCGCCTTCGTCACCACCGCGCACCGCGGACAGAACACGCCGTGGCCGCGCGGCGAGTACGACACCCCCGGCGTCGGGCGCGCGGACGTGTGGGTCTTCGACGCCGACGCGCTGGGCGCCCCGCTCGGCGGCACCCCGCTCACCGTCGTCCGCCTCTTCGGCGACGTCCCGCGCGCGCTCGCGGTCAGCCCCGACGGCGCGCGCGTCTACGCCGCGGTGTTCCTCTCCGGCAACCGCACGGCCACGGTGAGCGAGGGCGCCGTCTGCGATGGCGGCCCCACGGTCGGCCCCTGCGACATCGAGGGCACCACCTACCCCGGCGGCCTGCCCGCGCCCGTGACCGATCATTCCGGCGCGCCAGGCCCCGAGGTCGGCCTCATCGTCCGCGACACCGGTGACGGCTGGCGGGACGAGCTCGGGAGAGACTGGAGCCCCGCCATCCGCTTCGACCTGCCGGACGAGGACGTCTTCGAGATCGACGCGATGGCCGCGACCCCGAGCGCCACCCGCAGCTTCCGCGGCGTGGGCACCGTCCTCTACGGCATGGCCGTCAACCCGGTCAGCGGCGCCCTCTACGTCGCGAACACCGAGGCGATGAACGACGTGCGCTTCGAGGGCGCCGGCGCCTACGTGCGCGACAACGACTTTCGCCCTGGCCTACCGCCCAGCGTACGCGGCCACCTCCACGAGGCGCGGGTCACCGTCATCGACGACGGCGCCGTCACGCCCCGCGGCCTCAACCCGCACCTCGACTACGCCGCCCCCACCCAGCCCACCGACGCGCGCTGGCGGACGCTCGCCCAGCCGACGGCGCTCGCCGTGACGTCCGACGGCGCCACCCTCTACGTCGCCGCGCTCGGCAGCTCCGCCATCGGCGTGCTGGACGCCGCGGCCCTCGAGTCCGGCCGCGTCGACGACAGCCTCGCGCGCTCCATCCACCTGCGCGACCCCTACGCGGCCGGCCCGACCGGGCTCGTGCTCGACGAGGCGCGCGGCCGCCTCTACGCCCTGACCCGCTTCGACGACGCCGTCGTCACCGTCGACCTCGAGCGCCGCGTCGTCATCGACCGCGTGCGCATGCACAGCCCCGAGCCAGCCCACACCGTCATCGGTCGCCCCGTCCTCTACGACGCGCTCGCCACCTCGAGCACGGGCGAGGCGAGCTGCGGCAGCTGTCACGTCTTCGGCGACCTCGACGGCCTCGCCTGGGACCTCGGCGACCCGGACGGCGACGTGCTCGCCAACCCGAACCCGGTCGGCCCCATCGGCAGCCGCCAGCCCTTCTCGCCGCTCAAGGGCCCGATGACCACCCAGACCTTCCGCGGCCTCGCCGACCACGGGCCCATGCACTGGCGCGGCGACCGCACGGGCGGCCACACCGGCGGCGACCCCCTCGACGAGCGCGCCGCCTTCGAGGCCTTCGACGTCGCCTTCGCGGGTCTCCTCGGCCGCGACGAGGGCGCGCTCGACGCCGCCGACATGCGGCGCTTCGCCGAGTTCGCGATCGACCTCTACCAGCCCCCGAACCCGATCCGCCAGCTCGACAACAGCCTGCGCGCCGACGAGGAGCGCGGCCGCCGCGTGTACTTCGACCGAGACGGCATCGACAGCGTCGCGACCTGCAACGGCTGCCACGTGCTCGACCGCGCGCGGGGCTTCTTCGGCTCGGACGGTCGGACCACCTTCGAGGGCGAGACGCAGGAGATGAAGGTCCCGCACCTCCGCAACGCCTACCAGAAGGTCGGCATGTTCGGCATGCCGAGCGTGCCCTTCAACGACGACGGCCTCGACCACTCGCACACGGGCCCGCAGGTGCGCGGCTTCGGCTTCCTGCACGACGGCAGCACCGACACCCTCCTCCGCTTCTTCCACGCGACCGTCTTCACCGGCTTCGCGAGCGAGCGCGAGCGCGACGACATGGAGGCCTTCGTCATGGCCTTCGACAACACCCTGCCGCCCATCGTGGGCCAGCAGGTGACCGTGGACGCCGACTCCGACGCGGCGGCCTACGACCGCGCCCTCCTCCTCGCGGCGCGCGCACGGACCTCGATGATCTGGCCTGGCGGCGCGAGCACCACCGAGTGCGACCTCGTCGTGCGCGGCGTGGTCGACGGTGAAGCGCGAAGCTACCTGCTCGAGCCCGACGGCATGCTCCACCCCGACCGCGCGACCGGGCCCTCCACCACCCTGGCCGCGCTCGCGGCGCGCGCCATGGCGGGCGAGGCCGTCCTCACCGCCACCTGCGTCCCGCCGGGCTCGGGCCGACGCATGGCCCACGACCGCGACGAAGACGGCGTCCGCGACGGCGACGAGCGCGACCTCGGGACCGACCCGGCCGATCGCGCCCTCGTCGACATCCCCCCGCTGGACGTCCGCCCACCGGACGCGCCCCCGCTCCCCGACGGCGGCGTGCCCGCTCGAGACGCCGGCGCGGACGGCGGGAGGCTCGACGCGAGCGCGGCCGACGGCGGCTCCGCGGACGCCGGCCCCACGGCGCCCCCGGACGGCGGATGCGGCTGCCGCGCCGCGGGCGAGACGCCGTCCCGAGCCTGGGCTATCGGGCTCCTGGCCCTCGTCCTCGCGGCGTGGCGACGGCGCCGCCAATCCGGCGCTTGACAAGGAACGCGGGAGCGGTAATTTCCGCGACCCATTCCGGATTAGCTCAGTTGGTAGAGCGATCGGCTGTTAACCGATTTGTCGCTGGTTCGAGTCCAGCATCCGGAGCTTTCCCTCCCGCCTCAGAAAATTGGGGGTCAAACGCCCCTGGCCTCGCCTTCGCGAGGTCCAAGATCAAGCCAGCTCGTGGGGCAGCGTGGGTCACAGCGGATGGCCCGCCCCGGGTCTCGCGAGCTGCGTCCGCCAGCATGTCCAGCGCACGGCGGACGTAGCGCTCGGTCACCCTTTGGTCCGTGTGCGCGAGCATCCGCTGGATCTCGTGCAGCGACCAAGTCCGGCCCCATGTGCCGAGCGCCAGATGGGTCGCACACGTGCCGCGAAGGTCGTGAAACCGTATCTGGCGGTCTACGCCGGCGACGGTCAACGCTGCTTCGTAGCCCCCACGCGCGGCCGGCTTGCGGGCCCACTTGAAGTCGTAGCCCTTGGCGTAGCGCCCACCCGAGAGGTTTGGGAACAGCCAGCGTGTTCCCGACGGCAGACGCTCGATGTGGGTGCGGAGCCACGGGTCCAGCCACGGCATGATCGGCACGCGATGTCGCCGCTCCGACTTCGCGATGTGAACCGACACGTGCGGGCCGGGGACGCGCGCATCGAGGTGCACGTCGGCCACACGTAGTGACTTGAGGTCGTTCAACCTGAGCGCGAGCCCGATTGCCGCCGCGTAGGCAGTGCGTAGCCGTATCGGAATCGCCTCACAGCCGAGTAGAACGTCGAGCTCCTCCGCGCGCAGCCACTGATCCTCGAGGTCCGCGACGCGCCCGCCTTTGCCGACCTTCGCGATCTTCGCGAGGTTGGTCGGAACCAGCTCGCGCCGCACCGCCTCGTCCAGGCAGCCGCGGACGAGCCGCAGCGCCTCCCGCTGCATCGAACGGCTGATCGGCTTTCCGCGCGGCCGCACCACGAGCCCGTCCGCCTTGGTCGTGATCACGTGGACGGCCTCGCGCGTGCGAAGCCATCGCACGAACGCCTCGACATCACGCGCACGGATGGACTGAACGGCCAGTTCGGCGAGCTCGCTCGTTGCAACGTGCCGGCCCCAGACAGAGCGCTCCTGCTTCGTCGACTTGACGCGCTCTCGAGTGCGGCTGCCGTGAATCTCCCGCTGGTCCAGCCACTCACGCCCGAGGGCGGCGAGCGTGAGCGCTCCGGGAGCGACGATATTCCCGTCCGCCACCTCCGCCTTGTGCGCGTTCAACATGCGGCGCGCCTGTTCCTGGCTGCCGTACGTCCCCAACGACCGGCGTCGAGCATCTACGACGACACGCACTCGCCAGCTGCCGCTGGGAAGTCGCTCCAGCCAACCCGAACCATCCCTACGGGTCAATCGAACACCTCCTTCTGTTCAGCGTACATCGCGAGATCCCGCGGGTCCGCGGACTACGAGACCGAGTCGCCGAGCAGCCTTACGCGCCGCTGCCCGATCGGTCTCGGTGACCGGGAGATCTGGCGCGCGCTGATCTTCCATCTGGCGTCGACGCGGTCGGGCGTTGGAAGCGTCCGCGATTCTCTCGAGGGCCGTCGCGATCCGCTGCACCGCGTCGACGACGTCGCGCGCCATCTCCAGAGTGCGCTCGGCGACACGCGGCGCGTCGGCGCTGCTCATCGCGGCACCCCCGCCTCGAAGTGAACGCGCTCGACGTTCATCCCGCCGCACCTCGGCTCGGCCTCTCCTACGAATGCGCTCCGTCCCCACGTCCGTGCTCCTCGGTGAAGCGAGGAGACGCAGCGATAGGTCGCCGCATTCTCTCGTGCAGATGGCTGACCGAGCGCTCTCACGGTCCCACTCCAGCGGTAGTGCGAAGGCCCTCCATCGTTACGCGAGCCCACGCGGCTGAGAGCGGAACGGGGCTTCTGGCTGCTCGACGGCGATGTGCATCACGGCCCCGGTGACGAGCTCGACGACGTTGTCGAAGCGGTCCAGGAGCGCGGGCGGCGGCGCCCCCGATTGGACCACCTCGCAGCGCGCATCTACGCACTCGTCGCGTGCGAAGTGCTGGAGCGCGAGGGCGGCGACGGCCTCGTTCGTCTTGTCGAACGTGCCCGCCGTCACCCGCTCGAGCTCGTCCATGGATCGCTCGAACGCGGTGCAACCGGGTCCGTTGACGACCTTGCGGACCCCGGCGAGGTCCTGGGCGATCAGCAAGCACCGGCTCGGCAGGACGCTCAGCCACACGAGCTGCGCCGAGTCTCCCCGCGCGGGGCGCAGCGCCCGGGGGAGCAGCGCCGCGCCGAGCTCCGCGGTCATCACCGTGAGCCCGATCCCCTTCGCGCGCCGCAGCCCGAGGGTCGTACGCTGGAGCGAACCGGGTAGCCCACCCCTCTGGCAGCCGTCGTGGAGCATGAGCGACCTCGTGGCCGGCTGATATCGAATCGACAGTTCCCTCAAGACGCACTCCCCCCTTCACGCGCGACCGCGTGAGATCCCCTTGTAAACGTTCGGTGAGCGCGACCACTCCACGCACCCACCGTGCGGAGGACACCTCGTCCTCTCCGATCGATAGTCTGCGGGTCCTCACGCGTTGTCCCGCCGGTTAGCTTGTTTTTCGCAGCCCCTCACGCGTGGCGTCTCCTGGGGAGACGCCCGAAGCGAGGATGCGCTGTGACGACGCGACGCACGGCTCGTTCGATGGGCTCGCGATAGATGGGCACTGCGTACGTGACGCGTACCGGGTCCAACGCGACGATCGCGACGAGCCATTGATGCCCTCGACGCTCTACGTCCGGATGCCGGACCTCCACGCGCGGCCCACGTCCGACCTCTCCGTTGGCCTCGATGAGAGCGCAGCAGCGGCGCCCACTCACGAGCGCGACGTCGAACTCGATCCCGCGGAGGGCGCACGCAATACGGCGGGCGAGTCGCTCCTGAGCTCGCGTCATCACACGTCCTCCCCTCGGCGGACGGCGTCCCGCAGCTTGCGGCCCATCTCCGCTTCTTCGCGCTCGCTCATCGCGCGCAGCTCGAGGACACGCTCCGGGCGAAGCCCCGACGCCTCCGCCTCTTCGATCACATCGGCCGGGTAGCGACGCCGGTCCTCGTCGGTGATCGCGGCGCGCCGCCGAAGCTCGTCCCAGAACGCCTCTTCCATGGGCGAAGGCGAAGACGGCCCTTCGGCCAGGAGCCGTTCACGTCGCTTCAAGGTCTCGGCGTGTTCGGCCTCCGTTCGCGCCTGCCATTCCGCTTGCCGACGCTCCTCGTCGGCCACCTCGGCCTCCGCCGCTGGCTCCCAGCCGAACAGCTCCTTCGCCATCCGATCCGCGGCCTGGCGACCGGCCCTGTTGAGCTGCCTCTGCCAGGCCCCGTTCCGGCGCGACCACCGGAAGCCAGCTCGCTTCATCTTGGCGGTCGTCTCTTTGCTCGGGCGCTCGTCGAAGCGGAAACGGATCCGGTTGTCGCCGGGATCCTCCTCGATCGTGAAGCCGTCTCCCTCGGTCGGCGGCGCCGCAGGGTGCTGGGCGGCGACTCTCAGCTCCTCGATGCGTTGCCGGATGCGGCGGATGTTCGCGCCGAGATTCTTGGTGTCCATCGGCGCGCGCATCCACGGCGCGAGCTCCATGGTCCGCTTCGCCCCCGACAGGATCTTCGGTGTGAGTCCGGGCACGTGCTCGACCGCGTCCCAGCCGCCCTTGCGGTAGGCCGCGTTGATGTCCTTCGCGAGGACGCGGTCCGCCTCGAGCCCGGCCAGGCGTGCTTCGAGGGCCTCGATCGCATCGGGGTCGTCGCTGGAGATGGCGTAGCCGGCCCGCTTGGCGGACCACTTCGCCGACTCGGCGGCCCGCGCCGTCTCGACCGCCTGAACGGCCTTCGCGTCAGCGCGCGCGATGGCCTTGCGGTGTCGTCGCTCGGAGTGGTGCCCTCGGAGGATCGGCTGGCCCGGTGGGATGTGTTCGGTCTCTCGCCGCGCGTCCGTGAGCTCGCCTTCAGCCCGGCGTTCGAGACGATCAGCGCGTCGCTCGGCGCGCTCGCGGCGACGGCGTTGGTGGTCCGTCTCGCGACGCTCCGGAGCCGTCGAGTCCACCCCCGGGCTCGTGATACGTCGCGCGTCGACGCGGTAGTTCCGCGTGCCGCGGTCGAGGCGCGCGTACTTCATCGGCCTGCCCGTGGCGTCGGTGTCCGTGGGGATGCTCAGCGTGGCCTTCGAGCGCTTCACCTTCCCCTCGACCACCAGCACGTCGGGACGAACCTCCACCCGCGCCACTCGCATCTCGTGCGGCGTCGCGTCCGTCGAGACGATCTTCAGCGACCGGACGCGGTGCGCCCGCAGGGCCTCGAGCAGCGCCGTGAAGCGACTCACCGCGCTGGATTCCTGGTCCGGTGGGGGCGGGACGGGCTCGCCTTCCATCTCCGCGCGGGCATACACGAGGGGCAGGTCGGTCCACTGGCCGTTCACTCGGAGCTGACGGCGCGCCTTGCTGATGCCGTTGACGCTTCCCCAGAAGCCATGGCGCTCTCCGTGGGACGACCGTCCGAACGACAGCCACGCTGTGTCACCGCGGCGGAGCTCCACACGACGAATCGCACGGCCCTCGTCGACGGGGCGAAACCAGACGACACGGTCGCGCTCCCAGGTCTCCTCGCTGCCGCTGGTCGAGGCGGGCGTCCCCTCGGCCACTGGGGACTCCAAGACGTATCGACGAGGGACCTCGAGCTCCTTGAACGCGCGGTCGAGATCCTGCGTGAAGACCTGGGCGTGGGTGCCCCGACGGAGCAGGGCTTCGCCGCCCTCGCGCCAGCCTTCGCCCTGGATCGAGCGTGCGAGCTCCGCGGCCTCGCGGTACGGCATCTTCAGCTCGTCCACGAACACGCGACGCTGCATCACCGGCAGCGCCTGCAGCGTTTCGACCGCCGAGGCCAGAACGGTTCGGAACGCCTCCAGGGTCCGCGCGCCATTGCCCGGCGACGCGTCGAGATAGACGGCTGCGAGCTGCGCCACAGCGCGGCCGTGCGCGCGGGCCATCTCGAGCGCGCCGGCGAGGTCTGTCGGCGTCCCCGCCTCGGCGGGAGGCGCCTCTTCGCGAGCGCCTTGCGGAGCGGCATCCAGGTCGGCGCCCCCGATGAGCCGGCCCGTGGACGCGCCGGCCTTCGTCGAGCTCCGCGCTCTGTAGACCCGCCCAGTAGCCCGCTCGACGAAGTGGAGGATCGAGCCGTCCTCGGATCCCGGATGCGCCCAGAAGACCCGGGTGTAGCGGCGTCCCGGCCGCAGATAGATTCGAACGTCCTTCGCCGCGGGCAAGGACGGGTCGCCATCGATCATCTTCGACGCGTTGGCGATGACGGCGAGCTCGAACGCATCCCCAGCGGGAGGCTCGACCGAGCTCGTCGCCTTCCGGCGGTTCGGCACCGGAGCTCCCGACCGACGCAGCGTGGACTCGAGCAGCCCGAGGAGCGCGAGCGCCCGATTCGGATCCACGTTCGCTTCCTTCGTCACTTGCTCCTCCCCTCGGCCTGCTCACCCAGCCGCGCCAGCAGCGGCGACAGAGCGGCTGAGAACGCCTCGCGCTCTTCCGCGGGTCGGCCCTTCAGCGCGTCGGCCAGATCGGCGAGCCTGCGCTCGAGCGTGGCGTAGTGCTTGGCGTAGAGGTTCGGGGGCGCGGAGAGGAGCTGCTCGACCACCTGCTCCACGCCCTGGGCGACCTCGATGGGGCCAACGCGCTGCTTCGCGTCGACGGCTTCGAGTCGCTCGATCGGGATGGCGCCCGGATCGCCGAAGTTCAGCGACGAGGCGATGGAGAGCGACGGGCGCACGGAGCCGCTCGACTTGCCCCGACCCCCCATCAGGTCCCCTCCATTCGCAGCTGCGCAGACCGAATGGCGCCAGCTGCGATGCCGCGCGCCTTCATCGCGTCGATCCGCGGCGTCCCGAAGTAGCGGACGGGTGCGAGCTCCTCGAGCGCCGCCGGGAGCGTCGCCTTGCCGTACACGAGCACGCAGTGCGGCTGCAGGCGTCGCATCGCCTCGGCGTAGCCATCCGCGAACCACCGCCTGCTCGTCTCGTCCTCGCCAGCGCCGACCGTCGAGACGGCCACCGTCGTTCCACCGGGCAGACCGAGGAAGCTGAAGCTCCACGAGTCGGGCCCCGCCCACGTCAACGTCGGAGCCACCGAGAGCCCCCAGCTCTCCCAGAGCGCGCATAGCCAGCGGCTCCGGTAGATGTTCCAGAGGTTCGCGACCCGTGGCCAATCCCGGTAGACGCTGAAGTCCGGGCCGCAGAGCACGCTCGCGCGCGAGAGGCGCTGGCGATAGCGCGATGGTGCATTCCAGATGCGCTCGAACCTGTAGTCCTCCGTGAAGAAGTGGAGGCCGTCGATGGCGCCAGCGCGTCCGGTTTCCGTCCAGCACTTCAGCCCAGAGGGGACGGCGCGCGTACCAGTCAGCACGGGGATGCCCCAGAGCGGCTCGCGGTAGCACTGGAGCGCTTC
>SHBB01000022.1 GCA_004213565.1 Sandaracinaceae bacterium
GAAGGCTGCTGCTCCTCGCGGCGGGGACGCGCGAGCTCCGCGCGCAGCGGCCGGGCAGCTACGTACGCGTGCGCTCTCTCACGGTGGAAGGCGGATCGACGCAGAGCGTCACGCTGGTGCTCGCCGAAGGCCGCGCCGACGAGGAGCGTCGGGGAGGCGGCCCGCGCCGCTTCGAGGCCGAGCTGGGGCTGTGGCGAGACGCCAACCTCGCGCTCTTCGTGGGCGGCGCGGCCTCCGCGTCCGGCTTCGCGGTCTACGCCGCACACGCGGGCCCGATCGAGCGACGCTGGGCGCACGTCCACGTCGGGCTGTCCCTCGGCATGGCGCTCGGTGGGGCCGCGCACCTCGGCGTCGGAGCGGCGTTCACGCTGGGGCGCGAGCGGCCCTCGCTCTGGCTCTCCCTCGGATCGCTCGCGGTCCTGTCCGCCGCGACGCTCTCGAGCGGGGTCGTCTCGGGGCCCGTGGGCGCCTCGGTCAGCGCGGCGTTCGGCGGCGCGGCCATCGCGACGATGAGCAACCTCTTCTGGTCGTGGGACCGGCGCGGCGCGGCGTTCGGCCTCGCGACCGCGTCCTTCTTGCTCGCCGCGACCGAGGCCATGGTGGCGTTCGGCGAGTACGGGAGCGCGGGCGCGCTGACCGGGGACGAGCGCTTCGTCGCCCACGCGATGGCGAACGCGGAGCCCTGCGCGGCGCCCCCCGACGAGGTCATCGCGCAGCTCTGCGCGGACGCGGAGAGCCACCGGACGCTCGGCGCGGTGAGCGCGATCAGCGCGGCGGCGCTCTTCGTCGACGCGGTCGCGACGCTGGTCGTGGCCTTCACGGGAGGGAGCCGCTCGCGGAGCTACGCGCTCGAGGTGGGCCCGGGCCGGCTCGGGCTCCGCGGCCAGTTCTGATCTCGCCCTCCGTCACGCACGTCAGACGCCGCAGACGTTCACCTCGGTGGAGGGCTCCCCGGCCAGGGCGGGCACGCACAGCGACAGCAGCGCCTCCTCGGCGCACTCGCGGTCGACGTCGCCCTCCGCGTCTTCGATCCGGCTGACCCGCCCGTCCGCGCCCACCTCGAAGGTGACGCGACCGCAGCCCTCTCCCGGGGAGCACATCCGGAACAGCGCGGCGCTGACCGCGTCGAGGTCGCGGCGCTCCTGGGTGTCCCGCGAGGACCTCGGTCGCCGCTGCTCGAGCGGCGGCACGCAGACGCCGGGCGGCGGCTCCCACGGCGGCAGCCCCGAATCCATGCCCGCGTCCACGCCCGCGTCGGGCATCGCCACGCCGGAGTCGGGCGGCCGCACGTCGGGGTCGAGCCCGTGGCTCTGGTAGCAGCCCCCGAGCGACAGCGCGGCCAGGAGCGGCAGGAGAACGGCGCGCGTCACGACGCGCCCGGCCGGAGCACGATCGCACCGACGGTGCGGCTCTTCCACTTGTCCCGCATCGCCTGCGCCGCCTCCGCGAGCGGACGCCGCTCCGCCACCAGCGGGGTGATCGCGCCCTCCTCGGCCCACGCGAGCACCTCCGCGAGGCGCCGCGCGCGCATCGCCGGATCGCGGTGGGCGGAGATCACGGCGGGGCAGCCGAGCACGTCGAGCGACTTCATCATGATCAGGTTCGTCGGCAGCACGTTCGCGTTCGGCGCGCCGCGCTGGCCCTTCCCCCTGGCCACGAACGGCGTCGAAGCCCAGCCCACGATCAGGAACCGCGCGCCGAAGCGCACGCAGCGCAGCGACTCCAGCGAGATGGCTCCGCCGACCGGGTCGTAGACGACGTCCACGCCCTCCCCTCCGGTGAGCGCCTTGACGTCATCCCTGAATCGACGCACGCCGTCTTCACCCGGGCTCGCCGTGCCGAGCACGTGGTCAGCGCCCTGAGCCGACACCACCGCGAGCTTCTCCTCCGAGCGCCCGGTGGCGATCACCGTCGCGCCGAGCTTCTTCGCCACGTGCACCGCCGCGAGCCCGGTGGTCCCCGACGCTCCGTGCACGAGCACGACCTCGCCCGCCCGCAGGCGCCCCCGATGAACCAGGCAGTGCCAAGCCGTCTCGTACGCGCCGAGCAGGCTCGCGCCCTGGTCGAAGTCGAGCCGGCCGGGCAGCGGGATCACCGCGTTGGCGGGCGCCACGGCCCAGGAGGCGAAGCCGCCCCAGCGCTGGTGCTCGCCGAGCGAGCGCGGCCCGACCAGGAAGGCGTCGGCGATCACGCGGTCTCCCACCGCCACGCCCTCCGCGTCGGGGCCGACCCAGGCGACCTCCCCCGCGTACTCCATGCCCGGCGTGTAGGGCGGCTTCGGCATGTGCTGGTACTGGCCGCTCGTCATCAGGAGATCGACCCAGCCCACCGCGCTGCTCTTGACCGCGATCACCACGTCGTCCGGTCGGAGGCTCGCCGGGTCCGGGGGCGGCTGCGGGACCACCGCCAGATGCCTCTCGATGGCGTCCATCGGGCGCTCGCCGAACGCCTCGATCACGACTCGCTCCCCGACCTGGCCGTAGCTCATGGAACGGAGGGTAGCCCAGCAGCCCGTCGAAGAACCTCGCTCCTCGTCTCTCGGGCGGGACGACCCGAGCTCCTTCGGGCTCGATGCTTCAACGGCCTGCTCGATGAGGTATCCTCCCCGTGGTGCGACCGCAGTCGATGTCCACTGGCCGCGTCGTCCCCGACCGCCTCCTGACGACGCACCTCGCGCGGACCCTCTTCAGCGCGCAACGCGAGAGCCGCACCGGGGTGCTCACGGTCGACGAGGGGCCCGTCCAGACGAAGCTCCACATCGTCGACGGGCGCGTGATCTTCGCCGAGCGAGGCACCCTCGCCGAGACGCTCGGCCGCCTGCTCGTGCGGCAGGGCACCATGGATCGAGACGAGTACGCGCTCGTGCTCGAGCACATGGCCAAGCCCTCCGAGCGCGACGAGATCATGCGCTTCGGCGAGGTCGCCATCCAGCTCGGCATGCTGACGGCGTCGGAGCTCGGCGCGGCCCTCGGGCTCCAGGTGCGGATGAAGCTCCAGCACTGCCTCCAGCTCGACGAGGCGGTGTGGATGTGGGTGGACGACGAGTCGCCGCGGCGGACCGCGCCCTTCCCGGTGCCACTCGAGCCCGCGGTGCGCTCGGCGCTGCGCGAGGATCCGCAGGCCTATCGCTGGGCGGGGCTGCTCGTGGCCAAGCGCCGCATGACGGTCCGCCTCGCGGGCGCGCCCGACGCGCTCGGGCGGCGCTTCGGGGTGAGCCCCGAGGAGCTGCGCCTGCTCAAGCACGCCGACGGTCGGCCGCTCGCCACGGTGCTCCAGAGCGGGATCCTGCAACCGGAGGAGACCGGCGCCCTGATCGCGGCGCTGCTCTTCGGCGACGGGCTGACGCTGGTCGAGCCGGTCCCCTCGGAGATCCCCCCCGCGAGGCCGCCGAGGGCGCCGAGCCAGTCCAGCCCCCACCACCGCGCGCAGGAGGCGGCGGAGCGCCTGCGGCTGGAGATGGAGCGCCGGGGCAAAGCGATGCCCGACCCGCAGCGCGGGCGCCTCGACGCGGAGCGGGCCTTCGAGGCGGGGCGCAAGCTGCTCCGGCACGGCAACGTCGAGGGCGCGCAGGCCAAGCTCGCCGAGGCGGTGGCGCTGCTGCCCGAGGCGGCGGAGTACGTGCTCTACCTCCGCTGGTGCGCCTACCTCACCGACACCGACCCGATGCGCAAGGTCGTGCACGAGCAGCAGCTGCGAGACGCGGTGCTCGAGGGCCTGCGTCAGGATCGCAAGATGGCGTTCGCGCACTACGTGCAGGGGCGCCTCTTCCTGATCGACGAAGACGAGACGGCCGCGCGCAAGGCCTTCGCGATCGCGGTGCACCTCGATCGCAGCGACCTCGAGGCCACCCGCTACTTGCGCCTGCTCGACCAGCGGAAGGGCTGAGGAAACCCCGCCGCGCCCATGGTATAGGGCTCCGTTCCGCAGATCGGGACGGAGACCCACATGGCCGAAGAGACGAACGAGCCCGAGCGAGACCTCACCGCCGACTACCTCCCCGGAGCCAAGACGGGCGAGACGGAAGCCGCACCCGAGGACCCGGACGCCGAGGTGATCTACACCCCGGAGCCGAACGAGCGGCAGCTGACCCCGCGCGCGCTGATCACCGGCTGCGTGCTGGGCGCGGTGGTCGCCGCGATGAACATCTCGTTCGGCCTCCGCACGGGCTGGTCGATCGGCGGCTCGCTCATCGCCGCCATCCTCGGCATCGCCTTCTTCCTCATCCTCAAGCCGCGCATCCCCTTCTCGCGCCTCGAGGCGAACATCACGCAGACCACCGGCTCGGGCGCGGGCACGATGGCGAGCGCGGCGGGGCTGCTGTCGGCGATCCCCGCGATGAACCTGCTCGCGGACGAGGGCCGCGACGTGCCCACCTTCGGCTACATGGAGCTGACCCTCTGGGGGCTCTCCGTCGCGTTCCTCGGCGTGTTCTTCGCGGTGCCCCTCCGGCGCCAGCTCGTCGTGCAAGAGAAGCTGCGGTTCCCCACCGGCACCGCGACCGCCCACACCCTGATGAGCATGTTCGCCAAGGGCGACGAGGCCATCCAGAAGGCGCGGGTCCTGCTCTGGTTCGCGGGCGGCGCGGCCGCGTTCTCGCTCGCCGCCTACTTCGTGCCCCAGATCGAGGCGTGGCCCATCGAGGAGATCTCCTGGCCCACCCTCGGCGAGGCGGCGGGCGTGAGCGTCTTCGCGTGGCTCGCGGGGCACACCTTCACCGTGTACGTCAGCCCGCTGATGTACGGCGCGGGCGTGCTCATCGGCATCCGCGTCGCGGCCAGCCTCTCCCTCGGCGCCGTCGTCGCGTGGGGCTTCGTCGGCCCCTACGCGGACGCGCAGGGCTGGGCCACCGAGGCCTCCGGCGGCATGAGCAAGTGGATCCTCTGGCCCGGCGTCGCGATCATGGTCTCGGACGGCCTGACCTCGCTCGCGCTCTCGTGGAAGACGATCGTGCGCACCTTCACGGGCGCGAAGGACAGCGGCCCGGTGAAGGAGACCGAGGCCGACGCGATGCCGCACCAGATCCCGAACGCGATCTGGGTAGGCGGCCTGGCGCTGGCGACCCTCTGCACGGTCACCATCGCGCAGCTCGTCTTCGACATCGCCTGGTGGCTGACCCTGGTCGGCGTCGCGATGTCCTCCGTGCTCGCGATGATCGCCACGCGGTCGACGGGCGAGACGGACATCAACCCGATCGGGGCCATGGGCAAGGTCACGCAGCTCGTCTTCGGGGCGCTCTCGCCCGGCGTGCTCTCGACCAACATCATGGGCGCCGCGATCACCAGCGCGGGCGCGTCGCAGGCGGGCGACATGATGCAGGACCTCAAGACGGGCCGGATGCTGGGCGCCTCGCCCCGCCGACAGCTCGTCGCGCAGCTCGTCGGCGTCGGCGCGGGCGTCCTCGTCGCGGTCCCCATCTTCGTGCTCTTCGACAGCGCCTACGACATCGGCGTCGACCCGACCATGCCCGCGCCGGCCGCGCACTCCTGGAAGGCGATGGCGGTGATCCTCGCCGACGGCTTCGGCGCCCTGCCCCCGAACGCGACCTGGGCGATCGGCCTCGGCGCGGCCTTCGGCGTGCTGATGCGGCTCTTGCCGCGGATGATCCCCACCGCGAAGAACGTGCTCCCGAGCGGCCTCGCGTTCGGCATCGCCTTCATCGTGCCCGCCTTCTACTCGCTCGCCATGCTGGTGGGCGCGGTGCTCTTCCAGATCTGGAAGCACCGCAAGCCCGGCGCGGCGGAGAAGCTCGGCTTCGCGGTCGCCTCCGGCCTCATCGCGGGCGACGGCCTGATGGGCATCGTCAAGGCGGGGCTGACCCTGCTCGGCGTGGAGACCCTGACCGGCGGCGACGGCGGGCACTGACGCTCAAGTCCAGCGCGCTCCGTCCGATATCCACGGGGAATCATGGCCTCGTCGGACGACAGCGCGCGCGGTGGACACCGCCTCTCCCCCTTCGGCGGTGCGCCAGCCCGTCGAGGCCCTCCGCCTCCGCCCGGCAAAGCGAGCCCGGCCGCGGTCAAGCCGCCGCCCACGCCCCCCAAGGGCCCCGCGCTGCCGGTCCCCGACCTCGACGACGCGCCCAAGAGCGGCGTGCGCATCCCGCACCCGAAGCCCGACCCCCTGGCCGCGGCGTACAAGCCCGCGCCGCCGCCGCTCCCCAACAAGCCCGCCAACGACGCGCCCCCGCCGGCGCCGAAGGCGGAGGCCACCCCGGAGCCCGCCCCCGAGGAGCCCGCGCCGCGACGCAAGCTGCGCCTCGGCGAGCTGCTCGTGCAGGCCGGCGTGGTCAGCGACGAGGACGTCGGGCGCGCGCTGGCGGTCCAGAAGATGGGCGGCGGCCGGCTCGGCTCGATCCTCGTCTCGCTGAAGCTCTGCACGGAAGACCAGATCCGCTTCGCCCTCGAGCACCAGATGGGCGTCGAGGTGGTGGAGCTGCAAGGCCTTATCCCAGACGAGGCGGTGCTGCATCTGCTGCCGCGCGAGCTCGTCCGGAAGTACGAGGCGGTCCCGATCCGCAAGGAAGGCGACACCGTCTATGTCGCCATGATCGACCCGTACAATCTCACGGCGCTCGACGACATCCGCTTCTGCAGCGGCGCGCGCAAGCTCGTCGTCGTCACCTGCACCGAGAGCGACTTCCGCTCCTTCGTCGAGGAGCACCTCGAGACCCAGTCGCTCATGGAGGAGATCCTCTCGGGCGACGTCTTCTTCGAGACGGCCATCAAGTCGGTGCGGGCCGAGGACGAGCCGACCGAAGATCAAGAGCCGGAGGAGATCGTCCACGATCTCCGGCTCGCGGGCGAGCAGCCGCCGATCATCACCCTCTGCAACTTCCTCCTGGTCGAGTCGATCACGCGCGGCGCCTCCGACATCCACGTCGAGCCCTACGAGACCTACTTCCGGGTGCGGCTCCGCATCGACGGCCGCCTGCAGACCCTGTTGACGCCGCCGCAGCGCCTGCACAACCCGATGATCACGCGCTTCAAGGTGATGGCCGAGATGGACATCTCGAAGCGCCGGATCCCGCAGGACGGCCACATCGCCATCGTCTACAACGGCGAGACCTGCCACTACCGCGTCTCCACGCTGCCGACGGTGTACGGCGAGAAGTGCGTGATCCGGCTCCTGAAGAAGAACAAGGAGCTGACCTCGCTCGACAGCATCGGCTTCGAGGAAGACGAGCTCAAGCTGATCAAGCGGCTCCTCCACCTCCCGCAGGGCATCGTGCTCGTGACGGGCCCGACGGGCAGCGGCAAGACGACCACGCTCCACGCCGGCTTGAGCCACATCAACGACCCCGAGGTCAACATCGTCACGCTGGAGGATCCGGTCGAGGCGAGCCTCGCCGGCATCAACCACGTCCAGACGTCGCTCAAGGGCGGCGTCACGTTCGCCTCGGGTCTCCGTTCGATCTTGCGCCAGGACCCGGACGTCGTCTTCGTGGGCGAGATGCGCGACCCGGAGGTGAGCAAGATCGCGGTCAAGGCGGCGCTCACCGGCCACCTGGTGCTCTCGACGCTCCACACCAACTCGGCCGTCGAGTCCCTCGTGCGCCTCGCCGACATGGGCGTCCCGCCCTACCTCGTGGCCAACGCGCTGCAGATGGTGCTCGCCCAGCGCCTCGTGCGGCGCGTGTGTGAGCGCTGCGCGAAGCCGCACGCCGTCACCGAGGAGGAGATCGAGGAGTTTCGTCTGACGCCGGAGCAGCTCGAGGGCGCCTCGCTCAAGAGCGGATCCGGCTGCGCGGCCTGCTACGAGACCGGCTACCGAGGGCGCGTCGCGGTCTACGAGATCTTGCGATGCACGCACGACATGCGGGATCTCATCCGCGAGGAGGCGCCGATGCGCGCGCTGATCGCCCAGTCCAAGAAGGACGGCATGCGCACGCTATGGGAGTCCGGGATCGTCCGCGCCCTGCGTGGCGAGACGACCCTCGAAGAGGTGCGGAGGGTGCTCGCGGACGCAGGCTGACGTGACCCGGGGGGGACGATGAACATCAAAGCACAGGGGCTGCTCAACGGCGCGGCCTGGATCGAAGAGACCTTCGGCCGCGACGCGCTCGCGGACGTCTTGCAGACGTGTCAGCCGGAGACGCGCGAGCGCTACATGACCGCCACCGCGATCGAGTGGCACCCCGTCGAAGAGCTCGTCGACTTCCTCGAGCAGGCGGAGCGGCGCTTCGGTTCGGGGGACGGCCTGATCGCGCGGGAGCTCGGCGCGGCGGGCGCGCGCAAGAACATGGGCGGGTTCCTCCGACAGGCCGCCTTCTACCTGGCCCGCCCCGACTACGCCCTGAAGCGCGTGGCGGGGGCGTGGCAGCAGTTCAACGACGAGGGCCGCATGGTCATCCGGGAGGCCACCGCCGGGGGCTGCGTGGTCGAGGTGCAGGACGCCGGCGTCCCCCACCCGCTCTTCTGCATGACCCTCACCGGCTGGGTCGAGGTGCTGGCCGGCCGCATCGGCGCGCCCTCCCCCAAGGCCACCCACCCCGAGTGTGTCGCGCGCGGAGACGCGCGGTGCCTCTGGCGCGCCGCCTGGCAGCACATCGCGATCGAGCCCGATCGCCCCGCCGCCTGGAGCCGCTGAGCGCGCTTCTTGGGCGCCGTCCCGCTTTTTGGCAAGCTGGGGCATGCGCATCGCTTCACTCTGGGCTTGTATCCTCGTCTCGCTCGTCGGCTGTGACGCCGGTGGCGTCATCCCGCCGGGCCGTGACGGCTCCACCTCCGACCTCGACTCGACGGTCCCGACGCGCGACAGCAACGTCCCGCGGATCGACGCGGGCGAGTACGACCCCTTCGACCCGGACAACGCCTGCGGCTCGAGCGCCATCCCGACCGAGCGCGTCCCGGGCAGCCTGCTGATCGTGTTCGATCGCTCGGGCAGCATGGACAGCCCGGCGAGCGGCGACAGCGGCCCGACCAAGTGGGACCTCGCGACCGCGGGGATCAACTCGGTCCTCGCGAGCGTCTCGGACGAGCTGAGCGCCGGCCTGCTCCTCTTCCCGGAGAGCGGCGAGTGCGGCATCGGCAGCGCCCCGGACGTGCCCGTCGCGCCGCTGACCACCTCGCGCGCCCAGATCCAGGCCGCGCTCTCCGGCTCGAGCCCGAGCGGCGCCGGCACCCCGGCCTTCGGCGGCCTGCTCGCGGGCTTCGACTACCTCGACACGCTCACGAGCCCTGGCCAGCGCGGCATCGTGCTCGTCTCCGACGGCCAGGAGACCTGTGACGACGACATGTCCGACGCGGTGATGGCCCGGGTGCAGACCGAGCACGACACGAAGAACCGCCTGACCTTCGCGGTGGGCATGGACTTCGCCGACAACAACATGTCGACCATCGCCTTCAACGGCGGCACGCCGCGCAACACCACATGCATGCCGATGTGCACCAGCGACTCGTGCCGCTCCGACGCGGACTGCGGCGGCGCGCCGTGCTTCCAGCCGGGCGGGTCGAGCTTCCCGGGCTTCTGCGGCTGCCGCACCACGGCCGACTGCGTCACCCCGCAGACCTGCGAGGAGACCTGCCCGCCGTTCTTCCCGGCGTGCGGCATCCCGCCGACCTGCCAGGGCGAGCCCGACTGCTGCCACTACAACGTGACCGCCAGCGACTTCAGCGCCGAGTTCGAGGCCGCGCTCGACGAGATCGCGCGTCGTCTCCTCGACAGCTGCGTCTTCGACCTCCCGCGCGGCACCGACCCCACGATGTTCGATCCCGGTCTCGTCAACGTCGGCGTCACCTTCGAGGGCGAGGACCGCACCGTGCTCCGCCGCAGCAGCGACCCCGCCGTCGACTCCTGGAACTACGTGGACGACACCCACGAGTCGATCCTCATCCAGGGCGACATCTGCGACCGCCTCCTCGACGGCTCCGCCGTGGTCGAGATCGTGCTCGGCTGCCCGACGATCCTGATCTGAGCCCCGTCGCTACTACCTGGCCGGCGCGCAGACGTCGGCCGTGGAGGGCCGGATCCCGGCCTCGCCGAGGTAGCGGTCGCGGCTGACGCGCTCGCTGCCGGGCACGCCTCCGCAGAACTCGTTCCCCTCGGTAGCGCGGAGCACGCAGAAGGCCTCCGCTTCGGTCGCGCCTTCGGTGTCCTCGACGCAGAAGGTGCCCGCGTAGCCCATGCGGTCCGGGCAGTATCCCGTGCAGCTCGTCGTGCAGAAGCCCGCCGAGAGGCAGAACGCGCCCGACTCGAAGTTGCAGTCCATGTCGGACGCGCAGGCGTCGCCGATGAAGCGCTGCGGCGGCGGGGTCAGCCCGTTGAGGCGGGGGAAGGTCTCGACGTCGTCGACGCTCGTGAAGGAGTAGCCCTCGGCCACGAGCGCGTCGATCACGCCCTCGAGCGCGTCGGCCGTGAAGCGGTGGATGTCGTGGAAGAGCACCACGCCGCCGTTGCGGCGACGCACCTGCTGCATGACGTAGCCGAGCATGTCGCCGTCGCGGAACACCTCGGGCAGACCGTCCCACTCGCACTTGCCGCGGCCGCCCGCGTAGCACCAGTCGGCGCTGTCGACGTGCCAGCCCGTGATGATGTAGCCGCGCTCGCGCACCGCGTTCGCCGTGCCGCAGCGCGCGCGGCCGAAGGGGAAGCGGAAGTAGCGGGAGGACTCGCCGGCCGCGCTCATGATCGAGGTGACGTCGTCGATCTGCGCCGCCATCTCCGGCCCGTCCATCTGGTCGAGGAACGGGTTCCGCGGGTGGGACCAGGTGTGGTTCGCGAGGATGAAGAGCGGGTCGGCCGCGATCTCCTCGACGATGGCCGTGCGCTCCGCGTTGGTGACCCGGTTGCCGTTGATGAAGAAGGTCGCCGGCACGTCGCGGCGCCGGAGGATCTCCATCACCTGCGGCGTGGTCACGGGGTCGGGGCCGTCGTCGAAGGTCAGCGCGACGCGCCGCTCGAAGCCGCTCTGGTCGGGCACGATCACGCCGTTGCAGCCCGGGTCGTCGACCTTGCCCGGGTCGTCCACCTGCTCGGCCGCCTCGCCGAAGAGCGCGGTCAGCTCCTCCATCGTCGGCTCGTCCGCGTGGGGCGCGTCCGTCGAGCAACCGGAGAGCAAGAAGAGGCAAGTGGCGAGCGGGGCGAGCCGAGCGGTCATCGGGCGACAGTAGCAGGCCCGGCCGTCAGGGCGAGCCCCCGCCGAGCATGTCCATCAGTCCTCGGAGATCCGGGGCCTGACCGCCCCCGCCCCCTCCCATGAGCCCCTCGAGCATGCGCCGCAGCTGCCCCTCGTCCGCTCCCTGCAGGCCGCGCAAGAGCTCCCCCGCGTCGCCGCCGAGCCCGGGCAGGCTCGGCTCTCCGAGATCCGCGTCGCCGTGGGACTCGTCGAGCCAGCGCCGCTCCAGGGCGCGGGCCGCCGAGGCGTGTCGTCCGCGCGCGAAGCGATCGAAGAGGGCTCGCGGCGGCGCGATCCGGAAGCGGTGCGCGTCGGCGTACTCACGGATGGCCCGGAAGAAGGCCCGGTTGCCGACCTGCCGCCGCATGGCCGGGTAGACCAGCGGCCCCTTGCCATAGACGAGCCCGCCGTAGCTGAGCGGATCGGCGAAGGCGCTCACCGGGCGGTCCACCGCGCCGTCGGGCCGACCCATCATGCGCATCATGTGGTAGCCGGCCGCGACCTGCTGCTCGCGCTCGGCCTGCTCGCGCGCGGCGCCGTGTCGCTCGCGCACGTAGAGCAGCGCCGACCACTGCGCGAGGGTCTCGTCCTGGAAGGGGTGGCGGCGCGAGTCGCTCCCGACGACGCCGTGCCACCACTGGTGCGCGACCTCGTGGGCGGTGACGAACTCGAGCATCGCCTGTCGCCGCGCCTCGAGCTGCTCGCCGCCCCCCATGAGCGCCCCGAGCGCGCCGCCCGTGCCGGCCGGGCGATAGAACATCGTCGCGATGGTGACCATCGAGGAGAACTCGACGCCGCCCGCGCCGCCGACGAGCGGCGCCTCGACCACGTCCAGCTCGGTGAAGGGATAGGGGCCGAAGCGCCGCTCGAAGACACGGAGCGCGTGCGTCGCCGCCTCGAGCGCCTGGCCGCCCGAGGCCTCGTGACCGCGCAGGAACCAGGAGCGGACCGTCACCTCGCCGACCTGCGCGTCCCGGCGCTCGAGACGCGGGCTCGCCACGAAGGCGAAGTCGCGGGCCATCGCGAGCCGCACCTGCACCTCGGTCCGGGCGCCGACGACCCGGGGCGCGTCCTCGACGCCGGTGGCGACGACCCGCGTTCCGTCGGGGACGCGGATCCGCGCCCGATAGTGAGCGAGCGCGTCGGTGCCGAGATCGCCCATCGTGCTCGCGTCGGACTGCTCCCAGCGGCCCCCGCGTCGACGGGCGAGCACGGGCGCGAACGCGGCGAAGGACGACACTCCGTCCCCGTGCGCGAGCAGGCCGTAGTCGCCGCCGCCGTGCCCGCCGCTCAGCGCACCGAGCGACTCCAACCCCTGCCCCATCAGCGTCAGCCGCTCGGCCTCGACGACCTGCAGCGTGCCGCGCAGGCGCATGCGCACGCGCAGCCAGCCCCCCGGCGGCACGGGCGCGGCCGGGCTCACGACGATGGCGGAGGCGTCGGGCTGCTCGTGATCGCAGCGCACCGCCTCACAGCTCAGGCTCTCGAGCCGCACCGCGTCCGCGCGCGTCGTGTTGACGAACACCCGGAAGACGACCGAGCCCCACGGGGCGCTCGAGTCGTTGTGGACCCAGGCCTCCTCCTCCATCGTGAACGATCGCAAGTCGTCCGCGACGTCGATGGTCATGTCGTAGAGAGGGAGCGCGTTCGGGGCGCCGAGCCCTGCCTGCGACACGGCCCGCGCGCGCTCCGCCGGGCGCAGCGACGCGAGCATGGGGTCGGCGTCATAGGCGAGCGCGCCAGAGCTCACGAGCCAGGCGAGCAAGAATGCGGAGGAGCGCAGCATTGCCAGGAGTATAGGCGTGCGAGCCCCGGACTGATCAGTCGCAGCCCTCGGGGCCGCAGACCGCGCCCTCGGCGAGGGTGACCAGCTGGGGCTCCGCCTCCTCCCAGGCCTTGTCGAGCACCTTGCGCACGACCTCCGCCGGCTGCGCGCCCTGCACCGCGTACTTGCGGTCGAACACGAAGAAGGGGACGCCGTGGATGCCGAGCTGCGCGGCCTGCGACTCGTCCGAGCGCACGTCGGCCGCGTAGCTCTCCGAGGCGAGCACGCCCTCCGCTTCGTCCACGTCGAGGCCGACCTCTCCCGCGAGCCGGACCAGGGTCTCGTGATCCCCGATCCGCTCGCCCTCACAGAGATAGGCCGCGAGCAGCCGCTCCTTCAGGGCGTCCTGCTTGCCGCGCTCCTCCGCGAGGTGCAGCAGCCGATGCGCGTCGAACGTGTTGCCCGGCCGGATCACGTCGAACCGCATCGCGATGCCGTCCTTCGCGGCCGTCGCGGTCATGTTGTCGATCATCTGCTGACCGCCGGCCTCGGGGACGCGGTACTTCTCGGCCAGCCGCTGCGCGTAGCTGACATCCTCCACGTCGATCTCCTGGGACGCCGACGGATCCAGCTCGAAGGAGTGCCACGTGATGGCCACCTCGTCGCGGTGTGGGAACCCCTCGAGGGCCGCCTCGAGGCGGCGCTTGCCCACGTAGCACCAGGGGCACGCGATGTCGGACCACACGTCGATCTGCAGCTTCGCCATGCCCGAGACCTAGGGCCCAGAGTGCGATTCGTCGAGATTGGGGTCCGTGACCACGCGGTCTCGGCCGCCCTCCTTGGCGCGGTAGAGGGCCGCGTCCGCGCGTGACTCCACCGACGCGCCCTCTTCGTCCGTGCGCCAGGTCGCCACGCCCACCGAGACCGTCACCGACACCGGGCCCGCGCCCGTCTCGATCGCTTCGTCGGCGACGCTCGCGCGGATGCGCTCGGCCACCGCGGTCGCCTCGGGCAGCGTCGTCGACGGCATCAGGAGCACGAACTCCTCGCCGCCCCGGCGGATGAGCACGTCCGGCTCGCGCACCTCGGCGCGCACCCGGTCGGCGAAGCCGCGCAGCACCTCGTCACCCACCGGGTGGCCGTAGCGGTCGTTGACCCGCTTGAAGTGGTCGAGATCCATGAGCAGCACGCCGAAGGAGTCACCGTAGCGGCGCGCCCGGCTGGTCTCCTCCCCGAGGCGGCTCCCGAGGTAGCGGTAATTGTAGGCGCGCGTGAGGTCGTCGGTGATGGCCAGGTGCGCCAGCCGCGCGCTCTCGATCGCGGGCACGGTGCAGTTCGCCAGGAGCTGCGCGAGGTCCCGGTGCAGCTCCGAGAAGCAGCCCGGCTCCGCGGCCGAGGCGCTCAGCACCCCCACGACCTGCCCGCTGGCCACGAGCGGCACCGCGACGAGCGAGCCCACGTCGAACCCCACCGAGGCGTGCTTGAAGCGCTCGTCGGTGGATGTGTCCAGCACGAGGGCGGCTTTGCCCGTATCGGCCACGATGCCGAGCACGCCTTCACCCGCCTTGAACGTGGCGGGCGCCTTGCCCTGCCCGGTCCCGGAGCGCGCGCTGCTCAGCAGCTCCCGGCGCTCGTCGTCGAAGAGCCGCAGGGACGCGTGGTCCGCGGGCAGGACCTCGAGCGCGGCGTCGGTCGTCGCCTGCAGCTCCTTCTCGAGCGAGGTCTCCTCGGCGAGCAGGCGCGTCAGCGCGAGCAGAACTTCGAGCGGATCCCGCGACGCCACGCCGCCGACCATAGCAGGGCACGAGGCAGCTGGCCCCACCGTCACACGCGCGTCACGCCGATCGAGCCTCCGGTGGGGAAACTTGCCGCGTGGCAGGATCCGAGAAACCATCGCGCCGTGCGTCGCCTCGCCCCGCTCTCGCTGCCACCGCTGCTGGCGCTCGCCCTGGCCTGGACGGCCGGCGCGCAAGAGCGACCGCGCACCCCGATCTTCCAGACCGAGCGCGGCGGCCCGCGCCTCCGGGTGGCGGCGGTGGCGGAGACCGGTGTCCTGCCGAAGAGCGTCGAGGTCAGCCCCGACGGCGCGCATGTCGTCGTGTGCAATTTCGGCCGGCCCGACAGCGAGAACGTGTGGGTCTACGACGCCGACACCCTCGAGCGCGTGGGCACGGTCAGCTTCCCGGGCAACGCGGTCGAGAGCGCCTTCAGCGAGGACGGACGCACGCTCTTCGTCTCGAACTTCCGCCGCCACGTGGTCGAGGAGATCGACTTCGCGACCCTGCGAGTGCGCCGCGAGATCGAGGTGGGCAGCCACCCGAAGACGGTCGTCGTGGATGGACGCACCCTCTACGTCGCCAACTACTTCGACCACTCCGTCTCGGTCGTGGATCTCGACGAGGGGCGTGAGGTGCGGCGCCTCACCACGGGCGAGCGTCCCCGGGGCATGGGCCTGCTGGCCGACGGCACGCTGCTCACCGCCGCGTTCTCCGACGACCTCATCCACGTGTTCGCGGGCGGCCAGGAGCGCGGCCGGCTCGAGGTCTGCCGCTATCCCCGCGACATCCTGCCCTCGCCCGACCGGCACACCTTCTTCGTGACCTGCTCGCTCGGGCACATCGGCTTCTACCGGCCCGAGGATCACGGCCGGCCCTTCGGGATCGCGTCGACGGGCCGCAACCCGCGCAGCATCGACGTCAGCGCGGACGGGCGCTGGATCGGCGTCGCCAACTTCGGCTCGAGCGACGTGTCCCTGATCGACACCGCGCAGCACACGCACCGCCGACACGAGGTGCCCGGCGCCAACCGCCTCGTCGGCCTCGCGATGCACCCCGGCCCCGGCCTGCGCGTCTACACGACGAGCTGGGACACCGGCGAGCTGTTCATGCTCACCGGCGAGATCCCCGAATAGCGTCAGCCCGCGAGATCGACGCGGAACTCGACCCGGCGGTTGCGGCGGTGGCAGTCGTCCGTGTCTTCCTGGCAGAGTCGCTCGGACTGGCCCGCGCCGCGGGAGTCGATGGGCTGGGTGACGCCCCGCTGCACCAGCGCGCGCCGCACCGCCGCCGCCCGCCGCTCCGACAGCTCCCGGTTGTACTCCGCCGTGCCCGTCGCGTCGGTGTGACCCACCAGGTGCAGCGCGGTGATCTCGTCGTGGTGCTGGAGGAACTCCGCGATGTGGTCGAGCAGCTGGTTCGAGGTCTCGAGGATCTCGTCGCTGTCGTGCGCGAAGTGGATGTGATCATCGATCCGGATGTGGTCGCCCTCGAGGTGGACGTCCGGCGGGTCGACGTAGGTGGGTCCGCTGCCCTCGCCGTGGAAGGAAGCACGCTCCGGCCCGCCGCAGGCGAGGAGGGCCGAGCCGAGCACGAGTAGGAGTAGGGTTCGCATGGCCGGGGAGCTTCTCACATCCCGCGGCCCGCGTGCCGCCGCTTGTTTGGCGGGCTTCGGCGGCCTACCTTGCCTGCGATGCGAGCGATCAGGGGAATCGGCGCGGTCGCGCTCGTGCTCGCCCTCGCGGCGACGGCCACGGCCCAGGGGGACGAGATCCCGCGCGTCGTGGAGATCAGCTTCGAGCCCACCTCGCGGGCCCAGATCGCGATCTGGGTCGAGCGTGCCGACGGCACGTACCTGCGCACGCTGGCGCTGACCCAGTCGGTCGCGCTCCGGGGCATCGGCAACCGGCCGGGCGCCTCGCAGATGAACAGCGGCTTCCAGTGGCCCTACGGCCGCCGCGAGGGCGCCCTCCCCGTCTGGGCCCACCATCGCGCGGCCGCGCCCGACGCGGAGCTCTTCCCGCGCGTGATCTTTCAGGATCGGACGAGCGAGGGCTGGGCCTCACGCTCCTCCAGCGACTTCTCCCGCGACGAGTACTTCTGCCTGTCCTTCCAGCAGGCGGCGAGCTCGCGGGACGCGCTCGACGCCGTCAGCTGCCCCAGCATCTTCAACAGCGACAAGGGCCGCTATCTGACGCCAGACGACGTCGCGAACGGCTACGCGGAGCCCTTCCAGCTCGAGCCCGGCAACGCGACCATGCGCCCGCTCGAGGTCGGCTCGCTCTATCCCCCGCGCCGGGACGTCGAGCGCTGCAACGACGCCGCCTGCTTCGACCACAGGGACGTCGCCCGGTACGGGACCGACGCGCGGCGGATCATGCCGGAGATCGACGCGGTGACCATGGCGACGCCCCCCGCCGGGCGCCCTCAGACCATCACGTTCAACCTCCCCGACGAGTGGCCGGACGGCGAGTACGTCGCGTGGATCGAGGTGAACACCGAAGGCGACTACAACGCGGCCTGGGGCCCGGAGCGCTTCCCCACCCCCGTGGGGCCGGACGGCCAGTGGGACACGTGGGCGATCAACTACGGCTACCCCTATCGAGGGCAGCCCTCGGTCGTCTTCCGCGTGCCGTTCACGGTGGGCGGCGGCGCGGCCAACGAGACCGCGCGCGACCCCTGGGGCTACGGCACGGTCGACGGCCAGGAGGGCACCGTCCACGAGATGGACGGCAGCATCACGAACGACCCGTCGAGCGCCCCCGGCAGCGGCGCGGACCGGCTGCGCCTGGACGACGTGACCGGCGCGCGGGTGGAGGTCACGGTCATCGGCCCCGAGGTGTGCATGGAGAACACCCCGCCGGGCGAGCTCCTGGATGTCTCGGTGACGGAGTACGAGGAGCGCCGCGACGCGCACCGCTACGCACACCTCTCGTTCATCGCGCCCGACGACGACCTCGGCGTCACCCGCTACGAGGTCCGCATCTCCCGTACGCCGGTGACCGATCTCGAGAGCTTCATGCGCGCCGTGCCGGCCGAGGCGGCCAGCCTCGAGCACATGGCGCTCACCATCGACCCGGACATCCCCCCGGGCGACGTGGTCGCGGTCGACTTCGGCGGGCTCGCCCCCGAGACCGCCTACTACGTCGCCGTCCGGGCCCTGGACCGGTGCGGCCTCGGCAGCCCCATCGCGGTGGCCGAGTACACGACCCCGGCCATCGAGTTCACCACCGTCTCGCCTTGCTTCGTCGCGACCGCCGCGTGGGGCACTCCGATGGCGAGCGAGATCGGCGCGCTGCGTCGCTTCCGCGACCGCCACCTCCGCAGCAACGCGGTCGGGCGCGGCCTCGTCTCGGTCTACGAGACGGTCGGCCCGCACCTCGCCTCGGTGATCCGGCAGGACGACGGCCTGCGCGCCGCCACGCGCGCCGCGCTGGCGCCCTTCGTCGCGCTGGCGCGCGTCCTCGAGTAGGGAGACGGCGCCGGCTCCGCGATCCGACCTCTCGCGGTGGGAGAAGACCACGCCGAAGTCCGCCCACGCTCTTTCGGTGTACGGTTGGAAAACGGGAGCGGCGCGGACGACCACCGGGTGGGCATGAGGACGGCAAGGGGAGTGATGGGGGGTGTGGCAATCCTCCTCGCGGCGTGCAGCGCGGGGGGCGGCGAGCCCCTCGGTGAGCCGATCCCCGCCTCCGGCGAGCCCTACGCCTCGGTGCTCGGGGTCGTCTGGGCGCCGGGCTACGCCCCCGGCGAGGCGCCACGCGGGCGAGAGGTCCCGGTCTCCCGCGCGCTCGTCCGGCTCCTCGCCCACCGCCCCACCCCGCCGCCCGAGGGCGTGCACTGTCGACGCTGCCTCCCCACCAGCGGAGAGTACGCCGCGCTGACGGACGAGGTGGGCGCGTTCGAGATCTCCGACGTCGCGCCAGGGCGGTACTGGGCCGTGGTGGAGGCGGGCCCGTTCCGGGTCGACACCGAGATCGAGGTCAGCGCCGGTCAGCTCATCGTGCTGGAGCCCGACGCGACCACGCTGCCCACGAGGCGCGATCCGGCGCGAGGTCTCTGGGCGCCGCGGGTGGCCACCCTGACCGGACACGACGGCACCGCGTGGCTCGACGCGCGGCTCGGGCTGGAGCACGTGGAGGCCTTCGACGAGGCGCAGCTCGACGCGCCCGCGCGGCTGGCCCGCTTCGACGTGCTCCTCGCGCCCAGCACCGAGTCGGACGCCTTCGCCCGCGACCCCGCCGTGCTCGCCGCGCTGCGCGACTGGGTCGCGGCAGGCGGCGTGCTCATCGCCACCGGCCGCGCGCACCGCGTCGTGGACGCGCTCTATCCCTCCGCGGTCGTGATGACCTCCGCGCACGACGTCGAGAGCGACGTGTACGACCCGGCGCGAGGGACCTGGGACGTGTCCCGCATCCCCGCCTCGACGGACCGCCGCGAGGACTGGATCCAGGGCGTCGTGGCCACGCCGCGGGGGCGCGTGACCCATCGGCCGCTCGCGGCGTGGCTCGACGAGCAGATCGGCCCCAGCCACCGGCTCACCTCCGACGGCCCCGACATGATGGGCCTGCACCCCGGCTTCGGCCCCATCTGGCGCTACGAGCCGTCCGACCTCTCGATCGAGCGGCCGATCGGCCGCGTGGTCGCCCTGGGCGCCGCGCCCTCGACCGACCCGACGGCGGACCCGAGCTACCCGCGCGTGCTCCTCGAGGAGGAGGCCGGACACCCGGCGGTCGTGGCGCTCGCGCCCGAGGGCTGCGGCCGCGCGCTGCTGAGCACCCCCGAGCTCGACCTGGTGTCGCACGAGGAGCTGCTGCCGATGGAGCGGATCGCGCTGTACTTCGTGCTCGACACCCCCGTCTGCGTGGCCGCCCCCGACTGAGACGCGGGCGTCAGAGCACGAACGGGTAGCGCACGCTGAGCGACGAACTGCGGAACGCGGGCACCGTCGCCGCGCGGACGGCGCGCGCCATGCACGAGCGCTGCGCCGGCGCGGCCGCGGAGTCCTCGACGAGGGCGGAGCGGACGCGGCCGGTGTTGGAGAACCGCACGAAGAGGCTCACGCGCTCGCCTCCGCGGCCGGTCACGCAGTCTCGAATGGAGGGCGCGATTCCTTCCATCGCGGCCGCCACGTCGGCGCGGCTGGGGTGCTCCGGCAGCGCGGGGTCGGGCCGTGGAGGCGCGGGCGCGCGTGCGGCGGCCGACACGCTGGCCGTGGCGCTCGCCGAGGGCGGGGGCGCGATCGTGCGGGCGGCGGGCACCCGGATGTGCACCGGCGGCATCACGATCAGCTGGGGCGGGCCGCTCGCCTCCGCCATCGAGGGCTCGAGCCCGGAGCTCGCGAGCGTGCTGTCGAGCGGCGTGAGGGCGGCGAGGGCGGCGGGCGCGTCGACGCCGCGCGGCAGCGCCTCGGCCCCCTGCTGCGCCGACCAGTCGACGGTCGGTCCGGGGCGGAGCGCGTCCACGAGCACGGGCGTGTGCACGACCCGCTCGGGGCGCAGGAGGATGAGCGAGAGGCACGCGACGACGCCGAGGCCGAGCGCCACGTTGATGCCCATCGAGACCTCGAACGCTCTGCGATCCACCTTCGCGCGGCGCGGAGGCAGCGGGTCCAGGATGGGCTCGGGCGGGCGCTCGGAGATCGACTTGACCACCTCGTTCAAATCGACTCGCTCGGGCGGAGGCGGCGGGATGGTCGTGTTCCGCAGCTCCTGCCACATCCAGGTGGGCTCCTCCTCGTAGAAGTACCCGCTCTTCTGATCGAGCGTCGCGAGCGAGCGTTCCCAGGCGCGTGGCTTCGGTGCGTCTTGCATGTGCCCTCCAGCTCCGATCAGAGCAGTCCGCGTGCCAGCCCCGGCGCCGTGGTTCGCGTGGCCGCGCGGCGCATCGTTTGCGCTCCGTCGGATCCCCTCGAGCTGCACACGCAGATCCCGCTGGACCCAACGAGCCGGAGAAGACGAGCCTCGTCCCCGGAGAGACGTCCGAATCGAGCAACGCGCGCCCCGGGCGCGAGCGGCTCTGGTACGATGCGCGCGTCATGGCAGACCACGTTGCGGTCCTGGGGGGAGGCGTCGCGGGGATGAGCGCGGCGCACGAGCTGATCGAGCGCGGCTTCGACGTCACGGTGTACGAGCGTCGACCGCGCCCGGGCGGCAAGGCGCGCAGCCTCGACGTCCCGGGCACGGGCACCGCGAGCACGCCCCCGCTGCCGGGGGAGCACGGCTTCCGCTTCTTCCCCGGCTTCTACAAGCACATCAACGACACCATGCGTCGCATCCCGATGCCGGGCTCACCGGGCTCGACGGTGTTCGACAACCTCGTGCCGACCCACCAGGTGCTGATCGCGCGCGAAGGCAAGAGCGATCCCATCTACTTGACACGCGTTCCGACCTCCCCCGTGGAGCTCGTCGGCGCGCTGAAGACCCTCTTCGGCTCGGATCTGGGGATCTCGCTCCGCGAGTGGACCTTCTTCGCGAGCCGCGTCCTCTACGTGATGACGTCGAGCGACGCGCGTCGCTTCGGGGAGCTCGAGGAGATCAGCTGGTGGGACTTCGTGCGCGCGTCGGAGATGTCCCTCTCCTATCGGCGCTACCTCGCCACGGGGCTGACCCGGTCGCTCGTCGCGATGCGCGCCGAGAAGGGCAGCGCGCGGACCATCGGCGTCCTCCTGTTCCAGCTCCTGCAGGACCTGCTCGACCCGCGTGTGGATCTCGACCGCGTGCTCGACGGCCCCACGAGCGAGGTGTGGATCGACCCCTGGCGGACCTACCTCGAGGGAGAGGGCGTCACCTACCACACGGAAGCAACGCTGACGGCGTTCCACCTCGCCGGAGGACGCATCGCGTCGGTCGACGTCGAGATGGGCGGGACGAGCCACTCCGTCGTGGCGGACCACTACGTGTGCGCGGTCCCGGTCGAGGCGCTCGTGCCCCTCCTGACACCGGACATGCTCGCGCTCGAGCCGCGCCTCGCGAAGCTCGCGCTCCTCGAGACCGAGTGGATGAACGGCATCCAGTACTACCTGAGAGACGACGTGCCGCTCGCGCGAGGCCACGCCATCTACATCGACAGCCCGTGGGCGCTCACGAGCATCTCGCAGGCGCAGTTCTGGGAGGCCCGCCTGAGCGGCTACGGCGCGGGTGACGTGCGGGGCATCCTCAGCGTGGACATCTCGGACTGGAACCAGCCGGGGGTGATCTTCGGCAAGCCCGCGCGCGAGCTGTCCGACGCCGACGAGGTGCACGCCGAGGTGTGGGAGCAGCTGAAGCGCGCCGTGAACGACGACGCAGTGATGGACCTGATGGACCGGAACCTCGTCACGTGGTTCCTCGATCCGGCGATCGAGTTCCCGAACCCCTCGACGGTCTCGAACCTCGAGCCGCTCCTCATCAACACGAAGGGCTCCTGGGCGAACCGGCCCGACGCCATCACGTCGATCGAGAACCTCTACCTCGCGTCGGACTACGTGCGCACCCACACCGACCTCGCGACGATGGAGGCGGCCAACGAGGCGGCGCGCCGCGCGGTCAACGGCATCCTCGACCGCACCGGCGCCAGCGCCGAGCGCGCCGCCGTCTTTCCTCTCCAGGAGCCGGGCTGGCTGTCGGGGCTGAAGAAGCTCGACGCGCGCCGCTACGCGAGAGGGCGCCCCCACTGGATCCACGCCATCCCCTGAGGCACTCTCTTTCCTCGGAGATGGGGCTCTCGGAGGGACACGCGGGCTCGTGGGGCCGCCAGGCGATCACCATGGGTGAGGCGGCGAGCTTCGCGGCCAAGGTGCGAGCGAGCCCGCGCGAGCGCGACGCCGTCGCCCAGACCCTCTACGACTTCCCGCTCGAGTGCGAGGTGCGAGGCATGTTCTTCGTCGGCCTCGTGAACGCCGTCGCGAGCGTCGCGGGCCAGCCGGAGACCCAGCGCATCACGGCGCTCGCGGAGGTCCCGTCGAGCGTGCTGCCGTTCACGCTCCACCCGCACCGCGACTTCTACAAGCTCTTCTTCCTCGCCTCGCCGCTGCTGCACCCGCACGCGGAGCTGTCGGACGCGATGCGCAGCGTCGCCGAGACGTTCTACCCCGTCTTCCGCGCCAGCCCGCTCGGCCGGACCATGAGCTTGCTGATGGGGAGCTCTCCGCGGCGGGTCCTCGAGCGCCTCGCCGACGCCTACAACATCTCCGTCGCCTGGAACTCGCACGTCTGCGAAGCGCGCGGCGAGCGCGAGGTGCGCTGGACGTGTCTCGTCGAGCCGACCGACTTCTACGAGCACGTCTTCACGGGGATCGTGTGCGGCACCCTGCGCTCGCACGAGGCCCCCGCGCCCACCGTCGAGTTGATGGAGCGGCGCCGTGACGGAGCCGGCCAACACATGGTCTTCTCGATCCGCTGGTAGCCCTCAGCTACCCCCCTCAGGACGGAATCTTGCCCCTATAACGGATTCTTCTGAGCTGACGGTGACAGATCGCCCCAAGGGGGTCTATGCTCTGGGACGGTGGTCCCGCCCGATCCCATGAGCGAGGCAGTCGCGAAGCGGCTGCGTGTCGCCGCCGCGCTCGCGCGCTGTCCGCTCGCGGTCCTCTACCGCGTGGAGGCGCAGACGGGCAAGATGATCTGCGCGCACGGCGAGGCGGCGGTGCTCGCCGGGATGCCGTCCGACGTGCCGTCCTGGCGCATCGCCCGCGAAGAGACGACCGTCGTCCCGGTGATCGGCCGCGGCCCCGCCGCGCCGGAGAGCGTCTTCTTCCCGCCCGACTTCCGCGTCGCGGCGCTGATCAGCGTGCCGTTGATGAGCGAGGGCACGCAGGTCGGCGCGATGGTGCTCGCGGACAGTGTCCCCCGCGACGACTTCGGGTCGCTCGACGCCGAGGCGCTCGCCACCGTGGTCGCGATGATCGCGGACGCGCTCCGTCCTCCGAAGGCCACCGCGGCAAACGCACGCATGCGCCCGGCCACGCCCGCGACGGCGCTCCCGCAGATGACGGAAGAGCTCGCCGCCTGGCCGCTGTCGGCGGGCAACCACGACGCGGTGACCGGGCTCCCCGATCGGCTGATGCTGATCCAGCCCATGCAGGTCGCGCTCGATCGCGCGCGCCGCAAGGACAGGGGGCTCGCGGTCGCGCTCTTCGCGCTCGACCGTTTCCACCGCATCGACGACTGGCTCGGTCGGTCGGTCGGCGACGAGCTGCTGCGTCAGGTCGCCGAGCGCCTGCTGGAGACGACCGGCGAGAGCGATCTCGTGGGGCGCGGCTCGGGCGACGAGTTCGTGGTGATCTTCAGCGACGTGGGCGGCGGCCGATCCGCGCTCGCCCTCACCGACCGCGTGCTCAGCGCGCTCCGCGAGCCGTTTCACGTGCAGGGCTACGAGCTGTCCGTCAGCGCCACCGTCGGCGTCAGCCGCTACCCCGACCACGCGCAGGACGTCTCCGCGCTCCTCCGCTACGCCGGCATCGCGCTCCACCGCGCGAAGGCGGCGCGGCAGCGGGGACGGATCGAGCTGTTCACGGACGAGCTCCGCGAGGCCGTCGAGCGCCGCGGAGACCTCGAGCGTCACCTCCGCCGGGCGCTCGGCGCGGGCGAGCTGCTCCTCCACTATCAGCCGAAGGTCGACATCCGCACCCGCAAGTGGAGCGGCGTCGAGGCGCTCATCCGCTGGAAGCGCGGCGATCAGCTGGTGAGCCCCGGCGTGTTCCTCCCCGTCGCGGAGGAGTCCGAGCTGATCGTCCCGATCGGGACCTGGGTGATGCTCGAGTCCTGCCGCCAGATGCGGCGCTGGCACGGCGCGGGCGTGGACCTGCCGTCGGTCTCGGTCAACGTCTCGGCCCAGCAGTTCTCGCGGCCCGACTTCGTCGGCACCGTCGCGCGGGTGCTCAAGAGCTCCACCCTGCCGCCGGGCGCGCTCGAGCTCGAGGTGACCGAGACCTCGCTGATGGACGACGTCGGCGCCGCGGCCGAGAAGCTCTCGGAGCTGCGTCATCTCGGCGTGCGCGTCTCCGTCGACGACTTCGGGACGGGCTACTCCTCGCTCTCGTATCTGCAGCGGCTCCCCGTCGACGTGCTCAAGATCGATCGCTCCTTCGTGAAGGACCTCGACGCCGAGGGCGACGGCGCCCGCTCGAGCGCGGTCGCCCTCACCGAGGCGATCACCGGGCTCGGGCACAGCCTCGGCCTGAAGGTGCTGGCCGAAGGCGTCGAGACCGAGGCGCAGCTCGACGCCCTGGCCGCGCTCGGCTGCGACGAGGTCCAGGGCTATTACTTTTCACGCCCCGTGCCGGCTCCGAACGTCTCCGAGCTCTTCCCTCGCTGAGCATCTCGCAGCCCGCGTGGTCAGAGGTGTCGATCGCCGAGCCGCTCCAGGGTCGGGAGATGCAGCTCCGCTTGCTTCGCCTGACCGAGCGCGCGACGCAGCCGCGCAGGCGCCGAGCGCCCCGTGCAGCCGTGCTCGGGATCGCCCTCGAAGGCCTCGACCATGCCCGCGATGAGCTCGCGCTGCGGCAGCGGCTCTCCGGCGCGGAAGGCCTGCAACGCCAGCACCTCCGCCGCCACGTCACGGGCCAGATCGCGGTGCTCCGCCCAGAGCGCGCTGACCGTCCCGCCCGCCTCGAGCCCCGCGAGGTTCGCGGTGAGGATGTAGAGGTTCTTCTTCACGAGCTCGAAGAGCAGCCGGTCGGGCGGACCGACGCGCACCGGGATCTCGAGCGCCTCGAGCGCGCTCGCGACGAGCGCCGCGTTCGGCCCGGAGACCACCGTGGGGATCACCACGTGCACGGGCTTGCCCTTCTTCTTCTCGAACCAGACCACGGCCACCGTCGGATCCGCCACGCCGTGCCGGCGCCAGTCCTCCGGGAGCAGCTCGTTCTGGAGCAGCAGGAGCCGGTCGCGCCAGGGCTCGGGCATGCGCGCGAGCACCGGCGGGAGATCTCCCTCCCCCACCGCGACGAGGACGACCTCGGGCGCCGGCACCGCGGCGGCGAGGGCGTCGAGGTCCGTGCCCCGCAGCGCGGGGTGCACGGCGTGGCCAAGGCGCAGGAACCCATTCGAGAACACGAGGCCCATCTGACCGAGCCCGATGATGACCACGTCGCTCATCGGCGCTTCTCCGCGCTGACCCAGAGCAGCCGGCCGAAGGGTGGATCGAAGGCGCCTCGATCGACGGTGACCTCGAAGCCCGCGGCCTCGAGCAGGGACCCGACCTCGGGCCAGGTGAAGGTGAGGTAGTACATGATGAACTCGGGTTTGATCACTGCGTTGCGCACGCGCATCGCGGCGTTGAAGCCGCGCGCCATCCAGAGGGCCGGCGACCAGGGCGGCGGGACCTCGCTCGTCGCGAACACGAAGCGGCCGCCGGGCGCGAGCACGCGATGGATCTCGCGGACGAAGCGCGGCTCGTCGGACTCGAGGATGTGGCCGAAGGCGCCGAAGCAGGTCGCGAGGTCGAACGCGCCGTCCTCGAAGGGCAGCGCGAGCGCGTCTCCTCGGACGAGCCCGACGCGCGCGTCGCCCGGCGTGTCGACCAGACGGCGCTCGGCCTCGGCGAGCATCCCGGCGGAGCGGTCGATGCCGAACATCGCCTCGTCGCAGAGCGGCCGGAACCACCGGACGCCCGCGCCGGTGCCGCAGCAGAGGTCGATCCCGCGCCGCACCGGGCCGCGATCGGCCGCGCGCTCTGCGCAGCGCTGAACGACCGGATCCGGCGTGCGGAACGGCGTGTAGTCGAACTTGCGCGCGATGAGGTCGTAGCCGCGGTCGGTCGAAGACAGCGCCTGCTCGGCCAGCTCCCAGAGGGTCGGTCCATCGGGGTGGAACATCTGCGAAACATAGCGCACGAACGGGCCGCTCCGGTCGACGACCCGAACCGTCCGTGTAGGATGGGCCGCATGCTTCGAGCCCTCTGTCTGTGCGCCGCCGCGCTCACCCTCCTCGGCTGTGACGACGGCGCGCCCGCCGACGACGACGCCGGCCCCGCCGTGAACGCCGACTCGGGCGTCGACGGCGGCGGCGTCCCGCCCGAGGTCTGCATGGGCCCGCCGACCGGCACACCGCCTGAGCTGCCCGACCCGCCCGCGCTCGAGCCCGGTCCGGAGCTCGACTGCGGCGCGCCGGAGTTCATCGGGGACTCGCCGCTCTGGCGCTGGCCGTACCTCGAGAGCGTCACCGCCTCGAGCGCGCGCGTCGCCTGGACGTCGACCGGCGGCGGACGCGCCGTGGTGCGCTGGGCGCCCTCCCCCGACGGCCCCTGGCAAGAGGTCGAGGCGACGGCCGAGATGTTCCCGACCGACCGCACCGAGCAGGCGCGCGACTACGTCGGCTACGACGCCACCCTCAGGGGCCTGAGCCCCAACGCGGCCTACTGCTACGAGATCGTGGAGGACGGCGTGGTGCTCGCGCGCAACCTCCGCCTCGACACGGCGTGGGACGGCACGGGGCGCCCCGTGCGCATCCTGGCCCTCGGCGACAGCGGCAGCGGCTCGGACGATCAGCTCGCCGTCCGCGACGCGTTCATGGAGCGGAGCCTGGAGGGAGGAGAGCACGACATCTTCCTCCATCTCGGCGACATGGCGTACGGCAGCGGCACGTTCAGCGAGTTCGAGGAGAGGTTCTTCGACATCTACCAGGGCCTGATGCACCGGGTGCCGGTCTACCCGACGATGGGCAACCACGAGGCCAAGACCGACAACGGTCAGCCCTATCTGGACGTCTACCATCTGCCCGAGGTCGCGCTCCGAGAGGCCGACCAGGAGCGCTACTACAGCTTCGACTACGGCAACGCGCATTTCACCGTGCTCGACTCCAACGACGCGTCGCTGATCCCCATCTTCCTGGACGTCAACGGGCGCATCACCGACGACATGTTCGACTGGATGGTCGAAGACATCGGCGGCTCGGACGCCGACTGGCAGATCGTCGTCATGCACCACCCCTTCTACAGCTCGAGCGAGCGGGGCATCCGACACGGGACCGTCGAGCAGTTCCGCAGCGTGCTCGAAGAGCTGGGCGTGGACCTCATCCTCGCCGGCCACGACCACCACTACGAGCGCAGCGTTCCGCTCTACGGCGGCTGCACCGACGTCGAGCCGCGCGGGCTGACCGAGATCATCGCGGGCGGATCGGGCGCGAGCCTCCGCACCATCGAGCCGGGCCAGTGGTTCAGCGCCGCCGCGTACAACGAGGACTACAGCTACCTGTCCCTCGAGATCCACGGCTGCGTCGCGCACGGACGGGCGCTGAACACGGCAAACGAGGTCGTCGACGAGTTCGACCTCTACGGGTGCGACTGAGGGCCACGGCTTCGCCACATTCCCGCCGCGAGCTCTCCTCCCCCTCGCCGCGCGTCGTCCGGTCGCGCGGCGCACGCTGAGACCATGAAGCGCTGGCTCCTCCCCCTCTCTGTCGCCCCCTTCGCCGGCCTGGCGGTCGCGCAGGCGCTCGGGCTCGACGGCTGGGCGCCGCTGATCTGGGCCAGCGCCGCGACCCCGTGGCTCTATCTGCCCGCGTGGATCCTGCTGGGCTGGGCGATCCACGCCCGCCGTCCGCGAGAGGCCGCCGTCGCGACGTTCGTCGTCGCCTGCCACGTGATCTGGATCGCGCCCGGGCTGATCACCGAGACGCGTCCAGACGCGCCCCCCTCGGCGGGAGCCCCGCTCCGCGTGGTGACGGCCAACCTCCTCCGCTCCAACGACCGCCCCGACGTGCTCTGGCGCGAGCTGATGGACCTCGACGCCGACGTCCTGGTCCTCCAGGAGGTCTCGCCCGGCTGGCTCGCGTGGGTCGAGGGCCGGACCGCCCGAGGCCTCTATCCCCATCGAGACGTGCTCGCGCGCGGCGACGCGTTCGGCATCGCGATCCTCTCCCGCCGCCCGCTGCTCTCGGCCGAGCTCGTCGACCTCGAGGGCGTCCCGATGATCGACGCCACGGTCGACGCCGACGGCGCCCCCGTCCGCATCTTCGGCGTGCACACCCTCCCTCCCATGGACCCGGGGTACGCCGCGGTGTGGCGCGCGCAGCTCCGCCAGCTCGGCGATCGCGCCGCCGGCGTCGAGGGGCCGCTCCTCGTGATGGGCGATCTCAACGCGACCACGCACGCCGCCGCGTTCCGCGCCCTCGAGCGCGCGGGCCTGCGTGACGCCCATGACGCGCTCGGCCGCGGGCTCGCCACCACCTGGCCCAACGGACTCTTCCCCGTCCCGCCGCTGCGCCTCGATCACGTGCTCGCCAGCGCCGACGTCGTCCCCGTGGCGGTCCGAGAGGGGATCGGGGCGGGCTCCGATCACCGGCCGGTGGTCGTCGACGTCACCATCCCGCGCGCCCCCTCTCGTGACGACCCCGCCGGTGGAAGTGCTATGACCTCTCGGTGAGGCGAGTCTCCACCGCCGCCGCGCTTCTCTTCGCCCTGCTCTCGTCGTCCGCCGCCTCCGCGCAGCCGAGCGCGCTGCGCTGGAGCGCGCCTCCCGAGTGCCCCCGCGAGGCGGCCGTGCGCGCCGAGGTCGCGCGCCTGCTCGGAGGAGACTGGCCCGACTCCCCCACCGTCGCGGAGGCCGAGACCACACGAACGGAGATGGGCTTTCGGCTCGTCCTGACGACCGAGACCGATGGCGTGCCGGGCGAGCGCACGATCGAGGGCGAGCGGTGCGAGGAGCTCGCCGCCGCCACCGCGCTGATCCTCGCGCTGATGATCGATCCCGTCGCGGTGACGCGGGTGGAGCCCGAGCCCTCCCCCCTCACGCGGCCGCCGTCCCCGGCGCCCCCGCCCCGGCTCGCGGCGGCGCTGAGCGTGCCCGTGCGCCCTCGGCTCGCGACCCAGGTCGGCTCGCCCGATCGCAGCTTCGAGCCCGAGCGGGTCGTCGAGATCCGGATCCCGGAGCCCGCACCCTCGGGACCGCCGGCCCGGGTCGAAGACGCGACCTTGGGCGGCTTCGTCGGCGCCGTGGGGCTGCTCGACGTGGGCACGCTGCCCGGGCCCGCCCCGGGCGTGGCCCTCGAAGCCGGCTTCGGCGTCCCGCTGATCGACGGTCGCCTGCGCGCGACGTTCCTCGGCCCCAGCGCCGGTCTGTCCGCGGAGAACCCGGGCGTGGGCGTGGAGCTGATGGCGCTCACCCTGGAGGCGCGTGGCTGTGTGCGCCCCATCGCGGAGGCGCGATGGATCGGCGCGTGCGTCGGCGCCTCGGGCGGCGCCCTCTTCGGCCAGGGCTTCGGCGTCAGCGACCCGACCTTCGGCGCGGGCGCGTGGCTCGGCGGCTCGCTGGGCCTCGCGGTGGCGTGGGCGCCCGTTCGGTGGTTCGATCTGGGGCTGGAGGCGGATCTCGTCGTGCCTCTCAACCCGCTGACGTTCTTCGTGATCCGCGACGCCGTGCCCCTCGACGTGTTCACACAGCCCGCCGCCGCGGGGCGCTTCGGGCTCTCGGCCCACGTTCGCTTCTGACGGACTTTTTCTTTCACGGAACCCAGGATGGCCGGCCACACAGAGGCGATGGGAGCGGCGGCTGCGGCCACTACGCTCGACGTGAAGGCGAACGCGTCTTCGCCTCGAAGCGACCTCCGGCTGGAGGACGTCTACGAGCAGTGCTTCGACTTCGTCTGGAGGAGCGCGCGTCGGATGGGTGTGCCCGAACCGTCGGTGGATGACGTGGTGCAGGAAGTGTTCGTGGTGGCACATCGACGGCTCGCCGACTTCGAGGGGCGCTCGACGGTCAAGACCTGGCTGTTCGGCATCCTGCTCCGGGTGGTCTCCGACTACCGGCGCACGCAGCGTCGCAAGGGCGGGCTCGCCCCGCTCCCCGAGGTCCTCGAGGGCGACGGCTCCGACTGCCCCGCCGCCGCGGCCGAGCAGCGCGAGCGCGTTCGGCTCCTGCACGCGCTCCTCTCGGAGCTCGACGACGACAAGCGCGCGGTGTTCGTGCTCGCGGAGCTCGAGCAGATGACGGCGCCGGAGATCGCCGACTCGCTCGGCGTGAACCTCAACACCGTGTACTCGCGTCTCCGGGCGGCGCGACAGAAGTTCGAGGCAGCCCTGAAGCGGCACCAGGCGCGGGAGGCGAGCGCGTGAGCGACTTCGACGGAATCGACGAGCTGTCGGCGGACGCGAGAGCGCTCCTCGACGGGGCGCGCGGCGCGGACGAGCCCACCGCGGGGGACCGCGCGCGGGTGAAGCGTGCGCTGATGGCGACGCTCGCCGCGGGGGGAGCTGCGGCCGCGGCCT
>SHBB01000220.1 GCA_004213565.1 Sandaracinaceae bacterium
TAGTCGAGGATGCGGATGAGGTGCGGGTGGTCGAGCCCGTTCAGCGCGCGCGCCTCCCGCTCGAAGCGCTCGCGCATCTCCGCGCGCGTCCCCACCACCACGTCGAGGAGCTTCACCGCGACGGCGCGCCCCTCCGCGTTGGTCGCGCGATAGACCGTGCCCGCGCCGCCGCCCCCGAGCCTGGCGACCAGCGTGTATCGGCCATCGATGACCGTGCCCGAGGCGTCCTTCACGCGGGGACGATAGCAGCGTCCGCGCGCCTCCGACGAGCCGGACTGGTAGCATCTGGGCGCCATGGCGGAGCTCGCTCGACGTCACCGCCGGCGAGCTGACACGCCTCCGCCGAAAGGCTCCCGACGTGGAGGTCCCCAACACGCACCTGGCCACCGTGGCCGCGGAGCGCGACGGCCGCACCGCGGCGAGGCTGCGCACCAGCGCAGGCCGACCCGAACGCCACCTGCGCGACCGACGCCCCGAAGCGCTGAGCGATCTTCGCTCGGGCGCGGTGGCCCGAGGGCCGCGACGCGTCATCTTCAATCCATGAGCACCAGCGTCGCCCCGCCCCCTCTCGTGCACCTCGGCCGGAGCGCGGGCGCGACGCCGTCTCGGCCGAGGCACGCGGCCTCCACCCGGCACGAGCAGCGCGACGTCACCGTGCACGGCATGCGGCTCCGCTACATCGACGTCGCGCCGAGCGGCCACGAGGACGACGAGCCCATCCTGCTCATCCACGGCCACAGCTCGCGGCTCGAGGAGTACGAGGCGCTCATCCCGCACCTCGGCGCGCGCCGCCGCGTGCTCATCCCGGATCTCCCGGGCAGCGGCTACAGCGACAAGCCCGACCGCGCCTACGACCTCGCGCTCTTCGAGGACGCGCTCCTCGGCTTCCTCGACGCGCTCGGCGTCCAGCGCGCCCACCTCGGCGGCGGCAGCCTCGGCGGCAACCTCGTGCTCCGACTCGGCCACCGCGAGCCCGAGCGCTTCGACCGCCTCGCCGCCTGGGCGCCCGCGGGCTCGTGGGACCCGATGCGTCGCTGGGCCATCTTCGGCCGCGTCATGAAGCGGCTGCCCTTCATGTTCTGGCCCTGCCTCTGGGTGCAGTCGCGCTTCTGGTACCGCCGCGACTGGGAGGGCCGCGACGCCGCCCTGCGCGAGGTCTGGGCCTACTACCGCGAGGTCTACGGCGCGGGCTTCCACCGCATGTACTGGGAGATCGGCGTCGACCAGGCCGAGCAGAGCCTCTTCGACCGCGCGCCCGACATCCACCACCCGACCTGGCTCGCGTACGGCGACCAGGACAAGGCGCTCGACATGGACCGCGGCGTCCAGCGCCTCGCCACCCTCCTGCCCCGCGTGAAGCTCCGCGTCTTCGAAGGCGCCCGCCACTCCCTCGCCAACGAGGTCCCCGAGGAGCTCGGCCGCGAGGTCGACGCCTTCCTCGCCGAGCCGTAGCCGCCGCCAGTCGAGTTGCTAGACTGCGCGTCGATGACCGTCGCCGGCAACCGGAGGCGAACCTTCCACTCGGTCTCGGGCGGCGACGCGTCGTGGCATGCACGCTCGACATCCGCGGAGCCCTGGGTGGTCCTCGGCGCGGCGTGGATCGTCCGCGCCTTTCAGGTCTTCGCGCTCTCGGTCGGAGTCCTGGCCGCGTGCTTCGGAGCGGCGGAGGTGTTCGAGACGGGCGGCGCCTCCTGGCCGCTCGACGCCGCGGGCGTGGTGGCCTTCTGCTGCGGCGTCGCCGTCATGCTGCAGCTCTTCGCGTCGTCGACCCGGGTCACCGTGCAAGCCGACCGCGTCGTCATCCGGCAGGGCGTCCAGGAGCAGGTCATCCGGCTGGGCTCGGAGGGGCGCATCGCGCGGGTGACGCTCCCCGGTTCCGGAGGCGAAGGCGGCGGGCCCCAGCACGGGCTGGCCTTCGTCTTCGATGGCCGCTGCGAGATCGCGCTGCTCTATACCCACACCGAGGCGACCGTGGATGCGCTCGGCCGTTGGCTGATGGAGGCCGCCTCGCTCGGCGAGCTCCGGGAAGACGACCACGCTCTGTGCGAGAGTACGCCGCCGCTGCGTGCGCGCATCCGGTGGCGCCCGAGCACCGCGGCCTCGGCGCCGCGTGCGTTTTGACCGGACACAGCGGACGAGATCGACGCGTATCTCTCCGGCCTCGAGATCGAGTGGCGACCCGGGTGAGCCCGACCCACCGTCGCGTCACAGCGGGATGACGGCGCGCTTCCGAGGGACGGGGTAGGGCAACCGGAGGTCCTCGGGGGCACCCGTGAGCACACGCCCCGACCGGGCGCACGCGTAGCCGGCGAGCTGAACGGGGCTGAGCTCGATGTGCAGGAGGGACGCGTCCCCGAACCACTGGCCGGGCCAGAAGATCAGATCGCTGACCTCGGCCCCGGGAAAGTTGTTCTCCAGCCCTCTCAGAGCCGTCGCGGTCTGCGCCTCGGAGAGCTTCGCGCCCGCCACCGCGCCCATCGCCGCGCTCGTCTCCTCGAATCGGAGGTCGGTCAGGTAGCCCGCAGGCCGCGAGAGCGCCTCCGACGCGAACGCCTCGGCGTCCACGGCGCCGTGCAGCGCCGTGAAGTCCACCTCGGCGTAGCGGCGGTGCGCGCTCGCGTTCCACTCCTCGAGCAGCGGCGCGAGCCCGTGATCCCCCCGGCCGATCGCGTCCGCGATCCTGCGCGTCAGCTCCACCAGCCGCGCGAGCCGCACGTCGTCGACCGGAGCGGGGAGCAATCTCGACTCGATTCGATGCATGTCCGTTCAGCCCGCTCGAGGCTCTCCTCGAGTCTACTTCACACGCGACGATGCATGCATCTCGCCAGCCGTTGTAGACTGCGCCTCATGGTCGAGAGAGCCGAAGCGACGGTCATGTCTCCTTCTCGTGAGGCGTTGCTGCTCACCTGCGTTGGCGCACTCGTGGCCGACCACGAGTGTGACGGGCGCTCGACCTCCGGGCGGATTCCGGAAGCGATGAGTCGCCTTGCGGCCGAGACCTTCTCGGCGGGAGATGACGGCGCTTTCTCCGTGGCGGGGCAAACCCGATGAGCGATCGAGAGAAATGGCTGGACATGATCTACGAGGGGCCCGTCTCCGGGCTAGCCGAGCTCCTCGCGACCCGTGGCCCCCTGCTCATCGACGATCCGTTTGGTACCGAGTTCGTCAGCAAGGCGGTATGGAGAATTTGGGCAGCCATTCTCGAGAGCTTGGGCGCGAGGCCCGATCCGGATATCGAGGTGGTCAATGCACTCGTGGACGGAGCCCGCAAGCCTCTGGATCTGCTGATCGAAGCCGGCGTTCCTGTAGACGGACCTGTCGCAAACGATCTTCCACCGCTCCATGTGGCTGCTCAGCTACCAACCGATGTCATCCTCAGAGATCTCGTCGGTCTCGGGGCGAATGTGAACCGATTGGTGGCCGCTGTAGGTGGCCCTGCAGACGTCGCTTTTCACAGGATTCCGCGCGAGTACCTCGAGGGCGTCGGGGCCCTGAGGCTGAAGTCACCCGGAGACTTGAGCTAGCTAGCCTGGCGACCTTCGGCGAGAAGTCGAATCCGATCGCGCGCTTCCCAGCCTGACCCTCGCTCAGCGCGCCCGCGCCTGCCGAGCACGTGCGAGGGCCTCGTCGAGGTCGGTGACCAGCGCGTCAACGTCATGCGACGTGCCGGTCGCGAGCAGGTGGTGGGCTCGGCCGTCCGTCAGGAGGACCGCCGACTCGGACTCCATTCGAGTCTTGACCAGCCTCGCGACGCCGAGTCGGCACGAGAGACGGGGCCCGAGCAAGCGGTCCTTGAAGACCACCTTCTTCGGCCCGACACGCAGGCGCTCCTCCGCGAGGGGCCACTGCATCACGACGATGGGGATCAGGACGAGGATGGGCACCACCAGGCGCAGGCCCGCCATCGAACCCAGGCACGTGACCACCAGGACGGCCGGGAACAGGAGCAACAGGCCCTTGCCGCTCGTGACCCGAGGACGGCGATAGTGCGTGGTCGCGCCGTCCGTCCGGGTCCTCCGCCAGCCGGTGCGCTCGCTGTCCCCGGGCGGCTCGCGGAGCGGCCCAGGTCTCGACGTCACCTTCGACACCAAGGGCCCACGAGGCGACGGAAGACGTGGTGCACCCCGCTCACTCGCTGTGTCCCGTTCACCCACGCCGAGATCCGCAGCCCTCCGACGCCGAGGTCCACCTCGCCGTCCGACGTCACCTCTCCCCCGCTCGCGTCGGCGATCGAGCGCACGAGGAGCGTCTGGAGATCGGCAGCCATCGGCGGAATCTAAATTGAGCGACCCAACGCGTCGAGCGCTCTGGCGAAGAAGGCAGGCAGACGTGCGCTCACTCCGCCAGACTGAAGAGGGGGAGGTAGAACGCCAAGAGGGCCGCCATCACGTTGGCGACGAACAGTACGAATCCCGTCGCCGCGAACGCGAGCGGCCATCCTGGCCCACGCCGCTTCCTCGTGATCAGCGCGAACGCGACCATGCACGCGGCAGTCGCAGGGAAGAGCAAGTACGGCCAAGCCCCGTACACCCACGCGCGGGTCCACATCGGGAGCGTGTCGCGGCCCCCGAAGTCGTCGAACATCGCTCCGAACGCGGGAGCCACCTGGAGCCGGAGCACCAACGACTCGATGCCAATCGCGACGAAGAACACGAGCGAGACCACCGCCGCGGCGCTTCGACCGGGCCTCGGAGCGTCGGCATGGGCGGGGCTTCGGGTCACGACCGCAGTCTACGCGCTTTGACCGGGCCCCGTTCGGTTCTTGGGCTGCCTGGCAACGTCCCGGACGGAAAAACTGACGACGAAGTCTATCGAGAGAGATTTTCCAGCGGAGACACGCCGCGTTTGATAGCGCTTATCGACTTCGACAGAAGAACTGACAGAATAGCAAATCATCGACGATTTACGGGAGAGAGCTCACGGCGATTGATAACGCCTATCGACTGCGACGGAAAAACTGACAGAATGGCAAAAGAGTAAGCTTCGCCGGGTGCGGGTTCACGGGAATCGCAGACGACAGACATTCTCTGGAGGTCGGCACCCACGTGGGGGCCATTCGCGTCGCGACGGCGCGGGAAGGCCTTCGGAGAGTATCGCGGGCAGGGCTCGCTGCTCGTCCTCGTGACCTTTCAAGCGCCGGCGATGCTCGGCATGATGGGGCGATGAGCCGACTCCTTCACGCAACTGTCCTGCTGTTCCTCGCGCTCTCCTTGGGCTGCGACGAGCCCGCGCCGATGCGCGACGCGGGAGCGGGCGCCGACGCGAGCCTGCGGGCCGACTCGGGAGCTGAGGGCGACGCCGACACCCCGTCGGCTGACGCCGAGGTCGTGGACGCCAGCGCGACCGACGGTGGCGCGCCGGCCGAGCCCCGCGTGGAGGTGGTGCTCGACGCGCCCATCGTGGAGACCTCGGCGGAGGCCATCACCGAGGTCACCGTCCGCTGCGTGGCGCGCTTCGCCACCGGGATCCCGATGGCCGATCCGGGCGACTTCGTCATCGCGGTCGAGGGGAGCGGCGTCACGCGCGCGGGAGACACCTTCACCTTCGCCGAGCGGGGAAGTCACCGGGTCACCTGCGCGTCCGCGAGCCTCGGGAGAGAGGGTGAGGACACGATCGTCGTCGCCTACGAGGCCGTCGACCGAGACGTGATCCGACTCGCCGGGTTCGCCGCGGCGGAGGGCGACGCGGTCGACCGCGCGGTGAGCGCGGGCCGGGCTGGTGACGAGGCCGCCGTGCGCGCAATCGCGGCCGAGCTGTCGACCCTTCGCGGTGAGATCGACCTCGACCGCTACGCCGCCGTCTCGTGGCTCGTCCCGCACCCGAACGGGTGGCCCACCGTGGAGGAGGCGCGCGCCGCGGGCGAGACCGCCGGGCCGGACGACGTGGCGTTCGCCGCCGCGCTGAGCGAGGCCTCCATGGCGCTCGGCGCCCTCGAGACCGCCATCGCGGACCTCCCCACTGACGCGATCACCGACTCGGACGAGCTGGCCTACCGCAGCGCGTCCGAGCGGCTCGCGCGCGCCTCGGCCGATCTCGCCGCGCTGAGCCCCAGCCCGATCGCCGTGCTCGAGGGCCTGCCGCTGATCGATCGGCTCGTGTCCACGGACCTGCCGCGCACCCAGCGCGCGGGCGTGAGCTGGTTCGCGGACCAGCTCGCGACGGCGTCCGTCCCTGGGAGCGGCGGCGAGGTGATCAGCCTCATCGGTCCCGCCATCAGCATGGCCGCGCAGCACGCGCTCGGCAGCGTCCCGAGCTACAGCGGCCTCCTGAAAGACCTCATGCGCGCCACCATCACCATGGGCATCCAGCTCGCCCTCCGCGGGCTGATCGAGGAGACGTACCCGCCCACGCTCGGCGGGCCCGCGATCAGCGGCGTGTTCGGCCGCGCGCTCGGCGCGCTGTCTCCCGGCCTCGACTTCGAGATCGACGCCGCCAACTACGACCCGGTCGACCCGAACAACAACGTCGTGATCATCATCCCGCCCAACGCGCCCGACTTCGCGCTCGAGGTCGAGGGCGTGCTCGGTTCCGTCAACGCGCTGCGCGCGGCGGGCAACTGGCTGCAGGTCGCCAAAGCGATCTGGGACGGCCTCAAGTCCATCGGCGCGCTCGCAGACGGCATCGCCGGGATCGGGAGCGCCACGCCCGTCATCCACTCGATCGGCTACTCGACCGACGGCCTCATGCGGGCCGTCTTCCCGCCCGCGCCCACGATGATCAACTGCAACATCGTCCCGCGCATCGGGTACGTGATCCCGCTGCGCGTGGGCGTGGGCTACGGCGAGTCGGTCTCGGTGCTCGTGCCCGCCGAGCGGTGCTGACTCCTCGCCGTGCGGCGTTGGGGCGGCCCGTTCGCCGGCCCCTTCTGCTCATCGGAGTCGCCGCGTCGACGCGCTCACGCTCCCGGACTGCGTGGTCCACGCCTTCACCTGCGACAGCGTCGGCCGCCGTCTCCACCGAGGACCCGAACACCCACCTGGGCCGCGCGGCAGCTCCTTCCAGGGTCAGCTAGGATGCACCTCCATGACTGATACGGTCGGCGCAACAGTCGTCTCCTCCTCCGATGAGGTGCTCTTTACCTGCGTGGGCTCCTTCGTGAACGATCGCGTGTACGAGGGGCGTTTGACTTCGGGCGAGGTTCCTCAGCAGATGAAGGGTCTCGCCGCCGAGATACTCGCGGCCGCAGAAGAGAATACTATCTCGGTCATTGGGATGCTCGAGGCGGAGTTCGAGCGCGCCGGGTACAAGGTGAGATTCGGGTCCGTAGGTAGTGGCGACTCGCTGGAGACCTCATCGCGTGACGTCGGCGAGGTCGAGTTCATGGAGGACGACTTGCTCCGGTTGAGGTTGGACCTGTGAGCGAGAAATCCGATCGGATGAAGTTTCGTGCCATCGGCTACTGGCGCGAGAATGGCTCATTCTTCGACCTCCCCGACCCTCGGGAGTGTATCGACCCAGACTGGGATCCCGCGGAACGGTTCGCTGTCGGCCGGTACCTCAGGCGTGGACAAATAGTAGCGGTTTCGCGCGGCAAGGCGCTCTGCCGTCTCTGTGGTGAAATACTCGACGGACGCACGCTTGCCGATTCCGCCTACGCATGGCCAGGGGGAACCGCGCACTATGTCGAGGAGCACTCTGTTCGTCTACCCGAAGACTTTGTCTCCCATGTTCAGGCGAGGATTGTAGCCACAGCGGACCTCACTGCCTGCATCGATTTCGCTTGGTGGCGTGAGTGCGAGCCTTCAGGAACCAGCCACAAGTGGCTCCACTGGAACATCACGATAGAGGTCGCCACGCCCGATCTCACTCACAGAATTGAGCACATTGCTTCTAATCAGGAGAGCGGGGTTGTTCTGGCTAGCGCGAGTGACGCGCGTCTCGTTCTGAGGATTGCCGACCCGCGCTGCGTCTCGAGCATGGCGCGGTTTCTCGAGTCAGCTGGTATTGCTTTCGATGTCTCTGAGAATTGGACCCCCATCCCCGCCCATTCGGCGAACGATGACGGATGAGTTCCTCCCGCCTTCGGCGATCAGTGCCGGGTGGTCTGCGTCAACCAGCGACATAGCGTCCGGGACGCTGGGAAGCATCCGGCGACAGGTCCGAGAAGCTCTGGGTCGACGCGAGTAAGGCGCCCATGTAGTCTGCCGAGAGATGGCGGGCATTGAGGATATGTACCTTGAGCTGTGGAGGCGGGTGGACTATGTCGTGGCGCATCTGACAGCTAGTGGGGACGCTTCGACCGCGGACTACCTGATGGTGGGATTCTTCTTGCGTTATCCGGAGCCTGACGAGCTGCGTCGCTTCGTCGAGTTGGCGGAGGAATCTGTCAAGCCCAGATGACGAGAGGTGTCACGTATGCCCTCGCCTCCGGCGATCGGTGCCGCGTGGTCTGCCGCAAGCCCCCCCGCCTTCGGCGATCAGTGCCGAGTGGTCTGCTCCCGCCTTCGGGGAACAGTCCCCCGCCTTCGGCGATCAGTGCCGGGTGGTCTGCGTCAAGCAGCCTCCGCTGCTATTCGGAGCGACGCGTCGCCGAGGAATGATCCATGAGCACATCTTCGTCGCGTTGTCGCAGAAGGTGCTACGTCGAAACTGGGATATCGTGTGAGTGGTTTTGACGTAGGGGTTGAGTCGTCGGTACGGAGCTACTACCAGGCGCTACGCGGTATGATCAGGCACTGAGCTGCACCCGTTGAGTACCACCGAGTCTCTCAAACCATGCACCTGTAGCTTCTGGTAGATCTTGCTTATGGCCCTCACCGAATGCAGTTGTGGGCAACCCCGTCCAACACCACCCGGCCTTTCGGGGCCTGAGGTCTTGGCGACGTCTACTTGTCATGTTCATCGACGGCGCAGAAGAGTATGCGTGCTTCGAAGCCGGAGCGATGCTGCTCTGATCAAAGTGAGCCCTTCATCCGATGCATCCACTGGAATCGCAGCTCTCCCAACCTCCAGGTTTGTGAAAGCCGTGCAAGTTACGTTGGCTCTGCCTGGGCTCGTGTGTCTCTCCGTTGCGATCGGCTGCGTTTCTCATTGGCTCATTTTCTTGGTGGCGGCCGGGGCCTTTCTGGGCGTCGTCCTGCTCCTGGAAGTCTCCGCCTCAGCTGTTCGTGTGGAGTTCAGGTCCGACGGCATAGTCGATATTCGTCAGGCATGGCAGAGATGGACCCTCAGGCTTGGGAGCGACACGGCAGTGGCTCGGATCAGCGATCAGAGCCTACAGGGCGAGGGCGGTGGAGAGACTAACGGCCTGGCAACTATCGGGGGCTCAGGCTGTAGTCTCGTGATGCTCTCAGGTCATTCCTCGAAGTCGGTTGACGCATTAGGAATCTGGCTTGCGTCCGCGCTCCAACTCCGCGAGCCCACCCAGGAGGAGGCTGTGCTGGCTTTAGGATGTTCCCGGGTTTCTGCTCAGTTCTCCTGGCCCTGGCGTCGGGCCGAGTCGAATGCGCCGGTTGAGTCTTGAGGGTCCCGCCTTGGGCGAGCAGTCCTCGTTCGCCTTCGGCGCTCTGCTCCCCCTCCGCCTTCGCCGAACAGTGCCGGGTGGTCTGCGTCAAGCGAGAGCTATGATGGGCTTATCGGAACGCTGGTTGGCCTCGACCAGCAGGGCGGGCTGAGCGCAGACGTAATGGGATTGCTTCGATCTCGTGAATCTGTTCTAGGTCAGATTGCAGCTCGGGTACCAGGAGGTTTGGCGTGGAGATTCGGGTTTCGCGCTACGTTCGAGAGATGATAGGTATCTTCACTCGGGTTTCCTGTGACGAGTCCTTGGGTAGGGGTCTTGCACTGATGTCATTCATTGTGCATCACAGGTTTGTGACACCGGACTACGACTCTGAGAGTGATCCCGATGTAGGAGCGTTTCCGGAGGTGGCACAGATCGTTGCCGTCGTCTGTTCTTCCGTTTCGTCCTCGCCTGTCTTCTGGCTCGACCATTGGAGGCGGTGTGCGCCCGAAGATATCTGTAGTGGGGATATCGATCGCTGGCGAAGGCGTGTTCGCGAGTTGGATGGAGTGGTCGTGACACCACTGTAACGGGCGAGACCCGAACCGGGGTCGTCGACCGGGAAGGCGAGACCCGAACCGCGACCGGGAAGCGAGAATCTCCGAGCTCGTCCAGAACGGTGCTGATCTGTCCGTAGAAGTTCCGGGCCTCGGGCTCGTCAGTGACCTGCCTGTCTATCCAGTGGTGAAGGCCTATTTCAGTCGGCAGCTTGTAGGCTGAGCTCTTTGTGCGCTCGCGAACCGGCGACCAGCGGGGGCAAGCAGTTGGGGAGTCCCAGGACTTCTGCGTGCAGGGTTGGGTGGTCTGGGTCTGGCAGTTTCTGGAGTAGCAAATGTTCGTGAAGGAGGAGTTGACAGGCTGGGTGCCCGGATACAGTGCGCAGGAGATTGACCTCTGGCTCATGAACCACCCCGGTGTCGTACTCCCCGACGAAGTTCGCCGGATGTGGGAGAATGCGAGTTGTGGCAGGGTTGGGAACGCCGAGGAAGCTGGGGCGGTCGACCTGGTCGACGGCAGCACGACGGCGGGCATAGAGATCATTCGGCTCTTTCCTCCTCCGGGAACGATGGCGGTGTTTGTCGTGGATGTTGACGAGGTGTTCCGAACGACGCGGCCGGCGCTGGGCGACAACTACCGGCCGTTCTTGCTGGATGCTTTCGGGAACGTGTTCTTGTGGGATGGAAGCTGCGCAGATGGAGAGGTGGTCTTCTTGGATAGGACTCACTGGCGGGCGGTGCTCGTTTGCGAGCATGTTAGTGACTTTCGGGAGCTCGTGCGGCTATCCCCAAAGTACTGACCCCGCCTTCGCCGAACAGTGCGGGGGGGGGCTGCGTCAATCAGCGCTCGCCTCGAGCGAGCTGACCGGCCCCGCGCTGGGCGACGTCTCGGTGCTCGGCACCTCGGTCGGGTGTGGTTCGCGTGGGGCGACGCCCGCGGCGCCTCTCCGGCCGCGCCCGGCGCCTACCGCTCCACGCTCGGCTTCGTCGTCCCGGCGGACTGAGAGACGGTCGCGAGATCTTCCGGTCGCATCACATCCGACCACCGGCGCGGCGCTGCCGCTCGTCCTCACTCCGAGGGCGGCGGGCACGGCAGCGCCAATTCCCTCCGAGCGGCGCTCGCTATGCTCGGATACGGTGAACGCGTGAGGCTTCGAAGGCGCCGGGTCGCGACATGGCACTCCCCGAGCTCCAGGTAGCAGAGGGCGATGTTGAACCTCGCCGCGTCGCGGCCTCGTGGGGTCAGCGTAGAGAGGGCGCGCTGATAGAGCTCGATGAGGCCTCGCCAGTCCCTGGCGTCTCGAAGGGCACGGATCTGTTCCCCGTGCTCTTCGTATTGGCTCTGCGCGGTCGTGAGCTCCGCCGGGGTCTGCGCGATGCTGCGGCTGGCGTGGAACAGACCGAGCGCGACGACCAGCATGCACGAATGGCGCGTCATCGGTAGGGCCTGGGATCCAAGAGGAACGCGCGATGGAGAGGTACCCGCTCCGGGCGGGGCTGGGGGCTGCGGGCCGTTGTCGTGTCGTACTGCTCGTAGCGCGCATCGGCGAATGGGTTTCGCGATGCGATGAAGCGCGGGATCCGCTCCAGCGCGTTGGGGCGTTGGAGCGGGAGCGCGCTCGCGTTCCGTCCTCCTCCGGTCCATGGGCGGATCTCCAGCCGCTTCCACAGATGTCGCATCACGGCCTGACTCACTCGGCTGCTTCGGATGACGGCCAGGGTTCGTCGGACGGACGAGACGTACTCATCGGAGTCGAAGCGCCCGTCCCCTCGCGGAGCGGGCTCGGGGATGATCTCGATCGGCACCCGAGCATCCTGGGCCATGGCTGGCGCTGCTGTCAACCTGGCGTGAGGCTACATGGGTGCGGTTGGTCTCGGCTGGAGCCCATCGACGCTCACCTCGCGCAGCGAGCGACCTCGTGCGCCGCGCTACTTCATGGCCTTCTCGACGCGGGCGCCGAGGTCCTCGTCGACCTTGCGCCAGTACTCGAAGGCGCGCTTCAGGACGGGCTCGCTGACGCCGTCCGAGAGGTGGCCGGCGATGTTGGAGACGAGGCGCTCGCGCTCGGCGTCGCTCATGACCTCGCGCACGAGGGTGCCCGGCTGGCCGAAGTCGTCGTCGTCTTCGCGCAGGGTGTAGGCGGCGCGGATGAACTCGCCGCTCGCGTTCCACTTCTCGACGTAGGGGTAGCGCTCCGGGTCGGCCTTCGGGCCGCCCTTGGAGTTCGGCGCGTAGACCGGGTCCGAGACGTTCTCGACGCGCATCGCCCCGTCCTTGGTGTAGCTGTGCACGGGGCACTGCGGCTTGTTGACGGGGATCTGCTTGTAGTTCACGCCGAGGCGCGCGCGGTGCGCGTCCGCGTAGGCGAAGACGCGGGCGAGGAGCATCTTGTCCGGGCTGACGCCGACGCCGGGCACGAGGTTGTTGGGCTCGAAGGCGGCCTGCTCGATCTCGGTGTGGAAGTCGGTCGGGTTGCGGTCGAGCGTGAGCTTGCCGACCTCGTGCAGCGGGTAGTCGCCGTGCGGCCAGACCTTGGTCAGGTCGAAGGGGTTGTAGCGGTAGGTCGCCGCGTCCTCGAAGGGCATGATCTGCACCTTCAGGGTCCAGCTCGGGTGGTCGCCCTTCGCGATCGAGTCGAAGAGGTCGCGGCGGTGGTAGTCGGAGTCCTCGCCCGCGATGCGGTCCGCCTCCTCCTGGGTCAGGGACTCGACGCCCTGGTCGGTCTTGAAGTGGTACTTCACCCAGAAGCGCTCGCCCTTCGCGTTGGCCCACATGTACGTGTGGCTCGAGTAGCCGTTCATGTGGCGGTAGGTCTTCGGGATGCCGCGGTCACCCATCAGCCAGGTGACCTGGTGCGCCGACTCGGGAGAGAGGGTCCAGAAGTCCCACTGCATGTCGTGGTCGCGCAGGCCGTTGTCCGCCCGGCGCTTCTGCGAGCGGATGAAGTGCTGGAACTTCATCGGGTCGCGCACGAAGAAGACCGGGGTGTTGTTGCCGACGAGGTCGTAGTTGCCCTCGGTCGTGTAGAACTTGATGGAGAAGCCGCGCGGGTCGCGCCACGTGTCGGGGCTGCCTCGCTCGCCCGCCACGGTGGAGAAGCGCATGAGGGTGTCGGTCTTCGTCCCCGGCTGGAAGACAGCCGCCTTCGTGTACTTGCTGACGTCCTGGGTGACCTGGAAGTGCCCGAACGCGCCGCTCCCCTTCGCGTGCGGCTGCCGCTCCGGGATCCGCTCCCGGTTGAAGCTCGCCATCTGCTCGATGAGGTAGTGGTCGTGGAGCAGGATCGGCCCGTCGGGCCCGACGGTCAGCGAATGCTCGTCGCTCGGCACCGGGATCCCGGCGTCGGTCGTGGTGGGCTTGCGGTTGTCGTCTGCCATGCGCTCCTCCGAGCACCCGCATCTACGCTCGGCCGCCCCGCTCACAAGTCCCTGTCCGCCGCTGCGCAGTCGAGGCGCCTCGTCCGCGAGCTCAGCCCGTGGGCAGCTCGGCGAAGGCGTCCACACCGACCGAGCGCGGTTCCTGCACCCGGGACGCCCACCCGCTGATCTCGGCGAGGTCGGCCGGATGACTCATCGCGCGCTCGGCCCGGGCGAGGTGCGCCTTGGAATGAGCTCGCGCCGAGCGCGTCAGCGCGGTGTGTCCCAGGCAAGACAGCGACAGGAAGCTCTTCTGTAGGCGGATCCCGACCTCGACGGTCCCCGCTCCATCGCGGCTGATCGCGGTGAAGGCGTCGTCCAGCATGGAGGAGAGCGAGAGCGGCGCGACGAACACCCGGTCGTGTGAGACCTCCGGTCCGGTCGCCTCGGGATCGACGCGCACCCAGCACGACAGCAGTCGTAATTGTGCTCCGATCACGGCGATGGCGGTGCCGGGATCGTTCACCGCAGGCGAGAGCGCGCGCGAGGCGATCTCCGACAGGGCGATGAGCCCGAAGCGCGGGTCGGCTTCGAAGGTTCTCGCCGCGCCGATGGTGAAGGCCTTGGTCATCTCCAGCGGACCTTCGTCATCCGCCGCGCCCTCTTCGGTCTCGCT
>SHBB01000221.1 GCA_004213565.1 Sandaracinaceae bacterium
GCCTGCGCCTCCACGTCGACCGCACGGACTCCACCAAGCTCGTCGGCCTCAAGAAGGCCCTCGACGACTACCCGGGCCCCTGCCCCGTGACCCTCGAGATCCTCAGCCCGAAGGAGCGCTGGTGGATCTCCGTCCCCCAGACCGGCCTCAGCGTCGAGCCCAGCGAGGCCTTCCTCAGCAGCCTCGAGCGCCTCTTCGGCGAGAAGGTCTGCGAGCTCCGCTAGCCACAACGGATCGGGGACGATCCTACCCATCTACCCAAACTCTCGAAGCCCTCACCGCGTCGTCGAGCACGCTCGTCAACACAGCGTACATCTCACCGATCCTCGGGTCAGCTGCCTTGCGCGCCAGCAAGTTCGACACGCCGCTTGGGCTCATCCCTATCGCACGGGCGACGCTGGGATAGCTCTGCTGAAGCCGCCTCGTCCCCACCAGCCCGACCAACGTACGCGCATTCACCGTCGCGGGCCGTCGCGACGAGAGAGGTTCGCCATCCGGCACCCCCGCCACGCGACGGGCGAGCTCGATCAGCCGCGCCCAGTCCACGTCGCGCGCGCCCGACCTCCCGCACGTCTCGCGCACCTTCGCCGCCTCGTGCGCGTCCTCCAGGAAGTCGGAGAGGTCGACCTCGTTCACGAACTCGTCGAAGCGCCGGCGGCCGGCCGCCGTGTCGTGGAAGCCCAGGAGCTCGAGCCCTCGCTCCACGTCGAGCCATGGGGGCGCGGGGTCCAGGCGAAGATAGGCACGGTGGCTGGTACGCCTCGAGTCCCGCGCCAGGTCGACCATCCCTGCCTCGACGACGTTCCGATGATGATAGGCGACCATGCGGGGGAGCATCGACTCCTTGACCGCGTGGATGACCGGTCGCCCCGCGAAGACGGGCCCGAGCGTTTCGCGCCCGGGTCGTCGATGATACCGAACGGCAAACCGAGTGTTCACCGAGCGAAAGAACGGGTCCGGGTCGCGCTCACCCGCGAGATGCCCGTAGTGGATGTGGCTGGACATCGCGGCGAACGATAGGCAGGTCCAGTCCCACCGGTCGTCAGCTCGCTCGATGGCGTCGATCAACGAAGACAGGTCCTCGTCGTCGACGATGTGGAATCGCCGGTCGACGAACCGTGAGATGGTATGGGCGCCCGCTCCGGGCACCCACGCGCGTTGTCCGCGGGGCATGCCCCCTGTTCGACCCGGCGCGCTGCCGGTTGCGCGCCGATCGCACGATCACATGGAATGGCGCGGTCACGAGTTTGGGTAGATGGGTAGGATCGTCCCCGGATCGCTTCTTCGGGTAGATGGGTAGGATCGTCCCCGGATCGCTTCTTCTGCTCGGGGGCGGGCTGGCGTGAGGGCTCAGCCGCGCTCGCCGAGGTCGACGGCCAGCTGCGTGTTCCCGACCGACCCAGCGTCGGCGGCGAGCTGCGTGGGCGCCGTGCCGACGTCGTCATCCGCCTCCCGGGACGAGAACCCGTCCCACCACGCGCGCGCGTCCTCCACCGTCCAGCCCGGGAGCTGCAGCCTCTCGATCGCGTCGGCCAGCTCCGCGCCGTCCCGCGGGCGCACCGCCGGATCCTTCTCCAGGCAGTCCGCGATCAGCGCCTCGTAGTCCGGATCCACCGCGCGCCCGAGCACCTCCGAGGGCCGCTCGGGGGTCGCGCTGAGGTGCTGCGCGCAGATCTCGACCACGGACTTCCCGGTGAAGACGTGCCGCCCCGTGACGAGGAAGAAGCCCACCGCGCCCAGCGCGTAGACGTCCGACGCGGGGCCGACCGCGTCCGCGTCCCGGATGGCCTCGGGCGCGAGGTACTGCGGCGTGCCGACGATGGTGTTCGCGTGCGTGATGTCGAGACCCTGCTCCGGCTCGTCGGTCAGCTTCACCAGGCCGAAGTCGAGCACCTTGACCGTGTCCGGGATACGCCCCCGGTCGCAGATCATCAGGTTGGCGGGCTTGATGTCCCGGTGCACCAGGCCGAGGTCGTGGGCCTCCGCGAGCGCGTGCGCGGCCTGCGCGAGGATGTGCGCCGCGCGCGCCTCGGATAGCGGGCCCTCGCGCGCTACGAGCTGCTCGAGGGTCACGCCGTCGAGGTACTCCATCGCGTAGTAGAACTGCCCGTCCGGCGTCCGCCCGTAGTCGTAGATGCGCACGCTGTTCGGGTGCTCGAGCCGGCTCGTCTGCTGCACCTCGCGCTCGAAGCGCGCCACCGTGCGCTCGCCCACCTTCTCGACCGGCAGGAGCTTCACCGCGGTCGGGCGCCGCAACATGAGGTGCGTCGCTTCATACACGATGCCCATGCCGCCCTCCCCCAGCTTGCGGCCGAGCTGGTACTGGCCGAGGCGCATCGCGGTCCGCACCTGACGGCGCAGCCCGTAGATGACGTGCGAGGTGACCGCGGTCGCGACGACGAAGGCGCCGCTCATGAAGACCATGCCCTCGCGGGACACCGCGTCCACGCTCATGAGCGACGCGCGCGCCACCGCGAAGGCGCAGCCGAACGACGCCACGCCGACGGCGACCGTGCGCAGGACGGGGCTGGGCACGAGCGCCGCCCGCACGACGAGCAAGAGGACGACGCCCAGCACCGAGAACGCCACCCCCGAGACCTCGGGCCCGACCCGGGTGATCTCCAGGGACAGATAGCCATAGACGACCGCCAGCCCCACCGTCATCACGCTCTCGAGTGACTCCAGCAGCCACCGGCGGGGCTGTGTGAACCGCGTCACCGCCCAGCCCGTGACCAGCAGGCTGCTCACGATCCACCGGAGCGACGTGTAGGAGCCGGTCAGCCCCTCGGAGCCCCACCCCACCAGCGGCGGCATCACCAGGTCGCTGACGTGGGCCGCGACGTCGATGGCCAGGACCACCTGCAGGTAGAGCAACACGCGCCCCTGCAGGTGCTCGGCCTCATATGGCGTCGTCATCAAGGACATCGGTCCCCCCTTGTACACGCTGAGGTAGGCTCCGGCCCATGACGCTGACCCTTCACCACCACCCGTTCACCCGCGCGGCGGGTGTCCTCTGGATGCTCGAGGAGGTCGGGTGCGAGTACACGCTCGAGCACCTCGACATCATGACCGGCGCGCAGAAGCGGCCCGAGTTCAAGGGGGTCAACCCGATGGGTAAGATCCCCACCCTCGTCGACGGCGACACCGTCGTGACCGAGGCGGCCGCGATCGGGCTCTACCTCGCCGACCGCTACGCCCTCGGGCGCCTCGCGCCACCGCCCGACAGCCCCGAGCGCGGCACCTACCTGCGCTGGTCGTTCTACGCGCCATCCGTGATCGAGCCGGGGTGCCTGGCCAAGGCCGCCAAGTGGGACTTCAAGCCCGGCCAGGCCGGCTGGGGCAGCTACGAGGAGATGCTCGACACCATCAGCGCGGCCATCGGCGACGGCCCCTGGCTGCTCGGTGAGCAGTTCACGATGGCCGACGTCGTCTTCGGCGGCACCGTCCGCTGGATGACGATGTTCGGCATGCTCGACGAGCGCCCCGAGTACGTGGCCTACGTCGAGCGCCTCTCCGCCCGCACCGCCTACCAGCGCTCGACCGAGATCAACGAGCGCATCATCGAGGAGCGCGGCCTGAAGCGAGGTTGATGCGCGCGCGGGCCGCCTCGTACTCCTCGGTGAGCCGCGCGACGTAGTCGGCGGTCGACTGCACCGCGTCGATGGCGCCGATGCCCTGGCCCGAGCCCCAGATGTCCTTCCAGGCCTTGGCGTCGGTGTTGCCGCCCGAGCCGAAGTTCATCTTGCTCGGGTCCGCCTCGGGCAGGTTCGCCGGATCGAGGCCCGCGTTCTCGATCGAGCCGCGAAGGTAGTTGCCGTGCACGCCGGTGAAGAGGTTCGTGTAGACGATGTCCTCCGCCCGGCCGTCGACGATGGCGCGCTTGTAGTCCTCGGACGCTCTGGCCTCTTCCATCGCGATGAAGGCGGAGCCGATGTACGCGTAGTCAGCGCCGATGGCCTGCGCCGCGAGCACCGCGTCGCCCGTGCCGATGGCGCCCGACAGCGCGATGGGCCCGTCGAAGAACTGCCGCAGCTCCGGCACCAGCGCGAACGGCGAGAGCGTGCCCGCGTGCCCGCCCGCGCCGGCGCAGACCGGGATCAGTCCGTCGGCGCCCTTCTCGAGCGCCTTGTGGGCGAAGCGGAGGTTGATGACGTCGTGGAGCGTCTTGCCGCCCCAGCCGTGCACCGCGTCGTTCAGCTCCGCGCGCGCGCCGAGCGAGGTGATCACGATCGGCACGCGGTACTTCTCGCAGACGGCGAGGTCCGCCTCGAGCCGGTCGTTCGAGCGGTGCACGATCTGGTTGACCGCGAACGGCGCCGAGGGCGAGTCCGGGTGCGCGGCGTCGTGCGCGGCGAGCGCGGACGTGATCTCGTCGAGCCACTCGTCGAGCTGACTCTGCGGCCGCGCGTTGAGCGCGGGGAACGAGCCGACGATGCCGGCCGTGCACTGCGCGATCACGAGCTTCGGGTTCGAGATGATGAAGAGCGGCGCGCCGATCACCGGCAGGCGCATTCTTCCGCGGGTCACGTCCAGCTGGGCCATCGCGCGCAGTCATAGCGCAGCGGGGCCGAACCGGTATCCCTCACTCGGCCGGGTCGTAGAGCCAGGCGGGGCCGGCGCAGAGCGAGGAGCTCCCCTCGCAGGCCGAGACCACGCCCTCGTCGCGGAAGCGCGCAAAGAGCTCCGCCTGCAGGAGCGCGTCGTTGTTGCAGACGTGGTAGTCGGCGAGCGTCTCGCTCGTGGCGGCCGCGACGGCGGCGAGGGCGTCGTCGAGCCCGTCCTCCCAGCTCGCGCCGGACGCCCACGTGCACGCGCCGATGTTGGCGAGCACGAAGTCCACGTCGCCCATCGAGAGGGCCGACACGATCGCGTCCGTCCCGCCGATGTCCTCCGAACAGATCAAGTGCTCCTGCGCATAGCCGGCCAGCTCTCCGACCAGCTCCTGCACCAGCCCGTCCTCGAGCTCGTCCATGCTGAGGAACGTGGTGCCGCACTCACAGCCCTCGAACGCGTCGGCCAGCGCCGTCAGCTCCGCGCGCGAGCCGCTCACCTCCTCGGCGTACACCTCGACGAGGATGGGCGTGCCCTCCGCGTCGACCGCGTCGACGGTGGTCCCGTGGTTGGCCGCCTCCGCCTCGCGCACGACCTCGCCACCGCACTCCACGACGAGCTGCATGGTCGTGTGCGGCGGCCAGAACGGTCGACTCCGCCCCGCCGCGCTCACGTACGCGTCCTTCTGGAGCCAGCGGAGCTGCGCCGTGCACGCGCCCGTCACCGCGCAGGCGCCCGCCTCGCAGAGGACCGCCGCGCAATCCCCCTCGCCGCAGAAGATCGGCGGGCAGTCCGCGTCGACCTCGCACGCGGCCTCACAGTCCGGGTCGCGCCGCGGGCAGAACTCGTCGCAGTAGGCGCCGTCTCCGTACCAGCCGTAGACCTCGCAGAGATCCCGCGCCCCGTCGGCCGAGCCGCCGCCCATCGCGCGGGCCTCCTCCCGGCTGAGCGCGCCCTCCGGCTCGTTCGTGCAGCCGGCGGCGAGAGAGAATGAAACGAGGCAAAGCGCGAGGGTCCGAAAGGTCATCCGCCGACCATACCCGCTCCCCCGCCGATGTCGCCAGGCGCTGCAACAAAGCACCCAACTTGTTGCATCGCGCGGAGAGTGCCAGACTCGCCGCGTGGCCTCGACGATCCCCACGCTCCTGGCCGACGCGGTCGAGGGCGGCGGCCTCCCGCCCCGCCCCGACGCGTCGCTGGCGCCCTACCTCGACGCGGCGGAGCGCTGCGTGCGGCGCTACGGCTGGTCGCGCACGTCGCCCAAGGACATCGCCCGCGAGGCCGGCGTGGAGCGCACCACGCTCTACCGCCACCTCGGCAAGAAGGAGCAGATCTTCCGTCTGCTCATCGCGCGAGAGGTCCACCGGATCATCGATCGCGCGAGCGAGGTCGGCCTCGCCGCGGGGGGCGGCCCCGAGGTCGTCATCGAGCTCGTCGCGTCCACGGTCGAGCACGTCCTCGCGAACCCCGTGTTCGCGAAGCTCCTCGACGACGAGCCAGAGCTGGTCGGGGGCTTCCTCGAGCGAGGCCTGCCCGACCTCATCGACCGCTTCACGCGCGCGCTCTCACCCGCGGTGGAGGCCGCCATGCGCGCCGGCTTGCTGGCCGAGAGAGATCCCGTGGCCCTGACCCAGTGGGTGGTCCGCGTGGCGCTCTCGCTCGTCTTCGCGCCCGCGCCGGGCCCGCTCCGGCCGTTCCTGGCCACCCTGCTCGCGCCGGCGCTGACCGTGGCTCCGAAACCCAGGCGGAGGAAGCGATGAAGCTCGACCTCGACGAGATGCTCCAGAAGGTGCAGGCCGGCCGCTGGGAGCTTCGGGCCATCGACTGGGACGCCCCCGGCGCGGACCGCGTCCGGCCCGAGCAGCGCGAGCAGCTCCGCGACTTCATGTGCGACCTCGTCTGGATCGAGCACGTCGGCGCCCGGGGCTTCGCCGCCCTCGCCGACAAGGCGCCCGATTCGCGACTGCGCGCCATCTACCGATGCTTCGAGCGCGAGGAGGAGCAGCACGCGCGCGCGGAGCTCGCCCTGATGCGCCGCTGGGGCATGGTGCGCCCGGGCGAGATCCCGGACGCGAACATCAACGTCCGCCTCGTCGTCGCCTGGCTCGACCGCCACGCCGACGACATCGACTTCGCGACCCTCACCTGCGTGATCGCCATGCTCGAGGTGGCGCTCGACGGGGCGCTCGTGAAGTTCCTGCTCGACGAGGTGCACGACCCCGTCTGTCACGCGGTCTTCGCGCACATCAACCGGGACGAGGCGCGTCACCTGGCGGTCGACTTCCACGTGATGGAGCAGAACGGCATGCGACCGCAGACGCGCGCCACGCTCCGCATGCTCGCGCGCGCGCTCCACCCGACGGCGGCGCTGGGGCTCCTCGTCTACGTCCCGCTCCTCTCCCGGATGCGCGACAACCTGGTCCGCATGGGCTTCGACGAGGAGCGCCTCTATCGCGCCATCCGCCGCTTCGATCAGGTCGGCAGCCGGAGCCCACACACCCGCAACTCGGTCGCCTACCGCGCCATCCGCGCGCACGGGCGCATGGTCGTGCGACGCGACCACCCCTACCACTACTTCGGCGACGCGATGGTCGCGCTGACGCGCCACATCCCGCCACGCCTGCTGGGGCCGCTGCCCGCCTGGGCCCAGGCCCTCTCGGAGCGGCGCGCCTGACGCCAAGGAGCCGGTCGAGCGTCACCTTCGACGCGCGCGTCTCGCGGCGAGGGGCCAGAGCAGCCCGAGCAGCCAGAGGGAAGGCAGCGCGCGCGCCCCCGTCGAGCGACAGCCGCAGCCGCCGGAGAGCACGGTCGGGTCGGCCGAGGCGTCTGCGCGCCCTGCGTCCGCACGCACGCCCACCCCTCCGTCCGACGCGCTCGTGCCGCCGCCGTCCGGGTCGCTCGCGCCACCGTCGACGGGAGGCGCGCCGCCGTCGGCGCACGCGATCTCGTCGACCGCGCCGTCGCAGTCGTCGTCGATCCCGTTGCAGGACTCGGCGTGATCGTCCTCGTCGATCGCGCCGTCGCAGTCCTCGTCGACGCCGTCGCAGGTCTCCGGGCGCGCGTTCTCGTCGATCGCTCCGTCGCAGTCGTCGTCACCGCCGCCGCAGACCTCCGCCGACGCGTTCTCGTCGACGGCTCCGTCGCAGTCGTCGTCGAGCGCGTTGCAGACCTCGGCGCTCGCCCGGCACACGCAGGCCGACGTCGGCGGGACGGACTCCAGCGCGCGCTTCAGGAACGCCGCGAGCTGACCGCGCGTGACCGGGTCGTCGGGGCAGAAGCGGTCGTTCGTCGGCGGGTTGCACCCGAGCGTGATCCGCGCCGCGGCGAGCCGGTCGATGGCGGCCTCGAAGATCGATCCGTCGTCGTCCGTGAAGTGGTCGCGCGTCGCCCTGGGCAGGTCGAACGCGCGGTCGAAGAACGCCGCCATCTGTCCTCGCGTGACCGGCGCGTCAGGGCAGAAGCGATCGTTCGTGGGCGGGTTGCAGCCGCGCGAGATGCCGCACTCCGCGATCGCCTCGATGTCGTCCTCGAAGGGGCTCGTGTCGTCGTCCCGGAAGCGGTCGCCGCCGGGAGGGCTCAGGTCGAGCGCGCGCGCGAAGAACGCCGCCACCTCGTCGCGCTGCAGTGCGTCGTCGGGGCAGAACCACGTGTTGAACGGCGGGTTGCACGGCACCAGATCGCCGCGCCCCTCCAGCCAGCGGATGGCGCCGACGAAGATCGAGTCGCCGATGTCCACGTAGGCGCTGCCCGCCACGGGCGCGGCCTCGATCTCGCGGATGGTCAGGTCGCGGTACTGCACCCGCGTCGTCTCGTTGCGCACGATGACGAACGGCCCGGGCTCCGAGATGATGCGGTCGGTCGGCATGCCGCAGAGGGTGGGCGTGTCCGGGATCCCCCAGCGCCCCGGCTGATCCACGTAGCGGATGAGCTGCTCCCACGTCCCTCCCGCCGCGCCGCCCGACAGGTCGCGGTAGAGCTCGAGCACCACCTCACCCGGGCGGTCGTAGACGACGAGCTTGAAGCCGATCCACGTGTTCCGTGGCACGCCCGAGGGCCACACGTTGCGCCGCACCGAGCCTCCCGCGGTGTCGGCGGCCGAGCTCGGCGCGTAGTTCGGGTGCTGCAGCTCCTTCGCGAACGAGGCGTGCCCGTAGAACCGGAACGACCCACCGTAGGCGCGCCCCTCGCAGCGCTGCGCCGCCGACCCGCCGCTCGAGTGCCCGTCGCCCGTGCGCACCTCGGCCGTCACGCCCGCGTTCGACGGCCCGGCGAGCAGCTCGTCCCGGGTCAGGTCGTCGAGCCGACGCGCGTAGTACGTCAGCTCCATGCTTCCCCACTGCCGACGCTCGGAGCGGTCGCCGATGTAGTGCCGCTGCGTGTTGCCCGACGCGATCGCCGTCCCGTCCCCGACGATGCGCAGCGTGCCGTTGCCGCGGTTCCAGAGATCGCCGACCGAGTCTCCCGGCCCCAGCGTGCGCGCGCGCGTGAAGTCCGCCGTCCACGTCCGCCCCGACGTCGGGTAGAGCATGCGCACCCCGAACGAGTCCCGCGCCGACCGCAGCGCCTCGACCCGCGAGGCGGGGGGCTCGGGCGGGGCACACGCCACCGCCAAGATCATCGAAACGAAGAGCGCCACTACAGCTCTGGGCATCTCGCCATCGTACCGCGTCTGGCAACCCGTCATCCATCCCGCGGTGCGTAGGGGACGTCCCGCACGCCCCGGGAGGCGCTCGATCGCGGCCCAGCCCGCGAGGCTGGTCGCGAGCAACACGCCTCGTTTCGCCGCGCGTCCGCGCCATCCTACCGAGACGATGCGCACCGGTCTCCCTACCGCGCGCCCGAGAGCGCGACCGCCAGCTCACGCGCCTGTCGCCGTGCGGGCGGCTCGAGCGCGTCGATCCACGCGCGAGGGATGGCGGAGGCGCCGTGGCTCACCCCGGCGATGGCGCCGGTCATGGCCCCGATGGAGTCGGTGTCCCCGCCCGACGAGACGGCGTCGAGCAGCGCCGGCACGAACGCGTCGTTCCTGCAATGCGCCCAGACCGCGAGCGGCACGGACTCGATCGCGAGCACGCCGTGGCCGAGCGTCCGCGCCGCCTCCTCGGGCGGCAGCGCGACGTCCACGCGACGCAGCGGCGCTTCGAGCGGCCCTCCGCGGGCGTAGCCCTGCAGCGACTCGAGGAGGGCGCGCGGGCCAGTCCCGTTCAGCGCCGTCCAGACGGCGAGCGCGACGAGCGCGGCGCCCTCATGGGCCTCCTCGTGCGCGTGGGTCGGGGCGGCGCTCCGGCGCGCGGCCTCGCGGACCTCCTCCGCGGACCCCGCGCGATGCCGGATGGCCACCGCTGCGACGCGCACCGCGGCGCCGTTGCCGCGCGAGCCCTCCTCCCAGAGCGCCCGGGACGCGCGCCGCCAGGAGCCGGTCGCACGCCACACGCGGAACGCGGCCCGGGCGCCCTTGCCGTAGCCGCGCGCCGGATCGTGGCTCGACGCGAGGCTCTCGAGCACGTGCGCCTCGTCGACCTCGCCCCGCGCCGCGATCGACGCGGCCACCGCGAGCATCATCTCCGCGTCGTCCGAGTGGCCCCACGCGCGAGGCGCCCGCGCGCGCCGCTCGACCGCGCGCCGCAGTGGCTCCATCTCCGCCCGCGGCGCGCCCTCGAAGGGGCGACCGAGCGCGTCCCCGATCATCGTGCCCAGCAGCGCGCCTTCGATGCGGTCGTCCATCTGGCGAGCCTCGACGAGTGAGCGGCCCGCGGCGATTCCCGGAGCGCGGCTCGCTGGCGAATCGGGGTAGCGGCGCTAGTCACCCGGAACAGCGATTCATGACAAAACCCCTCGGCCCTCGACGCGCGACTCGGCGTCACTCCTCCTCGAAATACTCGAGGTATTCCTCGTCGTCGTTCCTTGATTTGCGCGCCGATGGCTCGCGGGGTTTTGCCAATCACTGCTGATCCGGGTGACTACGAGCCGCTACGATGCGCTCCCGGCCGAGGTCGCGAACCACCCGAGGTCCCACGTCATGATCCGCTACGAACCCCAGCCGCGCTGGCTGCCCGACATCGTCCGCCTCCCGCTCAGCTACGCCCTCGTGCGCGCGCTGCGCGGCACGTTCGGCATGGGGGTCTACGCGGGGCTGCTCGTGTACCTCCTCGAGATGCAGGTGAGGATCGAGCTCCCGCATGGGGCGCTCGCCTTCAGCGCGCTCGGCGGCGTGGTGAGCCTCGCGCTCGCGTTCCGTGTGAACAACGCTTACGCGCGCTGGTGGGAGGCGCGCCAGCACTGGGGGCTCCTCGTGAACCACTCGCGCAACCTGGCCGCCCTCGGACGCACGCTGTGGAGGTCGGACGACGAACCGGGGCGGCGGCGCCTGGCGGGCCTGATCGGCGACTTCGCGGTCGGCCTCTCGCTCCACCTCCGCGGCGAGCTGACCCCGGCCGAGCTGCCCAGCCTGAGCGACGCGGAGCGGGAGGAGGCGGGCGCGCGCGAGCACCCGCTCTCCCTCGTCAGCCAGCTCCTCTGGGCCGAGGTGGACCGGCGCCGCGCGGAGGGGCTCCTCGACACGGCGCAGCTGTTGACGCTCCAGCCCCATCTCCGCGCGCCCCTCGACGTGCTCGGCGCGTGCGAGCGGATCCGCAGCACGCCGATCCCCTTCGCCGTCACCTCGGCCGCGCGCCTCTTCCTGCTCCTCTTCGCGCTCTTCGTGCCCATCGGATTGCACGGCGAGTTCAGCTGGGCGGCGATCCCGATCGGCATGGCGGCCTACTTCGCGGTGGCTGTGATGGACGTGCTCGCGGCGGAGCTCGAGAACCCGTTCGGGATCGACTGCAACGACCTGCCGACCCGCTCGATCGGCGAGATGATCCGGCGCCAGGCGCACGAGATCCTCGGCGTCGAGCGCGAGGGCCCCGCGGACACGCAGCCGACGAAGCCCGCGCTCTACACCAAGATCCGCTGAGCCCTCAGCGCGAGAGGTAGCGGTGCAGGCCCGAGATCACGACCGAGCCCTCGCCGACGCTCGAGGCCACCCGCTCGACGGATCCGGCGCGCACGTCGCCGACCGCCACGATGCCGGGCCGGCTCGTGCCGAAGAGGAGCGAGCTGTCGGCGGACGCGCGCGTCGACCTTGCTATGCTCCATCCTTTCGCTGCACGACCGAGCCCGGACCATGACCAGACGAACCGACGACTTCTTCGCCGAGTCCGCGCGCTGGCGGGACGAAGCCCTCCGCCTCCGCGGGATCTTGCTCGACCAGGGCCTCGAGGAAGAGCTGAAGTGGGGCAAGCCCTGCTACACCCACGATGGCCAGAACATCGCGATCCTTCAGAAGATGAAGGCCTTCCTCGCGCTCCTGTTCTTCAAGGGCGCGCTCATGGACGACCCCGAGGGGCTCCTGCGGGAGCAGGGGAAGAACACCCGCTCCGCCCGCCGCCTCTGCTTCACCAGCGTCGAACAGGTCGACCGCGAGGAGGCCGCCATTCGAGCCCTGATCCGCAGCGCCGTCGCGGTCGAGGAGGCGGGGCTCGAGCTGCCCCCGGCCCCCGCGCCCGAGCTCGCCGAAGAGCTCCAGGCCCGCCTCGACGCCGACCCCGCCCTGAAGCGGGCGTTCGAGGCGTTGACGCCCGGGCGACAGCGCGCCTACGACCTCCACATCTCGGGCGCCAAGCGCTCCGAGACCCGCGCCCGCCGCGTCGAGCAGCACGTGCCCCGCATCCTGGCCGGCAAGGGCCTGCGCGACCCCTGAGCGAAGCGGGATGAGCGAGCGCCACGCACGAGCCAGGGCGGCCCTGCTGGACGCGCTCTGTGCGCGCCTTCTGTCTGGCGCCCGCGGCGCGCGACGCGATCATCGGAGCGCCGCCTCCGAGCGTGGAGACCCTCGCCCGGCGCGTGTGGAGCGCCGAAGGCATGTCCGAGCCCGCCGAGGCCGCCCCGCTCTTCCGCCAGCTCTGCCGGGCCATCGCCGAATTCCCCCGGACGGGCTCCATGCAGCTCCGTTGGCCGGACGGTGGAGTCGTCGGCGACGTCGACGTCGCCCCCGAGTGCCGTCCGCGGGAGACGGGGCTGGTGGTCGGGACGTTCGAGGCGGGCCCCGACTTCCACCGGCTGGCGGACGCGCGCTTCGACGGCCTCACGGCGAGCGACGAGCTGGGCCGCACCTATCTCGTCGCAGACCTGGTCCTCGATGGACCACGGCTCTCTTTCGCGGCCTACCCATCTCGAGAGCGCGCCTCGCTCGAGTGACTCAGCCCCGCGGCGGCTCGACCCAGCGCGTCAACCCACGGCGGAGCGGTCCATCGAGGCCGGACTCTCGGGCCAAGAGCGCCCCCACGTGTGGGCGCCACCGATCGACGAGCGCGTCATCCGGGGCGGCTCGCCATCGGGCCAGCGCGGCCTCGGCGCCCGTGCGCCAGCGCCGCGGATCGGCCGATTCGAGCAGCTCCACCACCAGCTCGTCCGCCCCGCTCGCCATCCTGCCGAGCAGCTGCCCGGCGAGGAGGGTCCCCACCCGCTCACTCGCCGCACCGAGCTCGATCTCGGCCGCAGCTTCGCGCGTGCCGATCGCCGTCAGGCCCACGGCCGCGACGCCCCGAAGGTGCAGCGACGGTTCATCGCGCAGCCACCGCGCGAGCTCTTCGAGCGCCTCGGCGGGGTGCGCTCGCGCCATGCCGCGGGCGGCCTCGTTGGCGTACACGACGTTGCCGAGCTCGCGCGCGAAGCCCCGAAGCGCGTCGTACGCGATCCCATGTGGACTCGCAGCGAGGATGGGGATGAGCGTCCAGGCGGGGAGCGGCGCCTCGAGGAGCACGCGTGTGGCCGCCTCGTCCGGCGGGCGTCGCGCGAGCTCTGCGCAGAGGGGCTTCCACTGCAACACGTCGCCGTCGACCACGAGCCGGACGAGCGCCTCCGAGGGCAGCGACTCCCAGCCCCGCCCGGGGGTGCCCCTCACCGGATCCGCCTCGCGCGGATCACCGCGTCGACGCCCGTGCCGGCCGCGGCGCGAGGGCGCTCTTCCGCGAGGAGGTCCCAGTCGGCGCGGTCCAGGGCGGCCACCGCGGCTTCGACGGAGACCTGGTTCTGGCCCGCCGCGGCCGTCTCGGCGCCGGCGGACGGATCGATGGGGCGGTGGCCCACCATGAGCAGGGTGCCTCCGGGCGCGACTCCCTCCGCCAGGCGCTCCACGGCCGCTTCGACGGAACCTGCCATGTGAACGTACATACACGAGATGAGGTCGTAGCGCCTCGGGGCGGGCGTCCACGCGCCGAGGTCGGCCTGCGCCCACTCGACGCGCGCCGCGATCTCCGGGTCGAGTGACTCGGCGCGCGTCGAGTGG
>SHBB01000222.1 GCA_004213565.1 Sandaracinaceae bacterium
GCGCGGTCGACGAGGCCGAGCGGCGCCTCTCCGCGGCGCGCGGGCCGCCGGGGCGAGCCGGGTCGCGGGCCGCGTGACTCGGGGGCGAGTGACAATCCGGTGCGTCGAGGCCATTGGGGTTGCGATCGCCCCGCATATTGGGCCACATGCGCGCCATGCGACTCCGAGCGTTGATGTTGGCCGCGGTGATGTCGGGCCTGATCGGCTGTGATGACGGTGAGGCGGTCGAAGACGCGGGCGCCTCGGCGGAGGATGGCGCGGTCGCGGTGGAGGACGCCGGTCGCGCGCTGGATGGCGGGCGGACGGAGCTGGACGCGGGAGATGCGCTTGACGGCGGCGCGCTCACGCCCGACGCGGGCCCCGACGACGCGGGGGTCCGCCTGGGCGCGAACGCGTGGATCCGCGCGCACTTCGTCGACGCGCCGGCGTACACGGGCACGTTCAACTCGCGGCGGCGAATCGAGACGCCCGCGCTGGTGCACGACGCGGACGCGTGCTGCGCGAAGTACGCGTTCGACCCGCAGGCGCGCGAGGAACCCGACGTGCGGGAGATCGGGTTCGTGGACGTGTTCATCCACGATCTGGTCAGCTCGGACGCCTTCGGTGGAGGCATCCAGTCGGCCAACGCGAGCGGGCTGACGCTCTTCCTCGCCGACGTGATCGTGGAGCCCAACTGGCCGGCGTGGCGGAGCTACTCGGAGACCAACTACGACGGCCTCGTGCTCGACGACTCGGCGGCCTTCTACGCCGAGGACCTGACCGTGCGGGGCTGGAACGCGGACGGCGCGATCGACAACAAGGCGCCGATCTCGCAGTTCGTGCGGCTGACGCTCGAGGGCTCCGGTCACCGCGGGATTCGCTTCTGGCGCCCCGGTCCGCACTACCTCGTGGCGTCGGACCTCCGCAACGAGGGCGCGTACGGCGAGGGCAGCCTGCTCTGGTTCCGCAACTGCGACACGGTCGAGGTGCGGGTCTGGGACACGACCTTCAACGGTGAGTCGACCGTGCCCGGCGAGCTGATCTCCTGCGACGAAGGCAGCGGGCCCAACATCGTCTACCTCACCGACGACCCGCGGACGACCGGAGAGATGCACGAGATGTTCTCGTACTGAGCGCCTTACCGCGGCTCCTCGACGGGTGGCTCAGGTCGGCGCAGCACCGCGCCACGTCGACTCAGCGCCGCCGTCGTGAGCGCCCATCGCGTCCCCCCGTACGCGCGGCATGAAGCTTGCCATCACTCGTCGCGGAGGACGCATGGTCGACTTGACTCCCTGTGAAGCCTGCGAGCGCCACGTGCGCGCCGATGAAGCGCGATGCCCTTTCTGCGCCGCCCCGTTCAGCGCGCCGGCCGAGGTCGCCGCGAGGCCGAGCCGGTCGCGCGCGGGGAGGGTCGCCGTCGTCGCCTTCGGCGTCAGCCTCGCGATGGGCACCTCGAGCTGCGTGGCGCTCTACGGCGCGCCGGTGCCCGACGACGCGGGGCAGGCCGAGGACGGCAGCGCGGAGGAGTGAAGACGGCGCTCAGCTCGTGATCCGCGCGGCCTGCGGCGCGCCGGCCGCGGCGGACGGGCGCTCGGACGGCACGGGCCGAGCCCGTGGGCGCTTCGCCGCGTACTCCGCCACCACGCCCGCGTAGTCCGTCGGGTCGTATCGCGACAGGAGCTCCGCCGGGAGGTTCGGGAGCTTGCGCCACGGCGACAGCCCCAGCTCCTGCAACAGGTTGTCGAGGGTCTGCTGGTAGCGCGTGTTGACGGCCATGTTCGCGGTGGGCTCGAAGGTCGAGTGCTGACGCTTCCAGGCCGCGACGCGCTCGGCGTCCGCCTGCATGTGCTCCGACGAGGGCAGCTCGATCTCGCCGCGGTGCGCGGCCACCTGCCAGAGTGAGCCCATCTCGCAGAGCGCGATGTGCAAGAAGCCGTGATTGTACCCGGCGAAACCGAGGCCCGGGATCTGCGGGTGGACGAGGTGACGGTAGAGGGGCGGGCCTCCGTCGTGGCCCTCGAGCAGCGCGCGCACGTCGGGCGCGAAGTAGGGGTAGGTGGGCGCGGTGTTCCCGCAGCACACGGCGACCACGTCCGCCTCGATGCGCTGGCCGTCGGCTAGCACGACGCCGCCCTCGTAGAACGACGCGAGCTCGGAGCGCCGGGCCTCGATCTGCCCGTGGGCGACCTGCCGGTAGTAGCTCCCGGGCGCCACGGCGCTCGCGCTTCGCAGGTCGGCCAGGAACTGCGACTTGGGCGGCATCACCGCGTCGAGCCGGCGCGCGTCCCCGTGCTCCTCCATCGCGCCGAGCTTGGCGTCGCGGCGGTGCTGGAAGAGGAAGAGCGTGGCGATGAAGTGCCAGAAGCCGCGGACCACGGGGCTCAGGTGCGTGTGCAAGAAACGTTGGGGCGGGGAGCTGTACTCCCACGACGGCATCATGTCGCTGCCGAAGCGCGCGAAGAAGGGGCGCGTGTAGTCGACGCCGAGCAGCGTGTCGGGGATCGTCCAGCGAGGCGTCCGGAAGACGTGCACCGTGCGCTCGGCGATCTCGGCGCTCCACGACGCGAAGTCGAGCGCGGTTTTGCCGAAGCCGATGACCGCCACGCGCTTGCCCTCGAAGACGGAGTGGGAGTCGATCCGGGTGACGACCTCTCCCTCGAACCGCTCGAGACCCTCGAACGCCGGCACGTGCTTGGCGTCGCCCGGGTACTGGCCCGTGGCGACGACGACGTAGGCGACCCGCTCCGTCTCTCCGTCGACGGTCAGGCTCCAGCCGTCGCTCGTGCGGCTCAGCTCGGTGACGCGCTGGCCCAGGCGGACGTCGAGCTCGAACGCCTCGACCGCGGCCTCGAGGTAGCGGAGCACCTGCTCGCCGGTGGGGTGGCGATCCGGCTCGAAGGGCCACGGGAAGTCGGCGAACTGGTACTGCGGCGCCGTGTTCTGGAGGCGGACGCCCGCGTAGGACTTCGCCCACTGGCCACCGACGCGATCGGACGCCTCGTAGACCGTCACGTCGTACCCGCACCTCTGCCAGACGTTCGCGGCCGCGATGCCCGAGACTCCGGCCCCGATCACCGCCACGCGCTCCTGCTCGATGGACATGGTCCCCCTGCTCGCGACGAGCTCGGCGCCCCGTTGACGCCCCCGTGCGGAAGGCGCGCACGCTAGGCCACAGCCTGGCCGACCACAATGCCCGCACTTCGGGGCGCAATGAGGAGTGCGCTGCGCGGTCGTGGTGGTAGAGCGCTCCAATGCCGCTGCTGACACGGACGGCCCGATCGGATAGATGTCTTGACCATGTCGCACGCTCTCGAAGTCGTGGAAGTAACGCCCGATCACGCGCTCGGACGCGTTGGCGGCGCCGTCCTGTACATCTGGCGCGGTGTCACCACGGTGCGCGCCGCGAACCGGTTGAGGCAGCTCTCGAGCGAGGCGCGCGCCGACGCGGGAGACGGTGAGGGCATCCTGCTCGGCGTGGTCACCGAGGGGGCGCCGCCCCCGGAGGCCGACGCTCGCGGCGCGCTGGCGGAGGTGTTGAGCTCGGGCGCCGGCTACTTCCAGGTGTCCGCCCTCGTCTGCGAGGGAGCGGGGTTTCACGGATCCATGGTCCGCGCCGTGGCCACCGGTCTGAACCTCCTCGCGCGGCCGCCGTTCCCCCACCGGGTCTTCGCGACGGTCCCGTCGGCGACCGAGTGGTTGGACGAGCGCGCGCGGGCGGCGGGTCTCGCCCGGTACCGCGCGTCCGACGTCGCGTCGCAGATGGAGGCGCTCCGCGCTGCGCCGATGCGCTGAGCGTCTTCGCTCGCGCGCCCGGCTCTGCTATCTGCATCCCATGTGGAGAACCCGGAGCCTGGTTGCGTTCGCGAGCCTCTCGATGCTGGCCTGTGGGGCCGCGGAGGGGGAGCCGGCGCGCGCCGAGCACGCGCATCACGCGGGCGGAGGCGATCATCACCACGGTGCTGCCGATCATGGCGGGCACGGCCACGACCACTCGAGCCCGGCCGCGCTGCGCCCGCTCATGCGGGACCTCTTCGCGAAGATGGGGGAGCTCCGCGGCGCGCTCGAGTCGGGCGAGGTGAACGAGGCGGCCACGCACGCGCGCGCGATCGCGGTGGCCTGCGACGACCAGGACGTCCACCACGCGGACCCCCAGCAGTTCGGACCGCGCTTCGCCGAGATCGATCAGCAGCTGCACGGGGCGGCGGCCGAGATGGCCGCGGTGGCCGAGGCGGGCGACCTCGAGGCGGCGCGCGCACGCTACGGCGATCTGCACGCGGCCTGCGTCGCTTGCCACGCCCAGGCCCCGACGGCGCAGCGCGTCGATCTGAGCGCCATAGCAGGCCGTTGAAGTACCGAGCCCGAAGGATCTCGGAGCGCGACGGCCCGGTTCGGTTCGGGGCGACGAGGAAATGCTTCAGCATTTTCGAGGAGACACGGGCCGAGAGACGGGTCGTCCCGCCCGAGAAACGAGGAGCGAGGTTCTTCAACGGACTGCTGGCGCCGCAGCCCTGAGGCGGCTCAGGCGGGGGCGCTTGTCACGCGGGGGGCGGCGCCCCACAGACTCGCTTCTGATGGAACCGACACCGCAGATCCCCCGGGAGGACTGGGCCGCGCATCCGAACTTCCCCGCGCAGACGCTGCTCCTGGGATCGCACGAGAACTTCCGCATCCTCGCCCGCCAGGTGCTGGACCTGGCGTCGGCGCACCCCGAGCGCGCCGAGCGGCTCTTTCGCCGCTGGATGTTCGCGATGGGCAGCCACGAGCGGTACGAGGAGTCGAAGCTCTACCCCTACCTCTCGCGCCGCTGGGGCGTGTCGATGGCGCCGCTCGAGGCGGGGCACGAGGCGCTCGCGGAGCGGAAACGCGCGGTCCTCGACGCGTTCGAGCGGTCGCACGAGCAGGACCGACTGGACCGCGCGCTGCGCGACTTCGGGGACACGCTGCGCGCGCACCTCGACCTCGAGGAGCGCACGGTGATCCCGCTCTTGCTCGAGCTCTCGCCGGACGAGTTCGCGGACTACTACGCGCTCCCCATCCGCACGCTCCTGGAGCGCATGAGCGCGTCGCGCTCGCTCAGCTGAGGGCCTCGAAGTCCTCGTCGGAGAGCGCGACGCCCTCGGCCGCGAAGTTCTCTTCCAGGTGTGCGATGGACGACGTGCCGGGGATGGGCAGCATCACGGGCGAGCGCCGGAGCAGCCACGCGAGCGCGATCTGGCCGGCGCTCGCGTCGTACTTGCGGGCGAGCGTCTCCAGCTCGTCGCTCCCGGTCAGCGCGCCCGTCGCGAGCGGGTACCACGGGATGAAGCCGATGCCGTGCGCCTCGCAGTGGTCGACCACCGCCTCGTGCTTGCGGTCCGAGAGGTTGAAGCGGTTCTGCACCGTGACGATCTTCGCGATCTTCTGCGCGCGCTCGAGCGCCGGGACGGGGAAGTTCGAGACGCCGATGTGTCGGATCTTGCCTTCCTTCTGGAGGTCGACCAGCGCGCCGACGGACTCCTCGAGCGGCACGTCGTCGTCGATGGCGTGCAGCTGGTAGAGATCGATGCGCTCGACCTCGAGGCGGCGCAGCGAGTTGTGGCACGCGATCCGGAGGTGATCGGGCCGGCCGTTGGTGGACCACTCGTCCGGGCCGCCCCGCTCGAGCCCGCCCTTCGTCGCGATGACCACGCCCTCGTACGGGTGGAGCGCCTCCGCGAGCAGGTACTCACTCGTCTCGGGGCCGTAGGCGTCGGAGGTGTCGATGAGGTTCACGCCGATCTCGACCGCCCTCCGCAAGAGCCGCTTGGCCGCGTCGCGGTCCTTCGGCCAGCCCCAGATGCCCTCTCCGGTGATGCGCATCGCGCCGAAGCCGAGCCGCCTGACCGTGAGCTCTCCGCCGATGTCGAAGGTCTGCTTCATCCTCTGCTTCTCCCGTTCGCGGACGCCAGTCATGGGCTCAGTCGAGATCGCCGCCGCCGCCGCCGCCCACCACGCGCGGGGGGACATCGACGACGAGGGGCTCGAGGCTCGCGTCCAGACCCGCCTCCGCCACTAGGCTCACGTCAGCCAACTCCAACTCGACGATGCAGTCGCCCGCGGCGCGCGCTTGAATGGTGAAGACGCCGCGCTCACTTCGCAGCGCGCGGTGGTCGCCGTCGAGGTCGACCAGCACGCACTGACGTGGGTTGACCACGGCGGCGTCGGTGGCGATGGCGACGGCGCTCGCCGTGCCGCTCCCCGCCGCTCCGCAGCGCGAGCCCGGGTAGCGCCCGCGCACCCGGACCGTCTGCCACCCGCGCTCCTCGAGGTTCCCGTCGATCACCTCGATGAAGACGCCCGACAGCTCCGCCGCCGTGTGCGCCTCGAGCGTGAGCAGGCCGTCGTCCGGCTCGCCGAGCCGAGAGCGCACCCGCACCTCGCCGCTCGCCGCGGCCGTGTCGAGCTCGATGAAGTGCACGTCTTCCGTCGGGCGCACGGTCGCGCCTTCGGGCTCGACGGATACCCACTCCGCGCCGCCGCCGCGCGGGAAGACGAAGTCGAAGGTGCCCTCGCCCGTCCGCTCGTAGAGGTCGAACGGCACGAGCGCGGGGCGCCCCGGCACGTAGCCCTCGAGCGGGCAGGGCCCGAAGCGCAGCTCGGTCGGCGCGTGGGCTTCGACCACGATCGCGTCGTCGAAGCGCTCGCCGTCGGCGCTCGCGCGAAATTCGATCCGCGCCTCCCCTGGTGTCAGAGCCCGGACGCGAAACCCGCCGGGGCGCGCGTCCACGATCTCCGCCGCACCCTCGGGGGTGATCACGAACGCGTCGGGAGCGGGCGGCGTGCGCAGCTCCGCCGCGTCGAAGCCGCGGTCGGCGAGCAAGACGGGCGCGACGCCGCCCACCGCGACGCGCGGCGGATTCGGGATGAGCGAGAGCCGCCGCGACTCGGTGCCGCCATCGCTCACGGGCGAGACGCAGCCCACGCCGGGGAGCGCGAGGGGCGCCGCGACGCTCACCGTCAGCAGGACCCAGCGAAGTGAAGGCATGCCTTCAGGATCTCCGCGCGCACGCGTCGATGCAACGTCGGGCGCAGACCCGGGGCGAGAATGGAGCTACCCTTGCGCCATGAAGGACGACATCACCCTCGCCGACATCGGCCGCGACCTTCGCCGCTACGGCAAGGTCCTGTTCGGGTTCGTCGCCCTGATCTGGGTGCTCGAGCTGCTGAGCTGGGTGATCCCGATCGACGCGCTCGGCGTCCGGCCGCGGGAGACGGTCGGCCTGATCGGCGTGCTGACGCACCCCTTCCTGCACGTCGGCCTCGGTCACGTCCTGAGCAACAGCGTCGCGATCCTCCTCTTCGGCGGGCTGGTGGTCCTCAAGGAGGAGCGCGACCTCTACGTCACCGCGCTGCTCGCGGCCCTCGTCGGTGGGCTGGGCACGTGGCTGATCGGTCGGAGCGGGACCAACCACATCGGCGCCAGCGGCGTCGCCTTCGGCCTGTTCGGGTACCTGCTCACCACGGGCTGGTTCGAGCGCAAGCTCGGATCGATCGTCTTGTCGGTGGGGGTGTTGCTCGTCTGGGGCAGCCTGCTCCTCGGCATGTCGCCGCTGCAGACCTTCGTCTCCTGGGAGGGGCACCTCACGGGCTTCGCGGGAGGCGTGCTCTCGGCCTACCTGCTCGCGCGGTGGCATCGCTCCGCGGCGCCGACGCGCTGAAGCTCCAGGGCCTCAGGTCAGCGCCACGAACAGCAACGCGCCGAGCCCCGCCAGCAGGCCCAGCCCGCTCAGGCCGACCATCGCGCTCGTGAAGCCCGGGTGACGGTCGACGAAGAAGGTGGTCTCGCGCAGCGCGCGCTTGGTCAGGGTGACCGGGCACTGCACCGCGAGCTTGCCCTCGAGCGCGCGCGTCAGGGCGGTCTCCATCTCGAGCGCGGACTGCCAGCGCGCCGCGCGGTCCTTCTGGGTGCCCTTGATCACGAAATGCACGAGCTCGGCCGGAGGCGGCGACGATTGCTGCGGGTGCGCGTAGAGGTCGGTCCGATATGCAGGCGGGAGCTGCCGCTCCATCACGCCGAGCAGGATGCCGGGCACCGTCTGCTCCTCCGACAGGTAGTGCCGCAGCGTCAGCAGCTCGTGGAGGACCACGCACGCCGCGTAGAGATCGCAGCGCGGGTCGATGGTGGGCTCTCCGCGCGCTTGCTCGGGCGCCATGTACGCGGGGGTCCCGATGAGGCCGTGGGCCTGGGTCTGCACGAGCCTGCGTCGGGGGGCGTCCGCCTGATCCGTCTCCGCGTCGGTGTCCTCGGGTGGGACCAGCTCCCCGCGGTCGATGGGCTTGGCGACGCCCCAGTCCATCAGCACGACCTCGCCGTAGGGGCCGACCATGATGTTTGCGGGCTTGACATCGCGGTGCACCACGCCGCGGTCGTGCGCGTAGTGCAGCGCGCGGAGCAGACCCGCGAAGACCCGGGCGCGCTCCTCGAAGGTGAAGCGGCGGTGGGTCTCCGGGTCCCCTTTGGCGAGGAGCTCGATGACCTCCTCCAGGGTCTGGCCCTCGACGTACTTCATCACGAAGAAGTAGTCGCCGTTCTCGTCCACCCCGACGTCGTGGACCGGCACGATGTTGGGATGCTCGAGGTTGCCGATGATGCGCACCTCCTCGGCGAAGCGGGCGAGGCCGCGCTGGCCCGCCTCCCGGCGGATGCGCTTGAGGGCGACCTTACGGTCGATGTCGAGATCGCGCGCGAGCGCGACGATGCCCATGCCGCCCTCGCCCAGCAGGCGCTCGGTCTCGTAGCGATCCCGGGGCTCGTGCACGAGCCGCAGCTCGCCGTCGGTCACCTCCACGCGTGGCAGCACGGTCGTCGTGCGTCCGGAAGTGGTGCGGCCGGGTAGGGTCGCGCCCGTGTTCGTCGCGCCCGTGTTCGTTCGATCGTCGGTGCGCGCGTCCAGCAGCGTCGCCGCGTCCCCCACCTGCGTGTCCGCGGTCCCCTGCGCCCTGTCCGTGCTGCTCATCCCATCGAGTGTCGGTTCGCGCGACGCGGACCGCAATCCCCTCCCTCACGGGTCGGTCGCGGCGAGGCGCGCGTAGAAGTCCCGCATGACCCCGTCGCGGTGGAGGTCGCGCACCTCGCGCATGACCGGCGCGCCCGCGCGGGGTGACCAGCGGAGCGTCTCGTCGAGCGAGGGCGTGGCCACCAGCGCGCTCTCGGTCCACGCCGGGTCCAGCGCCCAGGCCGTCACCGCCATGTCCCAGAGCACCTTGGAGCGCCCCGCGAAGTGGTCGCCGTCGATGGGGTGGTTCTCGTAGAGCGTGAAGAGGTACTCGCGCAGCGCCCCCGCGCCCTCGACGTTCGCCGCGATCTCGGGCCGCGTGACGCGCAGCTCCTCGGCCACGAAGAAGCCCGGCACGTAGACGAAGGGCACGCCGGACGCGAGGACCACGCGCGCCGCGGCGACGTCCTGCGCGAGGTTGTAGGACGCGTTGGGCGACGGCCAGAAGCTCGGGTAGGCGCTCGCCCAGACGACGACGATGTGCTCCACGAGGTCGGGCGCGAGCAGGAGCGCGGAGGCGACGTTGGTGATGGCCCCGAGCGCGAGCACGTAGAGCGGGCCGTCGCGCGGCTCGCGGGCGAGCGCGATGAGGCTCTCGGACGCCTCGGACGCGACGGGCGAGAGCGGATCGGTCCCGAGGTAACGGCCCGCGCCGTGGAAGACCGGCACGTCGCGTCCGAGCAGCGCCGTGATCTCGGTCGCCTCGTCGAACGCGCGGCTCATGCCGATGCTCGGCCGGATCGTCGGGAAGCTCGCCGGGTCCACCCCCCGCTCGGCGAGCTGCTCGCGGAGCAGGCGCGCGTCGAGCACCGAGGTGAAGGCGGGGGAGGTGATCAGCTCGCCCGAGATCCCCCACGGCGCCGCGTGGATCGCGCGCACGTCGAGCCGCTCGGGTGCGAGGAGGGCGTGCACGACCGCGAACTGGTCGTCGATCTCGTTGCCCAGATCGGTGTCGATGACGACCTCGATCACGCCCTCACGCGGCGCGAGCGTCTCGTCGCGCGCGGCCTCGTCGAGGGCGGGCCACGCGACGTCGTCGAAGCGCCCCGCGTCCTCTCGGCCGGCGTCCACGCTGGCGTCTGGGTCTCCCCCGTCGCCGTCCCCGCACGAGGCGGTCGTGCACGTGATCAGGAGCGCGACCGCCCAGGCAGCTCTTCGCATGCCTTCACGGTATCAGGCCCCGCGCTACTGGGGCGTGATGACGAACTGGAAGGGGCCCGCGCCCGGGTCCTGGAGCGTGGCCACGAAGGTGACCCGCGCGCCGTCCGGCACGGTGTAGAGGGTGTCGGCCACGTCGATGACGAGGTCCGTGCTGACGGCCGCGCACTGGGTGCGGTCGGCGGGGATGGCGTCGCCGTCGTACACGACCACCGCGGGCGCGAGGGTGTCGTCCTCCACCACCATCTCGAACATCACCTCGAGGTCCGCGCCCGTGTCGTTGACGTAGCAGACGGTGTCGTACGGCACGGCCTCGTCGCCGAGCCCCGTCGCGGGGCAGATCTCTCCCGTCGGCCGCATCCACATCAGCGACGACGCGGTCAGCTCGGACGGAATCGCGTCGGGCAGATCCGGCGAGGGCCCCGAGAGCGGGAAGCAGGTCACCTCCGAGGTGCCGGAGTCTCCTGCGCCGGAGTCGTCGGGACCCGTGCCCCCGTCGTCGCCCATGGAGACGCCCGTGTCCGGGGCTCCGGCGTCCGTGGTCGTCCCGCCATCGCAGGCGGCGAGGCCGAGACACAGGAGGAGCGAGGTGATCCGTACGGCGTTCGTCATGGCCGCGGGTCATACGGGAAGGCGCCCCGGAAGCCAAGAGGCGTCGGGTCGTGGTATCCCGATCCCATGAGCAAGCCCGTCTGTGTCGTCTGTGGAATCGGCCCCAAGAACGGGGCCGCGTTCGCCCGCCGCTTCAGCCGCGAGGGGTACGCCCTCGCGCTCCTCTCGCGCTCGACGGAGTACACGAGCGAGCTCGCCGAGGAGCTCGGCGACGCCAAGGCCTACGCCTGCGACGTCTCCGACGAGGCCGCGGTGAAGGCCGCGTTCGACGGCGTGCGCGCGGACCTCGGGCCGGTCGACGTCCTGGTCTTCAACGCGGGCTCGGGGTCGTGGGGCAACATCGAGGAGATCAGCGCCGCGGACTTCGAGCGCGGCTGGCGCATCAACGCGCTCGGCGCCTTCCTCACGAGCAAGCAGGTGATCGACGACATGATCGCCAAGGAGGCGGGCAACATCATCTTCGTCGGCGCCACCGCCTCGCTCCGCGGCAAGCCGTTCACCACCGGGTTCGCGCCGGCCAAGGCGGCCCAGCGCAGCCTCGCGCAGGCGATGGCGCGGCACTTGGGCCCCAAGGGCATCCACGTCTCGCTCCTCATCCTCGACGGCGGCGTCGCCAAGCCCGAGCCCGACGACGTCAAGACCCTCGACCCCGACGACATCGCGAGCACCGCCTACTACCTCACCACGCAGGGCAAGTCCGCGTGGACCTTCGAGCTCGACCTGCGCCCCCACCTCGAGAGCTGGTAGGGCGCTCCCGTGCTCCGGGTCGGGGCGGCCGACCTCCTCCCCAGAACCGTAGGTCGTAGCTCGAGCCGGTCCTGGCCTCCCAGGGCGGCGAGGTGGTCAGGGCGCTCTCGACCCGCGAGGTCGGGGAGAGATCGGCGCCCGGTGACGTACTTGGCGGCGAGAGCTCGGCGTCCCCCACCCCCCGACGCCGGCCCGTCCCCGTCAGCCGGAGAAGACCATGAGGAACTCGACCCTGACCGCGCTCTGCGCGGCGATGATCTGGTGCGCGCCGAGCGCTCGCGCGAGCGCGCAGTATGTGGAGGCGCAGGCCTCGGTGGCCGTCGACGCGCAGCTCGAGACGCAGGTGCCGATGGCGAGCGCGCACGACGACGCGGAGTGGGAGGAGCGCCGCGACCGCTACTTCGGCGGGCCGGTCCGCCCCGGCGCGCAGGTCGACGGCAGCGTCAGCCCCTTCACCTGGATGGGCCTCGGCGGCTTCGCCGGCGGGTACATCCTCTCGCTCATCTACTCGGGCGGTCAGGCGGTCGCCGCGGTCCCGTTCGCCGGGCCCTGGCTCGCCATCGGGAACGTCTCGGGCGGCCAGCCGCTCGAGGGCACCGGGGTGGCGCTCATGGTGATCAGCGGCCTGCTCCAGCCAGCCGGCGTCGCGGTGGGCATCTACGGCCTGCTCAACCCGGATCTCTTCCTGGTGTACGACGCGCCGGTCGGCGCCCCGTCGCCCTTCCAGACGGCGAGCGTGCGGATCCTGCCCGGCGCGCCCGGCGCGGACCTCGGCGTCGCCCTTCACGTGGAGACCTTCTGATGCGCGCCCTCGGATTGACCCTCACCGTGCTCGCGCTCGCCGGCTGCATGCCGCAGGCGCGTCGCCACACCAACCACGCGCTCCCGCTCACGGCCGAGGCCGCCGCCCGCATCAACACGGGCGACGCGGTGGTCAGCTACCTGCGGCAGCGCGACGCCGACCCGAGCATCTGCAACCCCGGCGGCCGGGCCGCGCACGCGGCGTTGACCACCGAGCGCGACCTCGAGGACGTCGTCGACGGCGTCGGGCGCGGCGTGCACCTCGAGAAGTGGGAGGCCTGCGTGCAGGGGCTGCTCGACGCGGTGCCGCCCGAGGTCGCGACCGTGATCGTCGACCGCGTGCTCGAGCGCTACGTCGAGCGCATCACCTACGCGCGCCTCGACGACGACCCGCAGATCGTCGCGCAGATCGAGAGCGTCCGGCGCGTGTACGACGAGCGGCCCAACGGCCGCGACGCGAGCACCGAGACCATCGACGAGGTGATCGTGCAGCTCCAGGAGCACGACGACACCACGGGCGCCGCGGGCAGCATCTATCGCAGCCGGCTCGTCGAGGTGCTCTACCTCGAGCGCGGCCTGCTCCCGGACGGTCGGCCCGTCGCCGTCGCCGACCTCGACCGCATGTTCCAGGAGGGCAACGAGGAGCCGCTCTTGCTCTACAGCCGGCGCATGCCCGACGAGGGGATGCGCACCGAGGCGCGCCGCCGGCTCGTCCAGCTCCGCATACAGCACTCGCCCTACGAGGAGCTCCGCGCGCACGCAGCGCAGGTCGAGAACGCGGTCATGCAGCAGGGGCGCTTCGTCGTCTCGCCCGCCGACGCGGGCCGCCGCGTGACCTTCGACGCCGAGGGCTTCGCCTTCCGCGGCCTGGTCGTGGAGCAGGACGTGCGCGCGCAGGCGGCGCGGCTGTTGAGCTTCCGCGAGACCGAAGACAACGTCTCGGTGGTGCCGTCGATCGATCTGCGCGGCCACCTGCTCTTCCACGTCAGCGCGTTCCAGCGTCCCATCACGCTCTGCGCGGCGCCCGACGAGTTCGAGGTCTCGCCCTGCATCGACGCGAGCGAGGCGGGCCTCGGAGTGCCCTTCGCGACGCTCGAGGAGAACGGCTCGTTCCGCTTCGCCGAGACCATCGGCATCCAGAACGTGCTCGAGCTCGCGCGCGGCGACGAGTTCGTCCTGCCCATCCTCTTCCGCGGTCAAGAGGTCGTGCAGGTGCGCTGGGACATGCGCTTCCGCACCACCGGGCCGCTCATCCTGCAGCCGGGCTACGGCATGCCGGGGCCCGAGGTCGCGGTCGACGTGGACGCGCTCGGCCCGAACGTCGTCTACACCATCGGCGAGGGGCAGCCGCTCTACGCCGTGCTCGACCACGACAACGTCGGCACCTTCGGCGTGGTCGCGGCGGGCGGCGACGGCGCGCCGGGCGAGCCTGGCGCCGCGGGGCGCCCCGGACAGGACGGCGCCTCGGGCCGCAGCGCGAGCTGCAGCAGCGGGCCGGCCACCGACGGTCAGCCCGGCGGCAACGGCGGCCCGGGCGGCGACGGCGGCCCGGCCGGCGACGGCGGCCC
>SHBB01000223.1 GCA_004213565.1 Sandaracinaceae bacterium
CCCCACGAGGCCGAGCAGCAACAGGGCGACGCCGGCGAAGAGGAAAAGCTTGGTGCTCGAGGACGTCGGCAGCTGGACGATCTCTTCTTCGGCGCTCTGCGCGAGCACGGGCTCCGGCGCCGCGGCGACGACGGGCGTCGATGCAGCGCGCTGTTGCTTGGCCGCCGCCGCCGTCGATCCGGAGCCCGCAGCATGCGCGGCAGCGCCTGCCTTCGCGCCAGCCGCGTGGTTGGCCGTCGGGCTCGCGGCCGTCGACGCGCCGTCCTTCGCGTCCGCAGCCTGGACCGCCGCGCTCGTGTTCGCGGCTTCCGCCGCAGAGGCGGACGCGGCCGTGGCGCCCGCAGCGTCCGCCTGGGTCGCCGCCGCGCTCGCGGCCTCGGTCGCGGGTGCCGTCGCGGAAGCGGCGTCGGATGCGGAAGCGGCGTCGGTCGCGGAAGCGGCGTCGGTCGCGGAAGCGGCGTCGGTCGCGGAAGCGGCGTCGGTCGCGGGAGCGGCGTCGGATGCGGAGGCGGCCTCGGATGCGGAGGCGGCGTCGGTCGCGGAGGCGGCTTCGGTCGCGGGAGCGGCCTCGGTCGCGGAAGCGGCGTCGGTCGCGGAGGCGGCTTCGGTCGCGGAGGCGGCTTCGGTCGCGGAAGCGGCCTCGGATGCGGAAGCGGCGTCGGATGCGGCGTCGGATGCGGCTGCGACCCCGGTCGCGGACGAGGTCGCAGGAGCGGCCTCGGTCGCCGGCGCGTCCGCGGCCCACGCCCCGCCATCCTCTTCGGTCCCGTCCTCGGCCGGCTTCATCTTCTCGAACTCGCCGCCGAGCTCCCAGAGCGCGAAGATCTTGGAGGCGTGCTCCTCGGCGACGGCCTCGTCGAGGTCGCCCGCCGCGCTCCAGAACCCTTCGTCTCCGCCCGTCTCTTCGGCCGGCTTCTCGTTCGTGCTCATGGCCGTGGCCAGCGTACCACTCGGGGGACGCCCCTTCTACTCACGCGGCTCCTCACGCGGCTACTCGTCCGGGAACAGCTCCGCGAGCCGGTCGTCCCACTCGTCGGCCACCGTCGCCATCGTGTGTAGCAGGTCCTCGAACTCCTCGAAGTCGAGCCCGCTCAGCCGGCGCAGCGCGCGCAGATAGACGGCGTCCTTGTCCTTGTCGATCGCGAACGCCGCGTCGCTCGTGACGAGGAAGTTGAGCTCGAGGAGCCGACGGTAGAAGCCGTCGCGGCCCTCCTTCGGCACGTCCATGATGCGCGAGAGGAACAGGAGGATGCCGTGCTCCTCCAACACGTTGATGCCGACGGTGGCCGAGCCCCGCCGCACGTCCGTGTATCCGTCCTCGTCGAGCGGGTCGAGCGCCACGCCGACCGACTCCCCGAAGCGCTTCAGGTAGTCGTTCACCATGTCGTTGGCGTCGCGGTAGCTGCGCCCGAGCGTGCGGTCTTCGTAGGTGGGATCGCCGTCCATGCTGCTCTCTCCCTGTCGCGCTCCGTGGTACCCCTCACCGCATGGGTCGCGTGGCAGCATCCTACCTCAGGGGCGTTTGGGGAAGAACCGCCTTGCTCGCGGCGCTCACCGTCGCCTGCGGCGAGGATCCCGCGCCCCCGCCTGCTCCCCCGCCGCCCCCCGAGCCCGCGCTCGACGAGGCGTTCGCGATGGACCTCGAGGCGCTGCGCGAGGGCACCAACGCGCTCGGGGCCGCGGCGCAGAGCGCCGAGGGCACGCCCGACGGGGTGGCCCGGGCGCGTCGCGCGGCGGCCCTCGCGCGGGTGCTGTCCGTGCGCGATCCCGACGGCCCCTGGCTGGAGCGAGGGCGCGCCTGGCTCCTCGAAGCGAGCCGACGAAAGACGCTCGCGGGCGCCTGCGACGCCGCGCTGGAGCTGGCCGCGCTCGAGGCGCGGGACGCGGTCGACCCGGGGGCCGCCTATCTCGTCGCCTACCGGATCACCCGACGATTCGAGGAGGAGCCGTGCGTCGCCGAGGCGCGCCGCATGATGCAGGTGCTCGAGGCCTGGCGCCCGAGCGCGGGGCAGCTCGCCCGTATCGACGCGGATCCCGACGAAGGAGACCCGACCGCGGGGCTCGACGGGACCGCGCCGCCCGCGCCGAACGGGGCGCCCGACCTCGCCGCGTGGGCGGCGGAGCGCGCCGAGACGGGGGCCCGTTCGTCGCTGACGAGCCTCACCGTCTACGGCCACGGCGACGGCGACGCCGCTCGATCCGTCCGGGCGGTGCTGCGCTTCGACCGGGTGGTGGCGTTCGAGCACGGCGAGGCCGCCGCCGAGGGCGCGATGCCGCGCCGGACCTGGTTCGAGCTGTCCGGCGTGGCGTTCGGGGAGGGGGTGGCGGACGCGCTCGCGGTCGACGCGGGCGGCCTGCGTCGGATCCGGAGCGTGGAGCGAGACGGCGGCGCGCGCGTCACCTTCGACCTGGATCCGGAGGCCCGCTTTCACGCGTTCGTGCTCCCCGACCCCTTCCGGATCGTGCTCGACGTGGAGGAGGGGGGCCCGCGCGCGGAGGGCCCGGTGCGACGCATCGTGCTCGACCCGGGGCACGGAGGCGACGACTTCGGGGCGCGCGCCTTCGGCATGCGCGAGTCCGATCTGACCCTCGACCTGGCGCGCCGCGTCCGCACGCTGCTCGCCCGCCGCCTCCCGGACGCGCAGGTCGTGCTGACCCGCGAGAACGACACCTTCATCTCCCTCGAGCAGCGCGCCGCGATCGCGAACAGCATCGGCGCGGACCTCTTTTTGTCGATTCACCTCAACGCGGCCGACGACGAGGTCGAGCGGGGCGGCGTCACCACCTTCGTGCTCGACACCAGCGACGATCGCCAGGCGCTTCGACTCGCGGCGCGCGAGAACGGGACCACCGTGGACGAGGTCGACAGCCTCGCGCGGCTCCTCGCGCAGCTCCACCGCAGCGATCAGGTCGCGGCCTCGCGGGACGTCGCCGAGCAGGTCCATCGCGCCACCCTCGAGGCCGGCCGCCGTCACCTTCCGTCGCTCCACGATCGCGGCGTCAAGAGCGCGCTGTTCTACGTGCTCGTCGGCGCGCGCATGCCGGCGGTGCTGCTCGAGGCCTCGTTCCTGAGCCGCAGGCAGGAAGCGGATTTGCTGCGCGAGACCCCGTACCGGCAGTCTCTCGCCGAAGGGATCGCCGAGGGGATCGTGCGCTGGGCGGAGTGAGAAGGTGTCTCAATTTGCGTCGGGGGGTGCCCCGCCGAATACTCCGCACGCTTTCATGGGCGATCCCTCCGCGAGACCTGCGATCGACCTCGGCCGACTGGCGCCGGATCTTCAGCACACCTGCGACGACTACTGCGGCTCCTACCGCGATCGTCTCGCGAAGGAGGTGCGGAGCGGCGGGGGCGGGCTGTCGGTCGTCGAGCTGCACTCTCGAATCCTCGACGGCCTGCTGGGCGCGCTCTACTGCGCGGCCGACGCCGCCGCGCGGGCGGAGGGGCACGAGCCGAAGGGGCGCGTCGCGCTGGTCGCGGTCGGCGGCTACGGGCGGCAGAGCGTCGGCCTCTGCTCGGACGTGGACGTGCTCTTCCTCTGCGACGACCCGAGCGATCGCCACGTCGGCGCGCTGGCGGAGGGGCTGCTCTACCCGCTCTGGGACGTGGGGCTCGACATCGGGCACGCGGTGCGCGGCGTCGACGAGACCCTCGATCTCTCGCGCGAGGACCTCCGCACGGCGACCACGCTGCTCGACATGCGGCGCGTGGCCGGCGACAAGACCATCCTGCAGGAGCTCGTCGGTCGGGCCCGCCGGGGCCTCTTCAACGAGGGCCTCGAGCGCTTCCTCGCGCAGCTCGCGGCGGACGTCGAGGAGCGGCACGAGCGCTTCGGCGGCTCGCTCTTCTTGCTCGAGCCCGAGGTGAAGCTCGGCTGCGGTGGGCTCCGCGACCTCGACGTCGCGATCTGGGCCGCGAAGGCGCGATGGGGCGCGACCGAGACCTCGGAGCTCGTCCGGCACGGGGCGCTCCTGCAGCGCGAGGTGGAGGAGCTCCACACGGCCGAGGAGATGCTCTGGCGCGTGCGGAACCTGCTGCACCTCCGCGCGGGGCGGCGCCAGGATCGGCTGACCTTCGAGGACCAGGAGGAGATCGCGACGCAGCTCGGCTTCGTGCACGGCGTGACCCTGGCCGTCGAGCAGTTCATGCAGGCCTACTATCGCCACGCGCGCGTGGTGGAGCAGACGACCGAGCGCATGCTGGCGCGCGCCCGTCAGACGGTGCGCACCGCGCCGGCGCAGCAGGAGGATCTCGGCGGCGGCGTCCTCCTGTTCGACGGACACGTCACGCTCGAGGACACCGACGCGCTCGAGAGCGACCCGGTGCTCGCGCTGCGCCTCTACGACGCCGTCGCCAAGCGAGACAAGCCGCCGTACCCGTTCGCGCGGGACGCGATCGCGCGCGCCGCGGCTCAGCCCGCGTGGGCGGAGCGGCTGCGCGCGGCGCCCCAGGCGAGCGCGCTCTTCCTCGACGCGCTCAGCTGCGCGGCGAAGGCGCCGGTGAAGCGCAGCTCGATCCTCGCGGAGCTGCACGAGGTCGGCCTGATGCTGGCGATGGTGCCCGAGTTCGAGCCGGTCACCGGGCGCGTGCAGCACGACGTCTATCACGTCTACACGGTGGACGTTCACTCGGTCGCGGCGGTGGATCGCCTGCGGGCGATCAAGCGCGGCGACTACGCGTCGTCGCTGCCCCTGGCCTCGCGCCTCGCGGCGGAGCTCCCCCGGCCGGCGCCGCTCTTCCTCGGCCTCCTCCTGCACGACATCGGCAAGGCTCACGGCAAGGATCACTCCCGCAAGGGCGCCATCATGGCCAAGCCCATCGCGGAGCGCCTGGGGCTGAGCGCGGTGGACGTCGCCCACGTCGTGTGGCTCGTCGAGGAGCACCTGAGCCTCTATCACTGGGCCACCCGCCGCGACACGTCGGACCCGGAGGTGATCCGCGAGGTGGCCAACCAGGTGGGCAGCGTCGACCGGCTGCGCGACCTCTATCTCCTGACGGTGGCCGATCTCTCGACCACCAACCCGAACGCGATGACCTCCTGGAAGGCGCGCATGCTCGAGGACCTCTACCTCGCGGTCGTCAACGAGCTGGAGGACGAGGCGCCCCAGGGCGCGGCGCGCCGCGCGGACGCCATCCGCGAGGAGGTCCGCGTCGGCTTCGTGGGTGACGCGAAGCCGGCCGAGCTCGAGCGCTTCCTCCAGGAGATGCCGGACCGCTATCTGCTCGCGAACCCGGTCGACGCGATCCGCGCGCACGCCCGGATCGCTCGCGACCGCGACGGCGCGCCCGTGCACCTGTCCATCGAGCCCGGCCCGAGCCCGGACGTCGCGGAGCTGGTGGTGGTGACCGACGATCGCCCCGGCCTCCTCGCCGACGTGGCGGCGGCGCTCGCCGCGCAGCGCCTGTCGATCGTGGCGGCCCAGGTCTACACCCGCGACGCGCAGGGCGCGGGGGAGGGCGCCGAGGCGTTCGACGTCTTCCACGTGCGACGCGCGAGCGCGGGCGCCGAGGGCGAGCCGATGGACGACGTGAAGCTCGGCCGCGTCCGCGCGGATCTGGAGTCGCTCTGGCGCGGCGAGACCACCGCGGCGGAGCTGCTCGCGCGCAAGCTGCGCAGCCCGTCGTGGGCCAAGCGTCACAGCCCGGACGTGCCGACCGAGGTCCAGGTCGACAACGACGCCTCGCCTCGCTTCACGGTCATCGACGTCTTCACCCGAGACCGGGCCGCGCTCCTGCACGCCATCGCGCGCACGCTCTACGAGCAGGGGCTGAGCATCGGCATCTCCAAGGTCAACACCGAGGGCGAGCGCGCGGCCGACGTCTTCTACGTGGTCGGCGCGGACGGCAAGAAGGTCGACGACCGCGACCTGCTCGCGAGCCTGCCCGGGCTGCTCAAGGCGGCGATCGAGGGCACGGAATCGTGAGCCGTCGCGGGGGGATCGAGGCGGCCCTGGCGCTCGTTCTGCTCCTCGGCTGCGGGCCGACCCGGAGCGCGCGCCCCGCCGACTCCACGGGCGGCGGCGCGGTGATGTTCGAGGACGAGCGCGCGGCGGCCGCGGCGCCGGAGGCGTCTCCCGAGGTCAGCCGGGGCGAGTCCTTGCTCGCGGCGGGAGACGCGGCGGCGGCGGAGCAGGCGTTCCGCGCCGCCATCGAGGCCGACCCGGACGACGCGCGGGCGCACCTGGACCTCGGCCTCGCGCTGGAGATGCAGGAGCGGCTGCCCGAGGCGGAGCTCGCCTACCGGGCGGCCGTGAGGGCGAGCCCGACCTTCGCCGAGGCGCTCAACAACCTCGGCGTGCTCCTGCGCGACACGGAGCGCTCGGAGGAGGCCGTCCGCACTCTGCGCCAGGCGGTGCAGGCCCGACCCGGGTTCGCGTCCGCGCAGCTGAACCTCGCGCTCGCCCTGGAGGAGACGGGCGATCTCGAGGCGGCCATGTCCAGCTATCGCCGCGTGATCGAGCTCGCGCCGCGCGAGCCCACTGCGCGGGTTCAGCTGGGGCTTCTCCAGCTCGCGCAGGGCGAGACCGAGCAGGCCCTCATCACGCTGCGCCGCGCCGTGCAGCCTGCGCAGGGGAACCGCGCCGCGCTCTCCGCCCTCGGCAGCGGCCTCCGGCGCGCTGGCGACGCGGCCATGGCCGTCCGCGTGCTGCGAGAGTCCATCGCCGCGGAAGAGAGCCCGGCCCCCGCGGCCGTGCGCGCGGAGCTCGCGCTGGCGCTCTTCGCCGCCGACCACCGCGATGAGGCGGAGGCCGCGCTCGAGGCCCTGCTGCGCGACGACGGCAGCTACGCCACCGCGCACTACCTCCTCGCGAACATGCTCGCGGCGCGCCGGTCCTGGCGTGAGGCCGGCCAGCACTACCAGGCGTATCTCCGCGCGGCCCCCGACGGGGAGCACGCAGAGCAGGCGCGCGGTCGGCTCGCGTTCGTGCGTCGCCAGTAGTCGGTAGCGGGCGTCAGAAGCGGCAGTCGAGCCCGAGGGCGCCAGGGCCGCACATCGTGGCCGCGGCCTCCGCCGGGGCGTCACCGCGCTCCGTGAGGGCCGCGATGAGCCACGCGACGCCGAGGCCGAGCGCCACCACGCCGAGGCCGACGGTCAGACCGAGGGCGACGTCGCGCTGCGTGATGATGTCCGGGCGGTTCACGCAGCCGAAGATGGGCGGATCGGCCGACTCGAGCTCATCACAGCCGCTGAGTTGATCCTGGCTCGTGATCAGAGCGATGCCGCTCCCGGCCGCCGCGACGGTCGCGAGCACGGTGCCCACGCCGAGGGCGGAAGCGAGAGGAGTGCCGCCGCCGACGCCGAGGACACGCTCGTCGTAGGTCTGGGGCTCGGCTTCCGTCGCGGCGTCGGCATCTGCTTCCGAGTCCGCATCCGCTTCCGCATCCGCATCCGCTTCCGCATCCGAGTCCGCTTCCGAGTCCGCTTCCGCTTCCGCGGCCGAGTCCGCTTCCGAGTCCGCTTCCGCATCCGCATCCGAGTCCGCTTCCGCGTCCGCTGCCGAGTCCGCTGCCGAGTCCGCTGCCGAGTCCGCGTCCGAGTCCGCTGCCGAGTCCGCTGCCGAGTCCGCTGCCGAGTCCGCTGCCGATCCCGAGTCCGCTGCCGATCCCGATCCCGATCCCGCTGCCGATCCCGATCCCGATCCCGATCCCGATCCCGATCCCGCCGCCGATCCCGATCCCGCTGCCGATCCCGCCCCCGATCCCGATCGCGATCCCGATCCGGTCCGAGAGCCCGCCTCCGGTCCCGTCCGAGAGTCCGCCCCCGATCCCGGCTCGTCCGCCTCGGCGGAGCCCTCCTGGGCGTAGGCCGAGCCGACGGGCGCGACGAGGACGAGCAGCACCGCCACGAGCCACAGCCTGGCCATCACGGGCCTCCATCGGAGGGGGCGCACTCGCCGGCCGCTTCGCACAAGCCGTCCGGGAGAGGGTCGTTCTCGACCCGCGCGCAGCCCTTGCCGCCCCAGCGCAGGTCGTGCTCGGCCGGGAGCTGCGCGGGGCAGCGGATCATCGACGCCTGGCGCCGGGTGTAGAGGCACCACGGCTCGCCTTGCACACGGGCGAACAGGCCGGGGTCGCAGTTGACCAGCTCCGGGCTGGCGCAGCCGGAAACGACCACTGGCCCCGCCCAGAGAGCGAAAACGACCACCGCGCGCAGAATCAGCCGGCCATGCAGCACGCGAGCAGCCTGCCACCCGGCCGATCATCGGTCCAGCGACGGATTCGACCCGCCCAAAGCGACCTTTGACGAATTTTCGGATTGGCCAACTCGTCGCAATTGCAGCCAAAACGCTGCCCGCATGGACGTGGTTCGGGCGGTTTTCGAAGAAAGGGGGTTGGCAAAACGTCCAAAGCGCGCACATTCTCTCTGTAAGTCGTCCAAACAGGACTTCGGGGAACATCATGAACACCAAGACCGACCAGCTCTCGTCCGTAGGCCGCTACATCCGCTCGCTCGGGGAGCGCCCGCCGCTCGAGCCCGAAGAGGAGCGCGAGCTCGCGCGTCGCTGGATCGACGGGGACGAGCTCGCGGGGCGTCGCATCATCGAGGCGAGCCTCCCGTTCGTGATCCGCGTGGCCAAGGGCTACCGCCGCTGGGGCATCCCGCTCGAGGACCTCATCCAGCAGGGCAACCTGGGCCTGCTCAAGGCGGCCAAGAAGTTCGACCCGGACAAGGACTGCCGCCTGATCACGTACGCGAGCTACTGGATCCGGGCCGAGATCCGCGACTACGTCGTCCGCACCTACCGCATCGTGCGCCTCGGCGCGACGGCCACCGAGCGCCGCGCCATCCGCGCCTACCGCCGCAGCGGCGTCGAGGGCCCGGAGGAGCTGGCCGAGGTCAGCGGCATGCCGCTGAAGCGGGCCAAGAAGCTCTGGCCGCTCCTGACGGCCGGCGAGGTCGCGCTCGACGCGAGTCGCCCCGACGGTACGCCCGTGGTCGAGCGTCTCACCGGGACCCAGAGCACGCCCGAGGAGACCGTGGCTCGCGACCACCGCATCCACCGCGTCCGCGCGATGCTGCCCGAGGTCCTGGCCTCGCTGACCGAGCGCGAGCGTCGCATCGTCGAGGCGCGCATGCTCGCCGACGATCCCTGCACCCTCCGGGAGCTGGGCAAGGAGCTGGGTGTCTGCCGCGAGCGCGTGCGTCAGCTCGAGGTGCAGGCGCGCGAGAAGCTGCGCGTCGCCTTCGCCGACTACGCCCCGGCCGCGGCCTGATCGTCGGGGTCCGGGTCTGGAGCACCCTCCGCGGCGCGGAAGCCGAGCCCGCAGATGAAGATCTCGTAGCTCTCGTTCCGCGTGGCCTTCGGCTTGACCACCTTGACCTTCTCGAAGCGCGCGGCCACCGCGGCCCGCGCCTGCTCGAAGTCTCCGCCCTGGAAGATCTTCGCGACGAATGATCCGCCCGGCGTGAGCACACCGACCGCGACCTCGAGCGCCTGCATGAAGAGCTCGAAGCTGCGCGCCTGGTCGGTGAAGCGATGGCCCGTCGTCGACGGAGCCATGTCGCTCATCACCACGTCCCAGGCCCCCGCGCCGCCGAAGTCGTCCGCGCTCATCTCGAGGAGATCGCCCTGGACGATCTCCGCGTTCTCGGGGAGCGCGCCGCGGAAGGGCTGGAGGTCCACGCCGAAGACCTTGCCCTCGCGCTGGACCTTCTCGGCCGCGTAGCTCGTCCAGGACCCCGGGAACGCGCCGAGATCGAGCACCCTCGCGCCGCGGCGCAGGATGCCCGTCTTCTCGTCGATCTCCTCGAGCTTGTAAACGCTTCGGGCGGCGTAGCCCTCGCGTTTGGCCCGCCGCCCGTAGGAGTCCTGATGTCGGCGCTTCCGTCGGGAGCGCGCCACGATCTTCTCAGGCCTCCGCGACCTTGCCGCGGTTCTTCTTCTTCACCGCGCCGCGGACCGTGATGTAGCCGTTGCGGGGGCCGGGCACGCCGCCCTCGACCAGGAGCAGACCCTCGTCGTCCATCACGCGCGCGATGGGCAGGTTGAGGATGGTGACCCGCTCGTCGCCGTACTGGCCGGGCATCTTCACGCCGGGGAGCACGCGGCCGGGGGTCATGTTGGCGCCGATGGAGCCGCCGTGACGCTTGTACTCGTGCGTGCCGTGACCGACGGTGCCGGCGCCGGCGAAGTTCCAGCGCTTCATGACGCCGGTGAAGCCGCGGCCCTTGGTCTGGCCGGAGACGTCCACGAACTGGCCTTCGCTGAAGAGGTCGCTCGGCTTGAGCGCCTGACCGACCTCGAACGTGGCCACGTCCTCGGCCGAGAGGCGGAACTCGCGGACGACCTTCTTGGCCGACACGCCGGCCTTGTCGAAGAAGCCCTTCTCGGGCTTGTTGACCAGCTTCTCGCGCTTGTCCTCGAAGCCGAGGATGAGGGCCGAGTAGCCGTCCTTCTCCGCCGTGCGCTTGCCGAGCACGGTGCATCCACCGACCTTGAGCACCGTCACGCGGACGACGTCTCCGTCTTCGTTGAAAAGCTGAGTGTTTCCGAGCTTCTTGCCGATGAGGCCGGGATGCGTGTTCATGGGGTACCTGTGCTCACTGCGAAAAAGACGCCGAAGGATAGAGACGCAGCCTTCTGCGTCAAGGCCCGCCCGGTCCGAGAGTCGGGGTCCAGGGCGATCCGGGGGACGCGCGCGACCCCGGAGATCCGGCCGGTCGCAGCGGGACGCGCACCATGACGCGGGGGCGCGCCAGGCGCAAGCGCGAAACAGAGGGCTCCCGCGAGATCACGCGTCGGGGAGAACGACCACCCGGCGGGCCACGTCCCGCACGCGCCCGGACCCGCTCACCTGGAGCTGGACGCGCACGCGCTGGCCGGGGCGCAGGTCCCGCGCGGCGCCGGGCCGTCCCCGGATCACGAACAGGGTCTGGGGGTTCCAGCGTACGCGTCGCTCGCGATCTCCGACCGGCTCGACGCGGATGACGAGGGTGCGCGACGCGGTGTCCATCGCCGCGATCGGGCCGACGACCTCGGCCGACTGCGCCTCGGCGACGCTCCCCAACACGACGAGCGCGGCGACGATCACGAGGAGTCCACGTCTCATGAGGCGCCTGCGGTCTGCTCGAGCAGCTCCAGCGCCCGCTCCCCCGCCTCGTCGTCCCGCAGAGCCAGGGTCCGCAGCCCGGCGTACGCGGCGTCGCTCTCCGGAGCGAGCTTGGCGAGCGCCTCGGCGAGCACCACCGGGTCGGTCCCGCGCGGGCGCCTCGCGAGCGCGGCCAGCTCCGGGGCGAGCTCGGTCGCTCGCAGCTCGCCCACGAGCTGCACCGCGTAGCTGCGCGCGTCCCAGCGGAGCGCGCCGAGGACGCCGCGGAGCGCGGGCACGCCCCGCTCGTCGCCGAGTCGGACGAGCGCGGCGGCGGCGGCGGCCTTGAAGGCGAGCGGCTTGAGGAACGAGCCAGCCAGCCGCGCCAGGGGCTCGCGGGCCTCGACCGCCTTCAGCTCCCCGAGCGCCCAGGCCGCCTCGAGGCAACGATCGCGATCGTCCAGCGCGACGATCAGCTGCGGCACGCCGCGCGCGTCGCCCAGCCGCGCCAGCCCGATCGCCGCGCCTCGGGCCACGTGCGGGGCGTCGTCGTCGAGGAGCGCGGCCAGGGTCTCGGCCGCGCGCGGATCCTCGAGCGCACCGAGCGCGTCCGCGAGGTGAGCCCGCACCTCGGTGTCCGGGTCGTCGACCCGGCCGGAGAGCGCCTCGGCCGCCTCGTCGGGGGCGAGCAGCGCGATGGAGGCGACGGCCTGGAAGCGGACCTCCGGGCGATCGCTCGCGAGCGCCTCCTTCAAGGCGGGCAGGGCGGCGCGGTCGCCCAGCTCGGCCGCGGCGATGAGCGCGACCTGTCGCACGGTCGGGTCCCCGTCCTCGAAGCGCGCGAGGATGGCGTCCAACGCCGTGGCGTCCTTCGTGCGCGCGAGGCTGGCCATCGCCTGAGCGCGCACCGCGCCGCTCCGATCCTCGAGCATCGCGCGCAGCGCGGCGCGAGCCTCCTCGACGCGATCCGCGGGCGCGTCGCCCAGCCGCTCGGCCGCCGCCGCGCGGAGCGTCGGGTCCTTGGCCCGCACGTCTCGGAGCGCCGCGTCGAAGTTGGGGCGGAGCGGCGGGAAGAGCCGCATCACACGCGCGCGCCGTAGATGAGCGAGTCGACGACGATCTGCGCGTTGCCGTTGCGCTCGAGCGCGACGAGCGCCTCCTGGATCATCTCGACCCGCTCGGCCGCCTTGCGCGCTCCCACGCGCTCGGCGCGCTCGCGGATGACGTCGGCGCGGTGCCGGAAGGCGAGCCGCTCGTCTCCCAGCCCGAGGGCGGCCGCGGCCACGTCCCGATAGAAGGTCACGAGCGCCTCGAGCACCACGCGGAGCTCGGCCTCGCCGCGGACGAGGTCCTCCGAGGCGCGCACCATCTCGCCGGGCTTGCCCACCGTGCAGACCTCGTCGAGCGCGAGCGCGGCGTCGAGCAGCTCGGTCGCGCCGCCCTCCGCCAGAGCGAGGGCGCGGTCGGCGCGGCCATCGGCCAGCGCGATCGCGGGGCCGCGCGCCTCCTCGTCGAGATCGTGGGCGGCGAGGATGTCGTCGAGGACGGGCGCGGGCAGGCGCCCGAAGCGCACCCGCTGGCAGCGCGAGCGGATGGTGGGCAGCAGCCGATCGGGCCGCTCGCTCAGCAGGATGAAGTGCACGCCGCGGCGCGGCTCCTCGAGCGTCTTGAGGAGCGCGTTGGCCGACTCGGGCGGGTGCTCGGGGAAGGAGACGTCGGCCTCGGGGAAGATCAGGAACGCCGCCTTGGCCTCGAAGGGCGCGAACTGCGCGACGGGCAGGATCTCCTGGCGGAGCGTCTCGACCGCGATGTTGCGCTTGCCCTCGGCGCGCGGCTCGAAGATCCGGACGTCGGGGTGGGTGCCCGCGCTGATGCGAGCGCGCGCCTTGTCGTCCGCGCCGATGACCCGCTCGGCCAGCGCCCGCGCGGCGAGCTGCTTGCCCACGCCGCTCGGCCCCTCGAAGAGGTAGGCCGACGCGACCCGGTCGGTGGCCACCGCGCGCTCGAGGATGTCGACCGCGGTCTTCTGCGCCCGCACGGCCGCGAAGCGGTCGCCGCTCACGCCGTCATCCCCTTGGGCAGCTCGAAGAGCGCGCCCGCGATGAGCTCGACCGACTTGACCAGCTCGTCCGCGTCGATGACGTCGGGGTCGACGAAGACCTGCAGCACCAGCCCGTCCAGCAGCCCGAGGAGCAGACGCGGGATCAGCGCCGCGTCGACGCGCGGGTGGATGCCGAAGGCCGAGAGCACGCCGACGAGGTGCTCGGCCGTCTGCGCGGAGGCGAAGCGGTAGTAGCCCGCCAGCTGCGGGCGGAGGCTCTCGTCGTGCAGGGCCTGCGCGAGCAGATCGGCCACGACCGCGACCTCGTCGCTGCGGCTCACCCGCACCGCCCAGAGCTCGCGCACCGCGCTCCGCAAGGCGTCGAGGGGGTTCTGCCCGCCCGACTGCCAGGCCGCCATGGTGCGCTGCGCGACCGCGTCGGTGGCCGTCTCGAGCACCTTCGACACCAGCTCCTCCTTGGTGGGGAAGTGGTAGTGGACGGCGCCCTTCGACATGCCCGCCTCCTTGGCGATGTCGTTGAGGCTGGTGCGCGCGTAGCCCTGCCGGGCGATGACCCGGGTGGCCGCGGCGACGATCTGTGCCGCGCTGATCGCCGACTTCTTGTAGCGCATGCGCCTGCTCGCGAGCGCTGCCGCTACTCCATCGACGGCGGGACGTAGTCCGGGTCGGGCTGGCAGCTGCTCTCCATCACGCCCTCGACGCGCTGGCAGCGGAAGCCCTCTTCGCAGTCCGCCTGGATCTCGCAGATCGTGCGGCAGAAGAAGTTGTTCTCG
>SHBB01000224.1 GCA_004213565.1 Sandaracinaceae bacterium
GCTCGCGGATCTGCTCTTCGGAGACGCGAGCCCCTCGGGTCGCCTCCCGTTCTCGATGCCCGCGCGCGAGGCCGACCTGCCCCCGTTCGACAACACGTCCGAGACGGTCCGCTACGAATATCTCCACGGCTACCGTCACCTCGCGAGCGAGGGCACGGCCGCGGCCTACCCCTTCGGCTTCGGCATCGGCTACACCACCTTCACGCACGACAACCTGACCCTGTCGAGCGAGACGATCGACGCGGACGGGACGCTCGAGCTCACCGTGGACGTGATCAACGCCGGCGCCACGCGCGGCCGCGACGTGGTCCAGCTCTACGTCGCGGCCGAGGGCAGCCGCGTCTCGCGCGCCCCCTGGGATCTGCGCGCCTTCGCCTCCGTGGAGCTCGAGCCGGGCGCGCGGGAGACGGTCACCTTGCGCGTGCCCGTCCGCGATCTCGCCTTCTGGGACGAGGCCGCGGGGGCGTGGGAGGTCGAGCGCGTCGCCTACACCGCCCGCGTCGCCCACCACGCCGAGGACCCCGGGCTCAGCGCGGCGTTCTCAGTCGAGTGAGGGCGGGCGGCTCGCGCGCTCGTCGATCTGGCTCGGGTCGAGCGCCTCGCGCGCCGCGCCCGGGCCCCGCCAGAAGAGGAGCACGACGAAGCCGGCGACGGTCAAGGTGATCTGCACCGCGTGGCTCAGGAGCGCGATCGCCACCGCGCGCGTCTCGGTCGTGTGGAGGATCTCGGCCGACATCTGGAAGCCGAGCTCGCTCGCCCCGAGCTGCCCCGGGATCATCACCGCGACCGCCGCCACGACGAGGTAGACGCCGTGCACGGCGAGCGCGCCCGCGACGCTCGGGGTGATGCCGACCGCGGCGGCCACGACGCCGAAGTGGCCCGCCTGGAACACGCGGCCGAGGATCATCGCGCCGACGGGCTTCACCGGGTAGAGCGGCGTCTCGCGCGAGGCGCTGTGGAAGGCCGCGGCGTGCCGACCGAGGCGGGGGAAGCGGCGACCGAGCCACGCGCCGAGGCGCTCGTACCGAGCGGCGGCGCGCAGCGCGAGGCCGAAGACGTTCATCGACGCGAAGTGCGCGAGCAGCACCCAGGTCAGGATGGACCAGCCGGTCACCACGTAGGCCGCCCACGCGCTGAGCAGCGTGAACGTGCCCGACGAGAGCAAGACGTTCGCCTGGTTCGCGGTCCCCATCGCGGCCGCGGTCGCGCCGCCCGTCCAGCGCGACAGCAGGCTCGCCTTGACGGCCTCGGCCGTCGCGCGCCCGGCCGGAGCGACCGCCATCACGGAGTACGCGACGAGGTGAGACGCGAGGAGCGGCAGCCACGGCACGACCTTGCCGCGCGTGCCGAGCGTCTGCCGCGTCGACACGCCGTCCATGCCGATGCGCAGGACCTCGAGCGCGGTCGCGAGCGGCAGCCACGGCAGCGCAGGCACGAGCACCTCGGTCAGCTGCTCGACGCCCACCTCGAGCACGATGGCCACCACGGCGGCGAGCCCGAGCAGGGCGAGCAGCACGCGGGCGGCGATCCAGAAGCGGGCGCGGTTCTCGGGGCTCACGGCGGTCGGCGAAGCATGAGGGATCGCAGAGATTTCGCTCTCCTTTTTCATCAGGAGTCGCGAGCCGTCGCGCGCGGCTCACGCCGCATCTCGACGCAACGGCTGCGCCTCCAGCCCGGCTCGCGGCCCACGCGTCGCAGTCCCTGCGCGCTCGTCGCGCGCCATGCGCGGCGCAGGATTTTCGAGCCCGCCGCGGAGGACGAGCAGACGCGGCGCGGCCCTGCCCCGGGGGTACGTGCGCCTCGAGAAGGAAGAGGAGAAGACCCATGATGCGCCAACACCCGATGACCTGGTTCGTCGCCGTGGCCGTCATCGCGCTCGGATGCGCCAGCGATCGAGGGGACGCCGCGGGGAGCGTCGCCGCCATCGACTCGCTCGACCCCATCGGCACGGGCGCCCCCGTGCCGCTCTTCATGATCGACGCCGGTCGCAACGGGATCCCTTCGCAGACCCCGGAGCAGAACGAGCCGGTCACGGAGGAGGGCGAGGCGCCCGAGGAGTGCGCCGCGACCGAGTGCGGCGAAGGCCACTCGTGCTGCTGGGCCGACGGCCAGTGCTACCCCGACTCGTGTCTCGATTGCTGCCCCTCCGAGGACGACCGCGCCCTCCCGCGCTTCGTGCGCATGGACACCGGCTCGATCCCGCGCGACGACCTCGCGGGCCCGCGCCCCCCGCCCGACTTCACGCCCGCCGGCCCGCGACCGCCCGGCCCCGGCTCCCCGGATCCCGGCCCCATGCCCGCGACGCCCTGAGGCGCGAGCATGGCGGTGTCGGGAGGCGGAGGTGGTCCACCTGTCGGCGGCGTGGCCCTCGCGGGCGACGTAGCCTTCGTCGCGAGTGAGGCACCCCAGGATCACGAACGTCGCGCTGCTCCTCGCGGCCCTGAGCGCCGCGGGTTGCAACGTCGTGCGCTGGCAGCAGGCCGCGCTCGTCGGCGACCTGCGCGCGCGGGGGCTGCGCGCCGCGGACGCCGACGTGGGGGGCGCGACCGTCCATCACTGGCATCGCGACGGCGAAGGCACTCCCGTTCTCTTGCTGCACGGCTTCGGCACGCCCGCCCTGTGGCAATGGAGCCGCCAGCTGGAGGCGCTCGAGGGGCGGCCACTCGTCTTGCCCGACCTGCTCTACTTCGGTGGCTCTACCGGGACGGGAGATTTCTCTCTCGACGCGCAGGTCACGGCGGTGAGCGGTCTGATCGACCAGCTGGGCTACGCGCGGTAGACGTCGTGGGGATCTCCTACGGAGGCCTCGTCGCGTACGAGCTCGCCGCCGCGCGACCGGACCGCGTCCGTCGGCTGGTGATGATCGACAGCCCGGGGCGCGCCTACACACGTGCAGATCTGAGACGACTTCGTGCCCGGTGGGGCGTACGGCGCGTGGAGGATCTCTTCGTGCCCCGGACCGACGCCGCGACGCGGCGCCTCGTGGCCCTGGCGTACGCCGACCCGCCATGGATGCCGGACTTTCTGCTGTCGCAGATTCGCGACGTGTTCTACCGAGACCCCGAGGCGCTCCGAGCGGTGCTGCGGGCGCTCGTCTCTGACCTGGAGCGACTGCGGCAGCGCCCGGACCCCGTGGCGCCGACGCTGATCGTCTGGGGGCGAGAGGACGCGGTGTTCCCTCTGCCGCTCGGCCGGCGTCTGGGGGCCCGGCTCGGCCCGCGCGCGCGATTGCTGGTGATCGACGACGCGGCCCACGCGCCGAACGTGGAGCATCCGGAGGAGGTCAACGCGGCGCTTCGGCGGTTCTTGCGTTGAGGCGCTCGCGGAGCTGCTCGGCCGCGTCGAGCATGCCGACGCCGGGGTCGTCGAGGAGGTCTCCGTCGAGCTCGATCACGGCGCCGTCGCAGGCGCGGAGGCGGGAGAGCAGGGGGTGGTCGCAGAGCGTCGCGCGCATGCCTTCGCGGGTGACGATGAGGTCGGGGTCGAGCGTGAGGAGCTGCTCGGCGTCGTACTGCGGCCAGCCGTCGAGGTGGGCGGCGAGGTCGCGCAGCCCCGCCGCGACGATCACGTCGTGGTAGCTGGTGCCACGCGCGCCGCCGTAGAGGCGGTCGGCGTAGACGCTCACGTAGAGGGCGCTCTCCGACGGGGCGCCGGGCGCGAGGCGATCGAGGCGCCGATCGAAGCGCTCGGCGTAGCGCGCCCCGCGCTCGGGCGCGCCGCAGAGCGCGGCGATCTGACGGATGTCCTCGGTGAGGGTGCGGCGGCCCTCGAGCGCGCCGAGGTCGAACACCGTGAGGCCCGCCTCGCGCAAGCGCTCGACGCGGCGGCGCGCGGCGACGTTGTGGGTGAGCACCAGGTCCGGGCGCAGGGCCAGGATGGCCTCGGTGTCGTCGAGCGAGCCGATCGTCGTCGCGCCCGCGAAGCGATGTCCGTCCGGTCCCTCGGCGCTGCGCGCGGTGAACGCCACGACGCGATCGCGCGGGCAGAGCTCGAGCAGCAGCCGGTCGGCCACGGTGCTCGCGGACACGATCCGCCGGAAGTCACGGAGCTGCACCGTCACCCCGGTCGCGTCGGTGAGGTCCGTGACCCGCTGCGCCGCGTCGGGCTCCGTCGACGCGCTCCGCGGCGCCCGCGTGGCCATCGCGACGGACGCGACGAGCGCGAGCGAGACGGCGGCGCCGTTCAGCAGCGAGGTGCGGCTCACGTCGGGTCTCCGAGTCGGAAGCCGAGCGCGGCGTCCTCGAGGAGCTCCACGCCGTAGACGGCGCGGACGTGCTCGGGAGTGACGACCTCCGCGCTGGCGCCCGACGCGACGACGGTGCCCTCCTTCAAGAGCAGCGCGCGGTCGGTGCGGCGACGCGCGGCGTCGAGCCCGTGCAGCACGACGACGATCGCGTAGTCGTCCTCGGCCAGCTCCCGGAGGAGCTGATGCAGCTCGAGGGCGTGCCGGACGTCGAGCGCCTCGGTGGGCTCGTCGAGCAAGATCGCGTGCGACTCGGTCGCGAGGGCGCGGGCGAGGAGGACGCGGCGCGCCTCGCCGGCCGAGAGGTGATCGAAGCGGCGGCGCGCGAGCCCGACCACGTCGCAGCGCTCCATCGCGTCCTGGATGGCCCGGCGATCGGCCTCGCCCACGCGCCCCAGTCCACCCGTGTGCGCGTAGCGCCCGTGTCCGACGACCGTCTCGACGTGCAGCGCGGAGCTGAGCTGCGTGCGCTGCGGCACGTAGGCGAGGCGCTTGGCGCGCGCGCGCGCCTCGAGATCACGGAGCGGCGCGCCGTCGAGGGTGACGCGGCCGTCGTAGGGGAGCAGGCCGACGATGGCCTTGAGGAGCGTGCTCTTGCCGGCGCCGTTCGGGCCCAGGATGCAGCTGACCGCCCCGCGCGGCGCCTCGAACGAGACGCCCTCGAGCACGGTCCGCGCGCCCCGCTTCACCGAGAGATCCGAGACCTCGATCATGGCTCCTCCCGCGCGGAGCGCAGCAGCAGGAGCAGGAAGAGCGGCGCGCCGAGGATGCCGGTGACCACGCCGAGCGGGACCTCGGTCTGGGTCGGCAGCGCGCGCGCGAGGAGATCGCACGCCCCGAGGAAGACGCCGCCGCCGAGCAGCGCCGCGGGCACCAGGCGCCGATGCTCCGAGCCCACGAAGGGCCGCAGCGCGTGCGGCACCACGAGGCCCACGAACGCGATGTTGCCGCCGAGCGCGACCGCCGCCGCGGTCAGGACCGCCACCCAGATGATCGACCAGCGGCGCGCGCGCGTGACGTCGACGCCCAGGGTGGACGCCTCCTCGTCGCCGCTGAGCAACAGATCGAGCGGGCGGCCCCAGAGATAGGCCGCGATCAGCCCCGCCCCGACGAGCGGAAGCGCGAGGCGCACGTGCGGCCAGCCCACGCCGCCGAGCCCGCCGAGGGTGAAAGAGACGACGGCCCGGCCGAGCTCGTGGTGCTCCTGCGCGATCGTGGTCAGGAACGAGCCCACGGCGAGGAAGAGCGAGGTGAGGGCGAAGCCGATGAGCAGGAGCGAGAGCAGGTCGGCGCCTCGGCGCACGAAGGCGAGGAGCACGAGCAAGCTCGCCAGCGCTCCGAGCAGACACCCGATGGGCAGGACCATCTCGGCCGCGAGCCAGGGCAGCGAGGACGCGACCGCGCCGTGGGCGAGGAGCACGCACTGACCCCCGAACGACGCTCCCGCCGTGGTCCCGAGGATGGAGGGCGAGGCGAGCGGGTTGCGGAAGAGCCCCTGGACCACTACGCCGCCCACCGCGAGGGCGCCGCCCGCGAGCAGCGCGCCGAGGACCCGCGCGCCGCGGAGCTCGAGGAAGACGCGGCGGAGGTCCTCGTCGCCGAGATCGCCGGGCCCGACGAGGAGCGCGCCGAGGGACACCAGGGCGAGCCCCGCGAGGAGCACGATGTACGTCCAGGCGGTCCGGCTCACGGAGCCTTGGTAGCACGCAGCGCGGAAATTCGCCGTGGTTCCCCACCCTTGCCCGTTTTCACAGCTATCCCCGTTTTGGGGCGCTTGATAATGAGATTGACTTTCAATGTGGAAGGGTTAGATCGGATGGAGTCGTGCTGGTCTGTCATTGCCATCGGGTCAACGATCGAATCATCCGCGAAGCGGCCGAAGCCGGCGCGCGCAGCTGCGACGATGTCGGCGCGGCGTGTGGCGCGGGGACCGGATGCGGCGGCTGCCGCCCGGCGATCGAGGGTGTGCTGACGAGCGTGCGTGCCTCCGAAGGCGGCGCCTCGCTCCCGCTCATTCGCGCGCCCGAGCCTGGCGTCTGACCGTTCCGATCGAGCGCGTGACGCGGTGACCCTTCCGCGATAGCGTCCGGGCATGAAGGGCGATCCCGACGTCATCGAGCTGCTCAACGAGGTCCTCACGGCCGAGCTGACGGCGATCAACCAGTACTTCATCCACGCCAAGATGTGCGAGGACTGGGGCTATCATCGCCTCGCGAAGAAGAAGCGGCACGAGTCCATCGAGGAGATGCACCACGCCGACTGGGTGATCTCGCGCATCCTCCTGCTCGAGGGCGTGCCGAACATGCAGCGCCTCTTCCCGGTGCGCGTCGGCGAGAACGCCGTCGAGCAGCACGAGCTGGATCTCGCCGTGGAGATGGAGGCGCGCGAGCGCCTCAACCGCGGCATCGAGCTGGCGCGGGCCAAGAAGGACAACGGCACCGCGGACCTGCTCGAGAAGATCCTCCAGAACGAGGAGGAGGGCATCGACTGGCTCGAGTCCCAGCTCCACCTGGTCGAGGAAATCGGCAAGGAGCACTACCTCGCCGGGCAGATCGGGCACGAAGAGGGCTGACGGTCCCTTGCCAGCAGCTCCGTTGAAGGTCGCGCCGGACACCGTCGTCAGCTTCGAGTACCGGCTCACCGACGACGAGGGGGTGGTCGTCGACGAGACGGACGGCGCGCCGGCCCACTACCTCCACGGCCACGACAACATCCTGGACGGGCTGGAGCGCGCGCTCGAGGGCGCGGAGCTGGGGGAGGAGCGCTCGGGCATCCTCCCGGCGAAGGACGCGTTCGGCGAGGCGAGCGACCGCGCGCCGCACCGCGTGAGCCGCTTCGCGTTCCCCAAAGACGCCGCGCTGACCCCCGGGACGCACTTCTTCGTCGACGAGGACGGCGCCCAGCGAGACTTCTGGGTCGTGAAGGTCGAGGGCGACCACGTGCTCGCCCGGCCCGAGCACCCCCTCGCTGGCCAGCGAATGCGCTACTGGGCGCGGATCCTCGGCGTGCGCCCCTCGACCGAGCGAGAGCGCGAGCACGGCCATCCGCTGTAGCAGGCAGCTGAAGAACGCGAGCGTTCTTCACCCGCCTGCCCCTTGCCCCTGCCCTTGCCCGCCAATCAGCGGTCAGGCGCGCCGCACTGCGAGCACCCATCCACGGTGATGCCGCGCGTCACGCGCTGCAATGGGTTCGGGCTCCACGCCCAGCAACCGCAGGCACGGGCATCGGCACGGAAGCAGCCTGCTCCCTGTGCGCGATGCGCGCGCGCGCTATGGTCCCGCCATGTATCGGATCACCAAGGGGATCCACGCGCACTTCGCGCACCACGTCCGCGGCCACCGCGGCGCCTGCATCTCGCTGCACGGTCACACGTGGAAGCTCGAGGTGACGGTCGCGGCGGAGACGCTCGACGACGAGAGCTTCGTCGTGGACTTCTCGGTGATGAAGCGCGAGGTCCTCCAGCCCGCGCACCTGCTGCTCGACCATTCGCTCGCGATCGGCGAGGCGACCTGGGCCGAGACCAAGGACAGCCTGGCCACGCTGGGCAACATCCTCGTCGACTCGCGGCAGCACACCATGGGCAGCCGGGGCGAGCTCCAGCCACACCTCCAGGGCGAGCTCGCGGGCGCCCGCAACGAGCTGCCCGGGGACATCAAGATCGCCGTCTTCCCCTTCGCGCCCACCAGCGAGACCCTCGCCCGCTGGCTCTACGAGCTCGCCGAGGAGCGCCTCGCCGACGACCGCGTCTCGATCGTCAACGCGCGCATCTACGAGGCGCTCCACCCCGTGGAGACCTGGGCCGAGTACGCACCGCGCTGATCAAGGCAGCGGCCGCTCGAGGGCCGCCCGCTCGGCCTCGCCCGTCGAGGCTGCCACCGATCACAGCCACATGAGCCACACAGGCGTCACTTGACAGTCGATTCGGCTGCCGTATGCCTCTAACTCAGATGATTCGGCTGGATGACACCGATCGGCAGATCCTCGAGATCTTGCAGCGCGACGCGCGCACCAGCCTGGCGGCGCTCGCCGAGGCGGTGGGGCTCACGGCCACGCCGCTCCGCGCGCGCATCGAGCGGCTGGAGTCGGACGGGGTGATCCGCGGCTACCACGCGGACGTGGATCCGACCCTGGTCGGCCGGCCGGTGCGCGCCTTCGTGCACGTCACGATGAAGGACCAGGGGCTGGATCATCACAAGCGCTTCGTGCGCGAGGTGGTGGAGCTGCCGTCGGTGGTCTCGCTGCATCACATCGCGGGGGAGGAGGACTTCGTCCTCGAGGTGCTCTTCGAGGACATGGGCTCGGTGCGCACGTTCCTGCTGGAGAAGCTCGGGTCCATCTCGAGCATCGGCAGGGTCAAGACGAGCTTCGTGCTCGAGTCGCCCAAGCGGCGCGCCTCGGTGCCGCTGGCCGAGCCCCCCGTGCCCCCGAAGTCATCGGGGAGGACCAAGCGCAAGAAGCGTGGAGGTGGATCGTGAGCGTCGCCGCGTTCGGAGCTCTCTGTGTCTCGTCGCTCTTCACGGTGATCGACCCGCTCGGCGTCGCGCCGATCTTCGCGTCGATGACGGCCCGGGTCGACGCGCGCGCGCGCCGGCGCACGGCGCTGAAGGCGGTGCTGACCGCGCTCTGCGTCCTGGCCGTCTTCGCGATGAGCGGCTCGGCGCTCCTGCGGCTCTTCGGCGTGACCATCGAGGCGTTCCAGATCGCCGGCGGCATCCTCTTCGCGTTGCTCGGGCTCGCGATGCTGAACGGCTCGACCGCGCGCCCCGCCGCCAGCGACGACGAGGGCGACGCGCACGAAGACCCGAGCGTGGTGCCCCTCGGCGTGCCGCTCATCGGCGGCCCGGGCGCGATGACCACCGTGATGGTGCTGACCGGCCAGGCGGAGACGCCCGCGCACGTCGGCATGCTCGCCGGCGCGGTGCTGGTGGTGCTCGGCCTGACCTGGGCCGTGCTCGCGATGGCCCCCGCGCTCTTCGCGCGGCTCGGCCGCCAGGGCGTCGCCCTGACCACGAAGATCATGGGCCTGGTCGTCCTCGTGATCGGCGTGCAGTTCGTGATCAACGGCGTCGTCCCGGTGGCGCGCGCCATCATCGCGCCCTGATCGGCGCCGCGGAGCCCTCTCGACTCGAGTGGTGGCATCATGACGGCATGCCCCGCCTCGCCTGCCTCCTCTGTGCCCTCTTCGCGTCACTCCTCCTCGCCGGCTGCGACCCCGCTCCGATGGCCGGTTGCGCGGTCGACGGCGACTGCGAGCGGGGAGAGCGGTGCGTCGATGGCACATGCGCGCCGGGTCGGGACGCGGGTGAGGTGGACGGCGGGCGGGACGCGGGCGAGGACGCGGGGTCCGAGCGCGACGCCGGACCACCGCGCGGCTCCGGATGCAGCGCGGATCTGAGGGATGTGCTGGACGCGGTCGGCGGGGTGCTCCGCACGTGCCCCCCGGACCGCGGGTGCCTCGACGGAGACTGCGTGCCCGCTTGCGAGGCGGCCGCGGCCAGCCGGGGCACGGTCGGCTGCGAGTTCGCGGTCCCGACGCCGCCCTCGTACCCGCCCGCGCTGCCGCCTTGCCACGCGGTCTTCGTCGCGAACCTCTGGCCGTCGAGCGCGCAGCTCACGGTCACGCGTGGCGGGACGTCCTACGACGTCAGCCGGTTCGGTCGGCTGGCCGACGACGCGCGCCCGGCCGACGAGTGGCTGCCCGTCCCGGCGGACGGCGTCCCCGCGGGCGAGGTGGCGGTCCTCTTCCTCTCGAGTGACCCGGACGCGGTCATGCCCGAGAACGGGGTGGACTTGAGCTGCCCGGTCACACCGGCCATCGACGCCGCGACGACCATCGCGACCGACGTCACCGACGCCTTCCGCATCGAAGCCGACGTGCCCGTGCGCGCCTACGACATCCTCCCCTACGGCGGGGCGCGCTCGCACTTCCCGAGCGCGCAGCTGCTGCTGCCGGCGAACGCGTGGGGCGAGGAGTACGTGGTCATCGGCCCGCCCCCCGGCACGCACACGACGCCGGGCCCGCTCTGGTTCCAGATCGCCGCGGAGCGCGACGGGACCACGATCCAGGTGCGGCCGAGCGTGGACCTCGCCGCGTCGGGCGCGCTCCCCGCGATCGCGGCAGGCACGACCGGCTCCGTCACGCTCGACGCGGGGCAGTATCTCCAGTGGGAGGTGGGTACCCGCGATCCCTCGGGCACGGTCATCTCCGCGGACGCGCCGGTGGCGGTGCTCGCCGGCAACCGCTTCCTGCGCCTCCAGCCCAGCCCCGCGCCCGGCGGCGACTCGGCGCACCAGCAGATCCTGCCCGTCGACGCGCTCGCCAGCGAGTACGTCGCGGCGCCGCACGACACGCGCCGCGCCGACCTCGCGCCGGAGGAGATCCGCTATCGAATCGTGGGCGCCTTCGATGGCACCACGCTCACCTTCGATCCCCCGCTCCCCGGCGCCCCGAGCGCGATCGGGAGAGGCGAGACCGTCGAAGTGAGCTCCCCGAATGCCTTCGTGGTGCGAAGCCAAGACCGCATGCACCCCTTCGCCATGGCGCAGATGATGACCACCGCGAACGTGGAGGGCGGGAGCCGTCCGGGCGCGGTGGCCCCGGGGTACGGCCCCTGGCTCGGAGACGAGGAGTTCGTGGTCGCGTTCCCGCCCGGGCAGTTCCTCGACGCGTACGTCTTCTTCACCGATCCGGCCTACCCCACCACGAGCCTGACGGTGGTGCGCGTCGCGGTGGACGGGGCCTTCCAGGACGTCGAGGTGGACTGCCTCGGGCCGCTGAGGGGCTGGCAGCCGGCGGGGACCGATGGACGCTTCGAGGTGACGAGCGTCGACCTGATCCGCGCTGGAGCGCCGGTCGGAGGGTGCACCAATGGGCGGCGCGCGGCGGTGAGCGACGCGCCGTTCGGGCTCACCGTCTGGGGCCTCGACAGCTACTCCAGCTACGCCTACCCGGCCGGGGGCAACGCGCGTCAGCTCGCGGAGCTGCCGCCGCTCCTCTGACGTCTCCGCGGGTCGCTCGTGATCGACTCCGCGCGTCGGCTCGCAGACCTAGTCGGAGAGGTAGCAGCGGAGCGGCGAGATCGACGCGGCGAGGAGCGTGGTGACCATCTCCGTCACGCGGAACGCCTTGTCGGGCGGGAAGTGGGTGCGGTCGGGCTCCTCGGCGTAGAGGCGCACGGTCTCGGCCTCGCCGAGCATGTCGAACACCTCGAAGCTGTGCGCCTCGAGGTCGAGGAGGGTCACGCCGTGGTCGTTCGCGACGGCGCGCATCGCGGCCGGGTAGTCGCCGTGGGTGCGGCGCGCGCGGCCGTCGCTGCCGAAGACCATGCGGCTGACCGAGGTCACCAGGATCGGCGTCGCCCCCGCCGCACGCGTCTCGTCGATGTAGCGCTCGAGGTACTCGCGGTAGGTCCCGTCGTAGTCGGGCGCGGCCCCCGGCTCGGTGCGGCGGTAGGCCTCGGGCTTGGAGTCGTTGTGCCCGAACTGGATGAGCACGTAGTCGCCGGGCGCGAGCGCGGAGCGCACGGCGTCGAAGCGGCCTCCGTCGTAGAACGACTTGCTGCTCGTTCCGGAGCGCGCGGCGTTGTTCACCGTGGCGCCCGCGAGCTCCGCCTCGAGGAAGTCTCCCCAGCCGGAGCCGCTCGCGACGGTGGAGTCGCCGATGAGGTGGACGCTCGCCGCGGGCGTGGGGCCGCAGGATGGGGGCGGCTCCGCGCTGCAGACGCAGTAGTCCGAGATGTGTCCCGTCTCGCGACAGCCCAGCGCCGCGCCCGCGGCGAGCGGGCCGCAAGCGTCCGCGTCGTCGTCATGACTCTCGGCGCAGTGCAGGCCGAGGGCGGCGCAGGCTGCGGTGCAGCCGGTGGAGTCCTCGAAGATCAGCGCGCAGCGTCCGGCCTCGTCCCCGCAGTGGGTCCAGCCGCGCTCCGTCACCGCCGCTTCGCACGTCTCATTGCCCGCGTCGGGGTTCGAGGACGCGTCGACGTCGAGCCCGGCGTCGGGCGCGGTCTCGCTGGCATCCAGCTCGGGGGCCGCGTCGAAGGAGGCGTCCGCGACCACCTCGGCGGGTCCTTCGCACGCCCCCGCGAGCAGCAGGGCGGCGCAGAGCGGTGCCGCCCATCGACCGAGCATCACGTGGTACGGCGTGGGTCTCATCGGGGCGTGGATACCGACGGCAACGGTCGGAGACAAGCCACGAAATCGGCCGGCGTACGAGGTGGGCGTCGGTCAAAGCGTGAGGAGCGAGCCCGCGCTGCGCTCCGCGTCGGCGGTGACGACGAAGAGGTAGAGCGGCTCCGAGCGGTCGAGGTCGCCCAAGCGGACCGTCGCCTCGATGCGATCGGACGACCAGCCGTGGGCGGTGGAGACGGCGACGCGGGTGGCGTCCTCGATGCGCGGCGCGTTGGCGATCTCCACGCGCGCCGCGGCGCCGGGGCCGATCGCGATGTAGACGTCGTCGACCACGCGCCGCACGTCCCCCGCCCCGCGATACCAGGCGCCGACCTTCAGGCGATCCCACACCGGCGGCAGCCCCGCGAGCTCCTGCAGGATCTGCCCCTCGTAGTCGCTCCGCGTGTAGCCCGACCCCGCCGCGACGTGCTCGAAGACACCGCGGCTCGCCTCGTAGGGCCGCTCGGGGTCGATCCGCAGGTAGGTCGACATCGTGTTCCACTGCTGGAACTGCCAGAAGTCCGGGAGCCACCAGCGCGAGCGTGTGTTGTTCCCGTCCGTCTTGAAGGAGCCCCGGCCGGTGTGGGTGGCGAAGACCAGGTCGTGCCCGTTGCACTCGGTCCGGCACGAGTACTCGTAGTTGTCGCCGCGGCCGCCGAACATCATCCAGACGTCCTTGGCGCTCGAGTCGCTCGAGAACATGGTCGGGCTCGACCCGTTGCCGGGGAAGTCGCCGAGGTCGCGGATCGACAGGTGGAGGAACACCTCGTCGAAGTGGCGGAGGCCGAAGCGTCCGGACGGGTCGACGAGGCCGACCGTGGAGCTGACACCGCGGCCGCCGGTGTCGGTGGTGTCGTTGACGACCATCGCGCCGGATCCCGAGCGGCCCGCGTCGTCCGCGTACAGGCCGCCCGGATCCGTCCACGCCCCGATCACGGGGTCGTCGGCCGCGACCGCGGCGCCTCCCTCGCGACCCTCCATGTCGTCGAAGAGCAGGATGTTCGGCCCCTGGGCCCCGAAGAGGTCACCGCACACCACGATCTCGGCGCCGTCCTCGATCGAGCCGCGCACCTCGGTCACCGCGAGGCGGCCCTCGCCGGGCGGGCAGTCGGACGACGGAGGGAGGCCCGCGTCCTCGTCGAGACCCGCGTCGGACGGAGTCCCTGCGTCGGATGGTGGCGGCGTCGGGCGTCCGTCGGTCACGTCGGCGGCGTCGGTGGGGGCGCCTCCGTCCGCGAGGGGCGTCGGGCCCGCGCAGGAGACAACCAGGAACAGGAGGGGGACGGCGCGTCGCATGGTCCCATCTTGAGGGAAGCGCCGTGACGCGCCGAGGGACGCTCGCTTACTCCTGCTTTCCCCGACCGACGCTCAGGCCACCTCGAGCTCGGCCCGCTCGGCGATGGCGCCGAGGTGTCCGGCGAAGCACGCCGCGACCTCGGCCCGGGCG
>SHBB01000225.1 GCA_004213565.1 Sandaracinaceae bacterium
CGGCGCGAGCTCGACCGCCTTCTCCAGCTCGTCCGCCGCCTCCTCGTCGCGCTCGAGGTCGCGCAGCACCGCGGCGAGCGCCGCGTGGAGCTCCGGCTCGGGCGGCAGGGTCTCGATGGCGTCACGGTAGGTGTCGACCGCCTGCTCCTTCTTGCCCAGCGCGACGCGCACCTCGGCCAGAGCGCGCTTGGCGCGGCCGCGGCTGGGCTCGACGCCCAGCGCCTCGTCATACGCGCGCTCCGCCTCGGGTAGCGCGTCGAGCTTGCGCAGCGCGAGCCCGAGGTTCTCCCAGACGTCGGCGTTGCCCGAGTCCAGCTCCGCGCACTTGGTCAGCGCGTCCCGCGCGCGCTCCCACTGCTCGGCCCGCACGTAGCCGAGGCCGAGGTCGATCAAGAGCTGCGTGCTGTCGCCGCCGCCCAGCTCGACCGCCTTGGCGTAGGCCGCCGCCGACGCCTCGTGCTGGCCGAGCTTCTGGAGCACGCCGCCGTGGCCGGACCAGAGCTCGGAGACGTCCGGGTGCGCCTCGAGCGCCTGCGCGTAGACCTGCGACGCGTCCTCGAAGCGCTCCGCCTCCGCGAGCAGGGCGGCGCGCGGGCCGAGCCACTCCGTGCGCGCCGGGTCGAGCCGGCTCGCCTCTTCGTACGCGGCGATCGCCTCGTCGCGCTCCTCCGCCTTCGCCGCCGCCTCGCCGCGCAGCGCGTGGGCCTCCGCGTCCTCGGGCAGCCGCTCCACCGCGGCGCGCAGCTGCTCCAGCCCCTCCCCGCCGCTCCGCAAGAGGGCCTCGCCGAGCGCGAGGCGCAGCGCGCCGTCGTCGGGGCTCGCCTTCACCGCCGCGTTCAGGGGCGGCACCGCGTCGCCGTACTTCTCGATCTTCACGCGCACGAGCCCGAGCAGCGCCTTGAGCGACGCGTCCTCCGGGTCGAGCTCCACCGCCTTGCTCAGCCGCTCCTCGGCCACGGGCAGCTCTCCCTTCTTCTCGTGCAGGCGCCCGGAGAGCGCGAAGCCCTCCGCCCACTTCGAGTCGATCTCGAGCGCGCTCGTGAGGTGGTCCTTCGCCGCGTCGAGGTCGTCGAGCTCGAGGCAGGCCTTGCCGAGCCACTTGAACGCCTCGCCGATGTCGGGGCGGATCTTCACCGCGCGCGACAGCGTCTTGCGCGCGTCGTCCCAGCGCGCGACCTGGCTGAGGTTGAAGCCGAGCCGGGTCAGGCTCTTGGGCTCCTCCTCGTCGAGCTTCACCGCGCGCTGCCACGCCTCGACCGCCTCGGCGTGCTTGCCCAGCCGCTCGAGCAAGGCGCCGTGCGTGCGATGGACCTCGACGTCGTCGGGCTTGCGCTCCGCCGCGCGGCCGTACGCGCGCGCCGCGTCCTCCCACTTCTCGAGCTTCTCGCTGAGCCGCCCCGCCTCGAGGAAGCCGTGGATGAACTCCGGGTCGTGCTCCGCCGCCTTGAGGAACGCGCCGATCGCCTCGCGGTCGTCCTCGAGCGCCTGGCAGCCCTTCGCGAGCTCCTTGTAGGCGCGCGCCCGGACCAGGGGCTCCGGCTTGGCGCCGCCCTCGTCCCAGACGCGGATCGCCTTCTCCGCCGACTGCTGCGCCTGCTGCCAGCGCTCGACCGCGTTGTAGGCGATGGCGAGCTGCAGCGAGGCGATGGCGTCCTCGGGCGCGACCTTCACCGCCTTCTGGAGGATCGGCACCGCCTCGTCCGAGCGCTCCTGACGGTTGAGCGAGGTGCCGCGGATGACGAGCATCTCGGCGTTCTCTTCCTCCGCGCGCAGGACCGCGATGGAGGCCTTCTCCGCGTCCGCCCAGCGTTCCGCCTCGAAGTAGAGCCGCGCGAGCGCGGTCCACGCCTCGACGTTGCCGTCGTCGAGGGAGACGACCTTCTCGTAGCTCTTGACCACCTCGTCGGTCTTGCCGAGCTTCGCGCGCACCTGCGCGAGGGCCTCCTGCGTCTCGAAGTGCTCGGGGCGCATCTCGGCCGCGGTGACGAAGGACTTCTCCGCCTCCTCGAGCTGCTCGAGCGCGACCTGGGTCAGCCCGAGGGTGAAGAAGACCTCGGGGTCGTCTCGCAGCAAGGTCGACGCCTTGTCGAGCCGCTCGAGCGCCTCGTCGTTCTTCCCGAGGCGCCGCAGGCAGCGGCCGAGCTTGAAGTAGATGGCGCCGTCGTCCGGCAGGAAGCGCAGCGCGATCTTGTAGGAGTTGTGCGCCTCCTGGTCCTGGCCGACGTGCTCGTAGACGCCGCCGATGGCGATGTATCCGTCGAGGAAGTCCGGGTCGAGATCCAGCGCGCGCCGGTACGCCTCGATGGCGCGCTCGTCCTCCTCGAGGTGCTTGCACGCCTCGCCGAGGAGCTTGAGCCCCTCGACGTGGTCCTTCTCCTTGTCGACGAGCGCCTCGAGGACGCGCTTGCCGTCCTCCCACTTCTCGAGCCGGTTGTAGGCCTGGCCGAGCGGGAAGAGCAGCGCGGGCACGTTCGGCGTGAGCTTCAGCGCGCGCTCGAAGCAGGCGATCGCGGGCTCCCACTTCTCGGCCGCGACGCACGCGGCGCCGCCCTTCTCGGGCGCGTCGGGGTGCTCGGGCGGATCCGCCTCCGCCTCGAGCAGGGTCACAGCGTGATACGCGTCGGCCGCCGTCGCGACGTCCTCGACCTGCGTGGCCACCTCGGCGAGCACGTACTGGCAGTCGTTGCTCTCGGGCTTGATCGCCACCGCCTCCTTGAGGGGCGCGACCGCCTCCGCCGTCTGGCCGTCCTCGACGTAAGCGCGACCGAGCCCGTAGCGGGTGCCGAAGTGATCGGCCTTGCTCCGCCGCGCGCTCTCGTACTCCTTGATGGCTTTGTCGAGCTCGCCGAGCTTGTGATACGCGGACGCCAGCTGGTAGCGCTTGCGCGTGTCCTTGGGGTTGACCAGGAGACCCTGCTTGTAGAGGGTCACCATCTCTTTGAGCTTGGCGGGATCTTCCGACATGGGGGACGCCGACGATACCGAAGCGAGCAGCGCGATAGAAGAGCGGATCAGGCGGCCCGAGCGGTGAAGGCCTCAGGCTCCGCGCGCTGAACCCGGCGTCTCCATTTGGAGACAAGCCGGTGGAGGGCTATTCGCTCACGCGCGGCGGCTCGTAGGCGCGCGCCGGGTCGACCGCCTCCGCGTAGTCGCTCCCCCAGAGATCGTCGAAGAACGCCTCGAGCCGTCGCGCGAAGCTCCCGCCCTCGACGACGAAGCCCGCGTTGCGGCTGTGCAGGAAGTAGTCGCCCGCGGCGTTGCTGGTCCCGACCCACGACAGGGCGCCGTCGACGGTGAGGTACTTCGCGTGAATGGTGCGGGAGTAGGGCACGAAGCCGGTCGACGCCTCGGGGATGGTCACGACGCGCACCTCGACGCCGTCGACCTGATGGAGCGCCTTCAGGTCCTCGATGCGGCCGGGGCGGGTCTCCCAGTGGCTCACCATCAGCTGGACGCGGACGCCCCGGCCGGCCGCGGCGCGGAGGGCGTCGTCGAGGTCCCGCCAGGTGTCGCCGCCGTGGCCGACGAGGTGGTAGCCCATCACCTGCAAGCGGATCTCTCGCTCCGCGCTCGCGAGGGCCGCCTCGAGCCGCGGCCAGTCCCACTCGGCGCCCTCGGGGAGCGCGGGCTGCGGGCTGAACACGGGCCACACACGCGCCGCCTCGCCCTCGTAGTCGACCTCGACCGGGAAGCGGCGCGGCGTGCCGAGCGCCCTCGCCTCCTCGAGGGACGCGCCGCCGGCGAGCGCCCAGTCCATCTCGAACACGTCGGCCACCGCGCCCACCAGCGCGGGCTCGCGCACGAGCACGCCCAGCTCCTGGATCTCGGTGAGCGAGCGCCAGTCGAGGTTCTGGCTGCCCACGTAGGCCGCCTCGCCGTCGACCACGAAGAGCTTGGCGTGCTGGACCCCGCCGCCCGCGTGCGGGCCGAAGTCGAGGACGCGCACGTCCACGCCCTCGATCGCGCCCAGCTGGTCGGGCACCTCGGGCATGCGCGCGTGGAAGGCGGCGTCGAAGACCATGCGCACCCGCACGCCGCGCTGCGCCGCCTCCGCGAGGGCCGTGAGCACGGGCTCGAGCGCCTCGCCCTCCTCCGTGACGGCGTAGAAGAAGAGGAGATCGAGCGACTCGCGCGCCTCCCCGATGAGCGCGGGCCAGACGTCGACCGCGTCGGGCAAGGCGGCGTGATCCAGCGTGGTCTCCCTGGGCCACGACTCGACCAGGGTCAGGGCCGGAACGCGCGCCGGAGAGGCCTCTTCGGTGGGCGGCGCGTCGGGCGCGGGCGAAGGCGCGCCTGCGCACGCCGAGAGGAGCAGAGACAGCCCGAGGAGTGCGCGCTTCATGGCGCGCGACGCTACAGCTTCGCGTCGAGACCGTCCACGAGCACCACCGGCTGGAGCACGGTGTCGACACGCAGCTCCGCGGGCACCAGCTGGCGCGGGTCGTCGATCACGAGGCGCAGCCCGAGGTCGGCGCGCAGCTCCTCGCGATCGAGCAGCGCGCGCACGAAGCGATCGACGAAGCCCTGCGGCATCGTGGCGCGCGCCTCGCCCGAGCTGGCCATCTGCGCGACGTCGCGCTCACGCCACACGGCCTCGCCGTCGACCGAGATCACGAGGCTGCGAACGTGCTCGAGCGGCAGCGGCGCGCCGTCTTGATCCTCGAGCACGAGGGTGGTCAGCACGAGGTCGAGCGCGCGCACGGCGCCGATGTCGCCCTTGGCCGCGAGCCGCTCCGCGCGCGCCGCCACGCGCTCCTGCGTGAGCAGGCGGGCGTCTTCGAGCGCGATGTCGACGAGGCAGGCGCCGTCCACCGGGGCGAACGTCACCACGCTGCGTCGCGCGTCCTCGGCCGAGCTCTCGACGGTGCCGAAGGGGCAGGTGTCCCTCGCGCGCTCCGAGAGGGAGAACGTGCGTTCGAAACGAAAGGGTTGCACCGATCCTTCGCCGAGCTCGACCAGGATGAGGTTCGCGCAGCCCGGCAGGAGCAAGGGCAGGGCGGCGGCGGCGAGGGCGGTGGCGCGCATGCGCGGCAACCACCGCACCTGACGTGCCGCGGCCGAATCCGGGGAATGCGGCGAGCGGCGTCGGGCAGAACGCCCCAACCGGGGCGGAGCGTGCGTCAGCGCTCTGACCGCGTCGGCGGGCGCCAGCCAGCCGTCGTCGGAGCTCACGCCGAAGGATTTGCCTCGTCAGCGCGAATCGCCGACCTCGGGCGGCCTCGGCGCGCCCGGTGGAGTAGGCTCTCGGCGCATGGCCCGCCGCCGCTTCGACCACAGCCGCGCCGTCATCGCCCTGGGCGCGGTCATGGCGATCGTGGCCCTGGCCGACCTCGCGCTGGGCTCGATGGCGACGCGCTTCGCCCTGCGCGCGTCCGACCTGACCGAGGCGTGGGCGACCCTGCAGCACACGCCGGGCGCCCCCGAGGCCTGGCGCTCGATCGGGACGCTCTGGAGCTACGCCTTCGTGCACGATGGCGTCGAGCACATCGGCTTCAACCTCCTCTACTTCTGGTTCTTCGGCAGCCTGCTCTACGAGGTGGCCGGCGATCGCTGGGTGCTCGGGGGCTTCCTCTTCACCACCGCCACCGCGGGCCTCGCCTTCGTGCTGCGCCATCACGACGTCGGGCGAGCGACCGTGCTCGGCGCGTCGGGATCGGTCAGCGGGCTCGCCGGGCTCTACGTCCTGCTCGCCTTCCGTTGGAGCACCATGCCGCACGCGTCCGCCTGGCCCCTCGCCCGGCCCATCCCGCCGATCCAGGCCGCGCTCTTCGCGCTGATCGGGGCCGCGACCGACGTCTACATGCTGAGCGAGGGAGACGGCGTCGCGCGCGACGCGCACCTGGGCGGCTTCGCGGGCGGCCTGTTCCTGGGCATGCTCTTGACCACGTTCCTTCCAACCTGGGAGCAGTTCTTGCGCTCGAAGCTCGGCCCCTCTCGCCTGCTGGGGCGACGATGACCCGCGCCGCCCTTCCCCCGGCTCGCATCCCCGCTCGCGACCCCGCTCGCGTCCGGGCTCGTCTCCTGCGTCGCCTCCCGCCTCCGAAGCGCGCCCTCTGGCTCGCGCTCCTCTTCCTCGCCCCGTCCGTCGCCCCCGCCCTCGTCCCCACCCCGTCCCACGCCCAAGCCCAAACGGAAGCGGACTCGGAAGCGGACTCGGAAGCGGACTCGGAAGCGGACTCGGAAGCGGACTCGGAAGCGGATGCGGATGCGGATGCGGACGCGGAAGCGGATGCGGATGCAGAAGCCGCCCCCGCGCGCCGAGTCCCCCTCCCCCGCCCCACCCTCTCCCCGGAGGAGATGGATCCCCCGCCCGAGCCGCTCGAGCCGCCGCCCGAAGAAGAGGAAGGCGAGCCGCAGATCCTCTACCGCATCGGCACGGGCGACCACCCCGAGTGGGAGGAGGAGAACGCGCGCCAGGTGCCGAGAGACGTGTCGTTCGAGGTCCCGGGCGACGCCCGCACCGGGACCGGCGTGGGCGCGGAGGCCACCGCGATCGACGAGGAGCGCTTCGGCGAGCCGAGCGAGTTCGCGCTAGGCGCGGGCGTCAGCTGGGCGCGCCTCTTGACCAGCGTCGACATCGACTTCGTGCGCGTCGAGGAGCGCTTCGACTGGCGCATCCCGGACTTCGGCCAGATGCGGCTGGGGCTCAGCGCGTCCCAGTCGTTCGCCGCCAACCAGTACCTCGTCGGCGGCGGCCTGAGAGCGGGGCTGGGGGCCTACTTCTGCGAGACCCGGCTCGTGCGCTGCGAGATCGTGGCCGTGGTGCAACCCGGCGTGCTCGCGGGAGACGTGCTCGGAGCCCGCTTCGATCTGCACGGGTCGCTCGAGGCCCACTTCGACTTCGACGGCGTGTTCGGCGCGTGGGTCGAGGGGGGCTTCTCCATCCTCGGGACGGAGTCGATGTTCCAGGTCGGGGGCGTCGCGGCGATCCTGTTCTGATCGAATGGAGGCTTGACGGCCCCTCGCCCGGCCTGGTGTATTGCCGCGGCTGGAGAAAATCCGGCACGGATAGAATGCCCGCCCGAGGGGGCCGTCCTATCCGGTCCATTCGAAGGCTTCGTCGTGGGGGGACGGGCGAACAAGGGCTCGCGCTCCTCCGCGACATGCAGTTTTTACTGTCCCTGGAGGCGTCGTGAGCTCACCCCCGATTCGTATCCCCCACCTCGCGGCCGGGCTGGCCGCCACGCTGGCCATCGCGCTCGCCACGCCCGTCGACGCGCAGATCGGGCCCGCCCGACGCATCACCGGCGCCCCCGTGGCCGCCGAGGCGGTGCGCGCGCGCTTCGCCTGGGGCGGCACCGGCGGCCGCATCATCTGGGTCAACCAGGCGGACGAGGTCTACTACCAGCGCGTTCATCGCAACCGCGTCGATCGGCACATCCGCATGCGCGGGCACACCGTCGGCGTGCAGGGCGACGCGACCGAATACGTCATCCCCTGGGACAACAACAGCATCCTCGTCGTGACCCAGCGCGGGAGCCTCTACCGGCACCAGATCCGCAACGAGAGCGTAGGGCCGCCGGAGCAGATCCAGGGCGCGCCCGTCGGCACGCAGGGGCAGGACCCGGTCTTCATGTTCCGCGTCGCCAACCGCCTCATCAACGTCACCCAGCAGGGCGAGGTCTGGGCGCATCAGGTCGGCAACATCGTCTCTCCCCCGCAGCGGCTCGGGCGCGTGGCCATCGCGTCACCCCGCCAGGTCCGGCACGTCTTCAACGTCGGCCGCGCGGTCTACATCGTCAGCGACCAGGGCGAGGTCTACCGCCACGACGTGCACCCCGACTTCGGGCAGGGCCGCCTGGTGCAGACGCGGGCGAACTGGTTCGCGCAGCCGAACACGCGGTTCGCGCTCGTGATGAACAACGGGCTCTACGTGATCGGGCCCCAGGGTGAGCTCTGGGTGCACGACGTCAGCCGGCTGATGGCGAACCGCCGTGGGGTCCGCGGCCAGCGCGCGGCGCCGCAGGAGCCGACCCAGCAGCCGACGCCGCCCGGCTGATCGGCGCGACTGGCTCGAAACGAGACACGGCCGCTTCGCCGAGAGGGCGAGGCGGCCGTTTCACGTTCGGGACCGAAGCGCTCGCTCAGCGCGCGCGCAGGTAGTCGAGGATCGCCGCCTCGAGGGGCGACGGCTCCTCCGCGCCCGACCCGGCCATGGGGCGGGCGTAGCTCGCGGTCGTGAGGACGCGGGGACGCGCGGGCTGACGGGGCTCGCTGGCCTGGGGCGCGATGAAGAAGGGGCGGAGAGTGGCTCGCATGTCCCTCCTCAACGGCGCGCCCCACGGAGACTTGAGGTCACGCCTTCGCCGCCGCGGCTGCCTTGGGGCGCCCCTCGAACAGCCGGTGAGCGAGCATGCCGAGCGTCATCGTGACGACGAACACCGCCGCCTCGGCGCCGAACGAGCCGAGCGAGACGATGCCGGGGCCCGGACAGAAGCCGCCCAGTCCCCAGCCGACGCCGAAGAGCCCCGAGCCGACGAGGAGCGCCGGGGTCAGGTCCTGACGGCTCGGCACCTCGAACTTCCCGGCGAACAGGGGGCTCGCGCGCTTCAGGATGACCCGGAAGAGCACGAAGTGGACGGCGATGGCGCCGCCCATGACGAACGCCAGGCTCGGGTCCCAGCTGCCGAAGAAGTCGAGGAAGCCGACCACCTTCGAGGGCTGGGTCATGCCCGCGATCACGAGGCCGACGGCGAAGATCAGGCCGGCGAAGAAGGCCGCGATGGATTGCTTCATGACGCACCTCCCTGGAGCAGACGAACCGCCAGGACGGTCGCCGCCCCGGTGATGATGAACGTGACGGTGGCGACGATGGACCGGCGCGAGAGGCGGCTGATGCCGCAGACGCCGTGCCCGCTCGTGCAGCCGCTGCCCAGCCGAACGCCGAAGCCGACCACCAGGCCGGCCACCGCGATCATCGGGAGCGTGCGGTCGTAAGTGACCGCGAAGAGCTGCGGCTGGACCGCGAACATCGCGATCCCGCCGACGAGCAGGCCGCCGAGGAAGGCCGCGCGCCAGCCCAGCTCCCCCGCGCGCGGCAAGAGCACGCCCGAGAAGATGCCGCTGATGCCGGCGATGCGGCCGTTGAACAGGAGCAGCATCGACGCGCTGATCCCGATGAGGATGCCTCCGATCGAGGAGGCGATGGGGGTGAAGTCTTCCATGTCTAGGGCTCCAAACGGCCGCGGTGCCGGCTCCTCAATGTCGAGCCGCGCAGGCGGACCCGCAACCCACCGCTACACAGGATCCGTACCAAGCCCTCGGTGGATGCCCCGGGAGCCGGGTTGCAACGGCCCGAAACGCGGGCTGCAACGCGAACGCGCCAGGCGCGGCGACGTGCGACGGCGACTCCGACGAGGCGGGGTGGCGCGCTTCTTGTTGGGTGAAGTGGCATGCCACGCTCTCTCGCCCTCTCCCTCCTCATCGTTTCTTGTCAGACGCCCGCGCCGCGCCCGCCGCCGCCCTGCGACCCCACGGGCGGGCCCGTGACCTTCGAGCGCTCGCCCGGCGGCGTCCCCGAGGTGGACCCGGAGTGGGTGTTACGCAACCACTGCCGGGCGCGGGTCGTGGACGTGCGCGACGCGGAGGAGCTGGCCGGGCCACTCGGTCGCCTCCCCTGGGCGAGCCACGTGCCGCTCGCGGAGCTGGGGGAGACGGCGGAGGGCTGGGACCCGGACGCGCCGGTGGTGCTCGTCTGCCGGTCGGGTCGCCGCTCCGCGCGGGCCACGCGGGAGCTCGAGGATCTCGGCTTCAGCGCCGTGGCCTCGATGACGGGCGGCATGCTCGCCTGGCGCGACGAGGACCGACCGGTGGTGCGCGGCGCGCCCGCGCCACCGCGCCGACCTCTCCCCGCCGCGCACGCGGGGCCCCTGCGCGTCGGCGACATCGAGGCCCACCTCGGCGACCCGCGGCAGATCCGCTGGGTGAAGGCGGCGGCGCTGCTGATGCAAGGCACGCAGTCCTGCGTCGACGGGCGAGACCCGCGCTCGGTGGTGGGCACGCCGGGGGGCGACGCGGGGGAGCTGCTGCTGTCGCTCGCGGCGGCCGAGCGCGTGCGCGGCGCGCCCTTCGAGCCGGCGCAGATCGGCCCCATCCTGGACGCCTACCTCGACGCGTTCGGCCGCTTCTACCTCCACACCGACAGCCACGCGCTCGAGGCCCTCGAGCGGCACCTGGCTGACGACCCGCGCTTCTCCACCGCGCTCGCCCGAGGGATCGAGCGGCTGGTGCGTCACCCCCCGCACGCGCTCGAGCCCGCGCTGCTCGACGCGCTCACCACGCCCGCGCACATCGGGTGCGGGCATCTGCGGCTCATCCGCGCTCACCCGGAGGACTACGAGGTGCGGCCGGAGCTGAGCGAGACGCTGCTGCGCGCCATCTTCGTGCGCCTCTGGCGCGGGGACGCGATCGACTTCGTCGTGCTCGAGGGTGGGCACGCGGAGGGCGCGGTGGTGGACGTGGTCCTGGGCGGGCCGGTGCACCCCTACACGCGCGTCCCGACGGTGGCGCCTCGCATCGGGGACCGCGAGCTGTTCGTGAACCACCCCCAGGTGAGCGCGTGGCTCCGCGAGCAGAACGCGAGCTTCCTCGTCGAGCAGGACCCGGCCCTGCGGGCGCACGCGGACCCGCAGGGGGGACAGGCGGCGCTGGAGCGCGAGCTCGAGCGGCTCGGGCGCGTCCAGCTGCAGGCCACCCTGCACCACCTCGCCGACGGCCTCCCTCTCTACCGCGCGCGCGTCACGGAGCGACGCATCGAGGTGGAGGAGGTCCGATGAGACCGCTCGCGCTCCTGCTCCCGATCCTGGCCCTGACCTTCCTCGCGCCAAACGCGGCGCGCGCGCAGGGCTGGCCCGACGCGCTCGGCCCCTTCACGGTCGGGGACGACGTCGCCTCGCTCCGGCTGTCCGGGATCGCGCAGCTGCAACTCCAGACGGAGGCCCCGGGCGAGACGGCGCTCCGCATCCGGCGCCTCCGCCCGATCCTGCGCCCCTCGCTCGCGGACGGCCGGGTCCAGGGGACCGTGCACCTCGAGCTGGTCCCCGGCGGGATGGAGCTCATCGATCTCTTCGTCGACGCCTCCCTCGTGCCCGGGCTGCGTGTCCGCGTCGGTCAATTCAAGGTGCCCTACACCGAGTACTGGCAGCAGTCGCTGATCCACCTCGCCAACGTGGACTGGCCGCTCACGAGCCGCTGGTTCGGGGGCGAGCGGCAGCTCGGGGTGATGGCCCACGGCGAGCTGGACGCCTTCGGCTACGCGGTGGGCGCGTTCGCGGGCGAGAACCGCCGGGGCGCGTACGCCCGAGAGCTGCCGCGCGTGTACGGCGAGTCGCACGGGAACCCCTCGAGCCTGACCGATCCCCGCCCCCCCGAGCCGCTGCACCTCGAGCTGGTGGGGCGCGCCGTGCACTCCGCGGACGGAATGGACACCAGCACGGTCATGGACGTCTCCGGTGGGCCCCTCCGACACGCCGTCGCGCTCAGTGTGGCGTGGGACACCGATCCCACCCATCGCCGTGACTACGCGCTCAGGGTCGCGCCCGAGCTCTGGCTGAAGGCGTTCGGCGTGAGCTTCGTCGGCGTCGTGCACCTCGGGCTGTTCGAGGACGCGGCCGGCGCCGCCCGACCGGCCGGCGTCGGTGTCCTGGGAGAGCTGGGCTGGCACGCGCATCGCCACGTGGAGCTCTCGCTGCGCTTCGCCCGGGTGGATCTCTTCGACGCGCTGCGCGCCGACGCCTCCGACTGGGCCGCGGCCCTCGAGCCTTCGGATCTAGGCGCTCGCGAGGCGTGGGAGGCGCAGTACGGAGACGTCGGCAGCCTGCGCGCGACGCAGGAGCTGACCTTCGGGGTGAACGTGCTCATCATCGGCCGCAGCCTGTCGTGGATGAACGATGTCGCCTGGATGCGGACGGAGCGCAGCGACGGCGCGCGCGACGCGCTCAGGCTCCGAAGCCAGCTGACCCTGGCCTTCTGAGCGCGTTCCAGGGCGCGTTTCACGTCGTTGCGAGGGGCCGCTCGCGTCGCACCGAGACCGTCGGCACGCGTCGTGCTCTAACGGGAGCCATGAAGACGCTGACGAAGTGGGTGCCCGCGCTGGGCTGGTTGCGCGGCTACGACGCGAGACGTGACCTGGCCGGTGACGTGTCGGCCGGCCTGACCGTGGCCGTGATGCTGATCCCCCAGGGCATGGCGTACGCGATGCTCGCCGGGCTCCCGCCCGTGATCGGCCTCTACGCGTCCGTGGTCCCCCTGCTCGTCTACGCGCTGCTGGGCACGAGCCGCCAGCTCGCGGTCGGCCCGGTGGCCATGGTCTCGCTCCTCGTCGCCACCGGCGTCGGCGCGCTCGCGGAGGCCGGCTCGAGCGAGTACGTGCTGCTCGCGGTGGTGCTGGCCGGCATGGTCGGCGTGCTCCAGCTCGCGATGGGCGTGTTCCGTCTCGGCAAGCTGGTCACGTTCCTGAGCCACCCGGTGATCAGCGGCTTCACCTCGGCGGCCGCGATCATCATCGGGCTGAGTCAGCTGAAGCACCTCCTGGGCGCCTCCATCCCGCGCAGCGCGCACCTGCACGAGCTGCTGCTGAACGCGTCGCGCGCCCTGCCCGACACCAGCCTCCCCACCCTCGCGATCGGCGCGGTGGCCGTCGTCATCCTGCTCGTGCTGAAGAAGCGCGCGCCGCGCTTTCCGGGCGCGCTGACCGTCGTCGTGCTCGGCACCCTGGTGACCTGGGGCTTCGGGCTGCACGAGGCGGGCGTGGCGATCGTCGGCGACGTGCCGGCCGGGCTGCCGACGCCGAGCGTGCCCGGCTTCGATCTGGCGAAGCTCTCGGCGCTCTTGCCGACCGCGCTGGTGATCTCGCTCGTCGGGTTCATGGAGTCGATCAGCGTGGCGAAGGCGTTCGCCCGCAAGAACCGCTACGAGGTCGACGCGAACCAGGAGCTCGTCGGGCTCGGCCTCGCCAACGTCGCCGGCTTCTTCTTCGGCGGCTACCCGGTGACGGGCGGCTTCAGCCGCACGGCGGTCAACGGACAGGCGGGCGCGCGCACCGGCCTCGCGAGCGCCATCACGGCGGTGGTCATCGGCGTGAGCCTCCTGTTCTTCACCCCGCTCTTCCACTTCCTGCCCAACGCGGTGCTCGCCGCGATCGTGATGACGGCGGTCTTCGGCCTCGTGGACTGGAAGGAGGCGAAGCACCTCTGGCACGTGAAGCGCCCGGACGCGGTGCTGCTCGGCCTGACCTTCGTGGTCACGCTCTTCGTCGGCATCGAGGAGGGCATCGCGGCCGGCGTGGTCACGTCACTCGCGTTCTTCGTGCACCGCAGCACGCGCCCGCACCACGCCGTGCTCGGGCGGCTGCCCGGTACGACGCTCTACCGCAACGTCCGGCGCTTCGACGAGGCGGAGGAGCTGGAGGGCGTGAAGATCTGGCGCTTCGACGCGAGCTTCTACTTCGCGAACGCGGACTACTTCCGCGACCAGGTGGACCGGCTGCTCCTGGACGGAGAGACCCGAGCGCTGGTCCTCGACGCGAGCGGGATCAACGATCTGGACGCGAGCGCGGAGTCGATGCTGCAGGACATCCACACCCGCCTCCAGGGCGCGGGCATCGCGCTCTTCGTCGCGAACGCGAAGGGCCCCGTGCGCGACGTGATGGCGCGGGGCGGCTTCACGGAGAAGCTCGGCGAGGCGCAGTTCTTCCTCGACCTCCACCGCGCCGTCGAGCGCGCGCTGGAGGCGGCCGGCGAGCGCTCGGACGAGCGGAGCGAGGTCAGCCCAGCGCCCGCTCGA
>SHBB01000226.1 GCA_004213565.1 Sandaracinaceae bacterium
CGAAGGCCAGCAGCACCGTGGCCACGATCGCCAGCGCCGACAAGAGGGTGCGTCGGCGGTGTCGAGCGCTCGAGAGCTCCGGGTCGCCCGTCTCGTCCATCACACGCTGCGCCTCGAGGGCCGCGTCGAGCCCCTGCCGGAGGAACACGATGACGGCCACGATCAGCCCGAGGACGATCGCGATCAGGGCCGCCCACCGGAGACGGGACTGCCGCTTCTCGAGCCGGGCCCGGTCCGCGTCCATCCCGCTGGTCGGCGTGGGGAGCGGGTGCACGCCGACCTCGAGGGAGGCGGCGGCCCACGCGAGCCGAAGCGCGTCGGGCCCGGGGGGCGCGCGGCCCTCTCCCCCCGCTTCGTCGATGGCGGCGAGCCCGTCGTCGGGCGCCCCGACCGCCACGTAGCGGATCGCCGCACGATCCGACGAGAACGGGTCGGTGCGCACCTGCAGGCGCCAGAGGCCCGGTCCGAGCGTGTACGGCAGCGCGAAGGGCCCGTCTTCGCTCGCGCGGGCCGCGGCATGACGCCATCGCCCGTCCTGGTACGCGTCGACGAAGAGCCCCGGGCGATCGCCGAGCGTGTGGACGCGGAGGACCGGCGCCGCGGTCGTTCTCGGCTCGACGTCGAGCCAGGGCGTGGCGAGCGCGACGGGGAGCTGCACCGAGCGGGTCGCGACGAGCACGTCGTCCCGAAAGACTTCGAGCACCACCCGCGCCTCCGGACCGTGCACGGTGGCGGCGAGGGCGACGAGCCCGCTGGTCTCCTCCTCCGGGGCGGGCTCGACCGTGGCCGACTGGCTCAGCGCGAGCCGCACCCGCGCCGCCGGCTCGCCCACGTGCACGAGGATCTCGCAGCGCGCCTCGGGGACGCACGCCCCGCCGACGACCCGCACCTCGAGGGGCCACGGCGGCGGACCGCCCTCGACCGCGTCCTCTGCGGGGGTGATCGGCCCGGGCTCGAGGCGCTGCAGATCGCCAGCGAGCCGACCGAGGGTCGGCGTCGCCTCGGGCTCGGCGACGATGCGCAGTCGACGCGTCGCGCTCGCGACGGGATCGCCTCCGAGCCAGGCGACCGCGACGATCGACGCGTCGCCGAACGCCTCGTCGGGCAGGGGGACCGTGCCCACCGCGCCGCCGCCCGCCGCCGGCTCGAGCGTCTCTTCCGCGAGCGTCCGGTCCCCCTGGACCACACGGACGAGCGTGCGCGCGGCCATCAGATGCGGCCCGTCCAGCGCCTCGAGATCGCCGACGAGGATGACCTGCACCGGCAGCGTGTCGCCGGGCGCCGCTTCGAGGGGCGCGCGCAGCTGCAGCTGGTGATCGATGGACATGCGCTCGCCGAAGAAGACCGCGACCACGACCGCGAGGACCGCGAGCGGCGCTGCGATCCGGATCATCCAGTCGAGAGAGGCGGGTTTGCGAGCCACGGCAGGAAGGATGGCATGCTATGAGGCGTACTCGAACCCGTGCGAGCGACCATGGGCTACTACTGGCTCTACTATCTCGGCATCTTCGGCGCGTACTGGCTGGTCGATCACCCCGCGGTGCTGGTCGGCCTGGGCGTGATGATCCTGCTGCGACGGTGGATCCCCGATCCGTGGGTCCTGCTGCGAACCTTCGGTCGCATCCGCGCGCTGCGCGAGCAGATCGCCGCGAACCCCGCGAACGTCACCGCGCGCCGTGATCTGGCCCGCATCTATCTCGAGCGGCTTCGACCGGGCGCGGCCCTGAAGCTCGTCGACCAGGCGCGGGAGCGAGATCGCGACAGCGCGGAGCTGCTCTTCTTGCGCGGGCTCGCGCTGCACAAGACGGGCAAGCACGAGGAGGCGCTCGGGCCGCTCGTGGAGGCGGTTCAGGTGGACGCGCGGGTCGGCTTCGGCGAGGCCTTCAGGGTCGCGGGCGACGCGCTGAGTCAGCTCGGCCGTCACCAGGAGGCCATCGACGCGTACGACCGCTACCTCGAGAAGAACAGCTCCTCCATCGAAGGTCACGTGAAGGTCGCCCTCGCGCACCACCGGGCAGGGGAAGCGCAGGAAGCGAAAGATGCCTTGCGCGAAGCCAGTCGCACCTGGAGCGCGATCCCGGGCTACACCAAGCGCAAGCAGATCGGCTGGATGGCCCGGGCGCTCCTCTATCGCCTCTGGCTCTGAGGTAGTCTCGCCGCCATGGACGTGGCCATCGTCGGCGCGGGGGTCGCCGGCTTGCGCGCGGCGCAGCTCCTCGCGGCGGACGGGCGCGATGTGGTGGTGCTCGAGGCGCGGGACCGCGTAGGCGGCCGGCTGCTCAGTCAGGACATCGGCGGCGCGCGGTTCGACGTGGGCGGCCAGTGGATCGGACCGGGCCAGCGCCGCGTCTGGGCGCTGACCCGTTCGTTGGGGCTCGACACGTTCGACACCCACACCGAGGGCGATCGGCTGATGTGGGTGCGTGGCCGCGCGCGCCGCTATCGGGGCACGATCCCCAAGCTCGACCCGCTCTCGCTGCTCGCCCTGCACCACGCGATGGGGCGCATGGAGAAGATGCGCGCGCGGATCTCCCTCGAGCGTCCCGACGAGCCGGAGGCGACGACCCTGGACGCGTGGCAGCGCGCGCACGTCCCGAGCGGCGTCGCGCGCGACCTGGTCGAGGCGGCGATGCGGGTCGTCTTCGGGGTCGAGGCGCGGGAGCTGTCGCTGGCCAGCTTCCTCACCTACGCCCAGAGCGCGGGCGGCGTGCTCCCGCTGATCGAGTCGGAGGAGGGGAACCAGCAGACGCGCTTTCGGGACGGTGCGCAGCGGCTCGCCTTCGGCATGGCGGAGCGGCTCGGCGACGCCGTGCGGCTGGGCTGCCCGGTGCGTCGGGTTCACGTCGGCGACGAGGGCGTAACGGTGGTGCACGACGGGGGAGAGCTTCGCGCGCGGCGCGTCGTGATGGCGCTGCCGCCCGCGCTGGCGCGCCGGGTCGTCTTCGAGCCCGCGCTCCCACCGGCTCGACGGCGGCTGATCGACCGCATGCCCACCGGCGCCACGACGAAGCACCTGCTCCTCTACGAGCGGCCGTTCTGGCGTGAGGAGGGGCTCAGCGGCGAGGTGGTCTTCGACGAGGGGCCGGTCAGCGTGACGATGGACAACACCTCTTTTGATGACTCACGTCCGTGTCTCGTCGCCTTCAGCGTCGCGCAGCCTGCGCGTGAGCTCTCGTGTTTGCCGGAGCGCGAGCGCGAGCGGCGCGTCGTGAGGCGCCTCGTCGACGCGTTCGGCTCGAAGGCGGCCGGCTTCACGCATCACGTCGAGAGGGAGTGGGCGCGAGAGCGCTGGAGCCGCGGCTGCCCCGTCGGCCTCGCGCAGGCCGGCCTGCTTCGGGAGCACGGCGATGCGTTGCGCGCACCGAGCGGCCGCATCCACTGGGCCGGAACCGAGACCGCGCGGGAACACCAGGGCTTCATCGAGGGGGCGCTCGAGAGCGCGGAGCGGGTGGCGGAGGAGATCCGGGACGCCTGATCGCTGGACCCCCCTCCCGGCCGGCGTCCGCCACCCCTCCGCCCGCCACCCCCGCCGATCCGGGCTCGTAAGTCCGCGAGATCACATGCGGGGTGATCCGGATCGGGGCTTGCGGAGTCCGCCGGCGTGTCCGGCCGCAGAGAGAGAGGGAGCGCGTGAGCCCGCCGTCGATCCACGCGGCGGGCACCTACGGGCTGACCGTGCGCTGCGCGTTCCGGAAGCTGTTCCTGACGCCGTTCGCGCCGGAGCTGCACGAGGGGATCCTCTACGCGCTCGGGGCGGCGCAGCGGAAGACGAACGCGCTGCTGCACCAGATCACCATCGAGCCGAACCACATGCACGACACGGTGACGGCGACGAAGGCCAACCTCCCGGACTTCAAGCGCCTGTTCCACGGAGAGGTGTCGAAGTTCGTCAAGGCGTTCCTGAAGGAGCACGGCTTCGAGCCGCCCGAGCGCGTGTTCGGGGACGGGCGGAGCCATCACATGCGGCTGGTCAACTCCGCGTCGCAGCTCGGCTACCTGCACTACTCGGACATCCAGGTCGTCAAGGATGGCCTGACGGAGACGGTGAAGGCGTACCCGGGGTTCGTGAGCGAGCCGGCGATGATGAAGGGGGCGGTGATCCGCGTGGCGCGTCCGCCGCTGTACTTCGACCCGCGCACGACCGAGCCCTACGAGGAGCTGCGCTTCTCGATGCCGCCGCGGCTGGCGCGAGAGCTGGGCGCGGACCGGGTGGTGGAGCACCTCGAGCGCGCGCGTCGGACGGCGGAGAAAGCGCACGCGAGGGAGCGGAAGTGGCCGGTGCTGGGAGCGGAGCGCCTGCGGAGGCAGCACCCCTGGGCCGAGCCGGCGTCCCCGCGCAAGCAGAAGCGTGGACCGCCCCCGGGCTTTCGTGTGATCGACGACGACGAGCTCGAGGAGCACTGCGAGAAGGAGACGGAGGCGTTTCGCGAGCGGCACCGCGCGGCGCGGAAGGCGCGAGCCCGCGGCGAGCACGACGTGGAGTTCCCGGCGGGGACCTATCTGATGAAGGTCCAGCACGGCGCGAACGTGGCGGCGCCCGACGACGACGCCGTGCTGGCCGCGGACGAGACCTTCGAGGACACGAGCGCGCGCCTGTCGGCGGATGCCCTGCGTGTCTTGAGCGAGAAGCTCCGCGCCTACGCGTCGAGTGTGGACGCGGAACAGCAGGCGGACGCGCTGGGCGCCCGGATCCTGGCTGGCGAGTCGATGTCGGTGACGCGCAAACAGTCGCCGCGCGTGCCGACCGATGGGGACACGAAGGCGAAGCGGCTGGTGACGCTGCGCGGTGAGCGGGAGCTCCCGCCGCGCGTGAACGCGCCGGAGCCGCCGCGCGAAGACATCGACCCGAGCGCACCCGCTCGCGACGAGCGCGACCGGGGCGAGCCTCCGGACGAACCCGGCGACAAGTAGGCTCCGCGCGGCTCGATGACGACTCGAGCCGCGCACACTTGCGTCCGTCCGGAGGCCTCTCGCGGACAAATCCGCTAACTGTGTACGAAATGGCGTCAGCTGACCGAGAACGACGGCCGAGCTCACACCGCTGACGGCGTCGCTCCCCGAAATTCGGCCCGACCGGCGTCCGCGGCGCCGCCGCGAGGAGCGGCGGTGGGGAGTACCCGGGTCAGCCGACCAGGCCAGAGCCGAGTACCCGGGTCGGCCGACCAAGCCGGTCTCCCCGAGGAGGGATGTCCCGCGTGGGCTCGGCGTACACTCCGGTCGTGAGAACACCTCCCCTCGCCTTCGCCCTTCTCGGTGCCTCGCTGTTCGCCGGCTGCGACTCCGCCCCCGCCGACACCGACGCCGGGGACGCGGTCTGTGTGCCCACATGCCGCAGCGGCTTCGTCTGCATCGCCGGGGACTGTGTCTCGGCGTGCAATCCGGCCTGCGGGCCCGGCGAGACCTGCACGAGCGAGGGAGAGTGCCTCGAGGGCGGGATGGACGGCGGGCCATCGCCCGACGACGCCGGGGCCGTAGCGGACGCGGGAGCGACCAGCGACGGCGCGGCGGGTGACGCGGCGCTCGACATGGACGCCGGTCGAGCCGATGGCGGGGCGCCGACGAGCTGTCCGGACGAGGAGGTCCTCTGCGGCGGGGCGTGCGTGGCGCCAACCCTGCCCGACGTGGGAGCACGCACGCCGACGAGCGGGCGCTGGGGCAACGACTGGATGGAGGGCGGCGACATCGCCGTCGATCCCTGCACGGGCAACGTCGGGCTCGCCTGGTCCCAGCAGGTCTCGGGCGGGGGCAACTGGGAGGTCTACGTCGCCGTGGTGCCGGCCGCGCTGGGCGCATCGGCCACGACGCCGGTCCGCGTGAGCACCGCGCCCGGGGCCGCGGCCGCGGTTGCTGTCTCGTGGGCCGGAGACCGGTTCGGGGTGTTCTGGAGCGACCCACGCCACGATCCGGCGCCCGAGACGTGCTCGCGCTGCCTCTCCGAGCTGTACTACGCGGCCTTCGATCCCACGAGCGGCGCCATCGTCACGCCCGAGCGACGCCTCACCAACCACCCGTCCGACTACGCAGCCGGCAGCACGCGCGCGGTCTGGGGCCCCGCGCCGAGAGAGATCGGCGTGACCTGGACCGACTCGCGCGGGAGCCGCGAGGTGCACGCCGCGATCGTGAGCCCGAACGGCGTCATGCGCGCCGAGCAGGTGGTGAGCGCGGCCCCCGATCCGCAACGCGGCAACACGCCCTCGATCGTCTGGAACGACGACGCCTGGCAGCTCCTCTACCGGCACGACGATCCGAGCGGATCCCGCCCGGACTACCTCCACACGCGCTCGCTCGATGTCTCCGGCACGCTCGGCGCCGATCTCGATCTCCGGGTCCCCGCCGAGCAGATCGCGCTCGCCGCCCGCGGCTCGTTCGGCTACGCGACGGTCACGACAGGGGGCTCGGCCCTGGCGCTCCGCCTCTGGGACCTCGGCTGGATGGCCACGACGACGCTGCCGAGCATGGCCAGCACTTTCGACGGGAGCCGCGGCCTGGTCTGGGACGGGGCGGACCTCTTCGTCACGTCCACCGGCACGACGTTCGAGGTGATCCGACTCAACGGCCTCGGCACGGAGACGGGGCGCATCCCGCTCACCTCCGACAGCCGGACGCGCAGCGCGAGCAACATCCGCATGCACCGCCTCGGGACGCGCCTGATCCTCATGTGGGAGTGGTCGACCGGCGGCCTCAGCCCGGTCTTTCACCATCAGGTCCAGGTGGTCGAGACGACCTCGGCGATGTGAGCGAAAAAAATCGCCCTGGGGCGTCAGTCGGTCCAGGCGCGTCGCGTCCTCGCGATGGTGAGCGGCAAGATCATCCAGATCCCGTTGTTCGTGGAGCGCGGCCGCTCGGCGCCCGCCGATCCCCCGCGGACCCAGAGCCGCTACGACGCGGTGTCGGATCCCGAGGCGGCCGAGATCGGGCACGCGCTGCTCGCCCAGCTCCGGGACGAGCCGCTGACCTTCACCCAGCAGGCGCTCCTCGCGCAGGCGGAGAGCGACGCGCGGGAGGACCGCCGCGCGCCCACCCCGGTGATCGACGAGTCGCACACGCTGCTCAGCCTCGGGCGCGAGGACGGCGCGGAGGTGCGGGTGAGCTTCCGGCGCTACAAGGGCAGCGCCCCGTTCCTGGACATCCGCCGCTGGGAGAAGGTCGCAGGCAAGGGCAGCGGCGAGTTGCGCCCCACCCGCCAGGGCGTGACCATCCGCGCCAAGGAGCTGCCCGGCTTCGCGCGCATCCTGGCCCAGGCGGTGCGGCGCTTCGCGGGCGGCTGACGCCACGCATGAGAGCACACCTCGAGACTCCGGACCGAGCCGCATCGGGGCCCACCCATGGATGGGCGCGACGGGGAGATCCGGCCAGGCGTCGGGAGGGCTGTTGAGATGGGCTCGAGCCTCGCCCCGCACACCTACCCACGCCCCGCCATCCTCGGCGAGATCGATCTCGATCGACACGCCGTGATCGAGGCCTCCGCCGGCACGGGCAAGACCTACACGCTCGAGCACCTGGTGGTGGAGCTGGTCCTGACCCGCGAGGTCCCGCTCGAGCAGATCCTCGTGGTCACCTTCACCGAGAAGGCCACCCGAGAGATGCGCGAGCGGGTGCGGGCCAAGCTGCGCGATCTCCTCGAGCCTCCGGACGAGGCGGCGCCCGCCGCGGCGGAGGACTGGGTGATCGACGAGGTGGCACGGCGGCGCCTCGGTGACGCGCTGGCGGTCTTCGACCGCGCGCCGATCTCGACCATCCACGCGTTCTGCCAGCGGGTGCTGACGGAGAGCGCCTTCGACTGCGCGCGCCTCCTCCGGCAGGAGCAGGTCGAGTCGCGAGAGGTCTTCGCCGAGGCGTTCCGCCAGGAGCTCCGCGTGGCCCTCGCCCCCGGCGCGCGCCTGGCGCCCGTGCTCGAGCGGGCGCTCTCACAGTGGGACGTGCAGCGCCTCGAGGACAGCCTCTATCGCTGGTACGTGGAGCGCGGCGCGCCCGAGCCGCGCTTCGACCGGGCACGCGCCGAGGACGCGCTGAAGCGGCTCCCCACCCGCCTCGAGCTCGGCCCGAGCGGCTTCGCGCGGCGCGCCCTGGAGAGCGGCCTGAGCCGCAACCCGAAGAAGGAGATCCCGCCGCGGCTGCTCGCCCTCGCCCCCACGGTGGAGGCGCTGCGCGCGGGCGGTGACTTCTTCACGGCGCTCCTCTCCTTCTGGGACTGGGCGCAGCAGGACGCGCCCGGCAAGCGCACCAACCTCCAGTACGTGCGGCACTACCTGGGCAAGGCGAAGGCGCCGCTGACGGGGCTCGCGGATCTGGTCGAGACGCTCGGCCGCAGCGCGGGCAGCCCGCTGACGGTGCTGCTGGGTGAGATGCTCCCCCAGATCGCGATGCGACTCAGCGGCCGCAAGAGCGAGCGGGGACACTTCGACTTCGACGACATGCTCCGCATGCTGCGCGACGCGCTCTTCAGCGACGGCGGCGAGGTGCTCGCGGACGAGCTGCGCCGGCGCTACCGCGTCGCCCTGGTCGACGAGTTCCAGGACACCGACCGCGTGCAGTGGGACATCTTCCGCCGCGTGTTCTTCGAGGCGCCGGCCACCGGGAGCGAGACGGACCGACGGCTGATCCTCATCGGCGATCCGAAGCAGGCCATCTACGGCTTCCGCAACGCCGACGTGCACACCTACCACGCCGCCCGCGACACGGTGGTCGAGGGCGGCGGGCAGAGCGTGCCCCTCACGGTCAGCTTCCGCTCGAGCGCGCCGCTCATCGCGCAGGTCAACGCCATCCTCGCGGAGGGCTTCTTCACCGGGGTCAACGCCTACCCGCACCCCGTCAGCTGCGGGCGGCCCGAGCGCCGGGCCCTCGCCCCCGACGGGAGCGACGCGCCGCCGGTCACGCTGCTGCACCTGGTGGGTCGGCCACAGCTTCGGCGCGCGTGGGTGGAGCGCGCGCTCGGGGCCTACGTCGCGGCCGAGATCCGTCGCCTGCTCGACGGAGGCCTGCGCCTCGACGACGGCGAGGAGACGCGCCCGCTCGCGCCATCGGACGTGCACGTGCTCTGCCGCAGCAAGCGCGACGCGGAGGCGGTCGGCCGCGCGCTCGCCGAGGCCTCGGTGCCGCACGCGCACTTCAAGCAGGAGGGGCTCTTCCAGACGGAAGCCGCCAGGCACGTGTGGGAGCTGCTCCGCGCCGTCGAGAGCCCCGACGATCCGGTGCGCCGATTGCACGCTTGGTTGACGCCGTTCTTCGCCGTGCCGCTCGACCGGCTCGGTGACTGCCGCGACCTGCCGCCCCAGCACCCGCTCGTGAGCCACCTGTCGAGGTGGCGGGAGCTCGCCGAGTCGCAGCGCTGGGCGGCGCTCTTTCGCGCCCTGGTCGAGGAGTCCGGGCTCGCCCGCCGCGAGCTGTTCGCCGCGCAGAGCGAGCGCCGGCTCACCGACTACCAGCACATCCTGGAGGTCCTGCTCGAGGAGACCCACCGCGGGCGTCGCTCGATCTCGCAGCTGCTGGCGCGGCTCGGCGCGTTCATCGAGGAGCGGGAGCTGCCGCCCGGCGAGAGCGGCAACGTGCACCGGCTCGAGAGCGAGCGGAACGCGGTGCAGATCCTGACGATGCACAAGTCGAAGGGGCTCGAGGCGGAGGTGGTCTTCCTCGTCGGCGGGCTGAGCGAGGTCCGCGCGGACGGCCTCGCGCCGAAGGTCTTCCACGACGACGACGGCCGCCGCGTCGCCTGGATCGGGGACCCCACGGAGCCCGTCCGCGCGCGCATCGAGCGCGAGCGCCGCGAGGAGGCAGAGCGGCTCCTCTACGTGGCGCTGACCCGCGCGCGTCGTCGACTCTACTTGCCTTACTTCGGGTCGCCGCCGCCCGGGGTCGAGGTGGCCGGCGAGGCGAGCTTCGAGCTCGAGGCGGAGCTCCCCCTCGGCGAGCCCGCGGGCCGCCCGCAGCTCGATCTCTTCTTCGACGATCCGCAGGAGGCGATCCCGCAGGCGACGCCCGCTGACGAGGGGGAGTACGAGCTGCGCCGACTCGACGGGCCCTACCGGGTGCTGAACGAACGGCTCCGCGCGCTCGTCGAGTCGGGGCACGCGTTCGATCGCGCGCAGATCGACGTGAGGCCGTCCCGCGACGGAGGGGCCGACCCGCGCCTCGCGCTCGACGCGTGGGCGCCGCCCCCCGCGCTGCTCGGCGCCGATCCGGACGAGGCCGGGCGCTTCGCGCGTCTGCGGCGGGCCCGCGGCGGCTTCGACGTCACGTCCTACACCCGCATGAAGCGCCTCGCGGGCGGCTTCCGTCCCGCCGAGACCGACGGAGGCGCCGACGGCGCGGCGGAGGAGGCGTTCGTGGCCGAGAGCGTCGACGCGGCGCTGCCGGAAGAGGAGACCATGCCGGGCGGCGCGGCGGTGGGCGTCTTCCTGCACGAGGTGCTCGAGCACCTCGACTTCGCGGCGGTGGAGCCGATCGAGTCGCCCGAGGCGATGCTCCTCGACCCCGACATCCGTGCGCTCTTCGAGGCGCGAGCCGCGGCCAACGGGGTGGAGCTCCGCTGGATGTCGCACGCCGCGGCGCTGGTGCACGCGGCCCTCCACGCTCCGCTCCGGCTCGCGGACGGAGGCACGCTCCCGGGGCTCTGCCGGGCGGGCCGGCTCGCGAAGGAGCTGCCCTTCCTGCACCCGATCCCCGAGCGCGGACACCCTCGGCTGGGGGAGGGCGCGCCGCGGCTCGAGGCGGCCGGCCTCCGCATCGACCGCGGCTTCGTGCGCGGCGTCATCGATCTGATCGTCGAGCACGAGGGGCGCTACCACGTGCTCGACTACAAGAGCGACCGGCTCCCGAGCTACGCGGAGGGCGCGGTCGCGGGGCACGTCGAGAACAACTACCTGGTTCAGGCGCGCCTCTACACGCTCGGCGCCCTCAAGGCGCTCTCGATCCACGACGAGGCGGCGTACGAGGCGCGCTTCGGAGGGCTCCTCTATCTGTTCCTGCGCGGCCTCGAACCGGGGATCGACGCGACGTGGTCGCTGCGCCCGACGTGGCGCGAGGTCTGTGCGTGGGAAGGCGCGCTGCTCGAGGACGCTCCCTGGGGATACCCGCTGCCCGCGCGACGGGTCGCCGCCCCGTAGAGCCGCATTCGCGGTAGGCTCGGCCGCCACGGGAGGCGGGCGCATGGAGCTGATCGAGGACACGGCCATGAAGACGGCGTGGCGCGTGTGGCAGGCGAGACCGCCCGCGCCGTCGCTGACCGTCGTCGTCAAGGCCACGTTCGCGCTCGTCGAAGAAGGCGTGTGTCCGTTCGCCGAGGAGCAGGTCCTGCCGACGGGCGACGCGCACCACGACGACGACCCGGAGCGCAGCCTCCGCTACGCCTCCGACCTCGAGGTGCTCAAGCCCCGAGGGGAGTGCCTGGTCGTCGGCAGCTTTCACGCCCCGGGGGGACGCGCGGTGCCGCACTCCAAGGCTGCGTTCCAAGTCGGCGCGGTCCGCAAGCAGATCGCCGTCTTCGGAGATCGCGCCTGGGGCGCTACGGGCCCGGGCGTGCCCAGCCCGGTCAAGAAGGTGCCGCTGACGTGGGAGCGCGCGGTGGGAGGGCCCGGGGTGGTCGAGAACCCGGTCGGCGCCGGTCTCGCGCCGGTCGAGACGGAGGCGGGCAGGGTCACGCCGATGCCCAGCCTCGAAGATCCCTCGCGGCTGTGGATGTCTCGCGGCGACCGCCCCGCGCCGATCAACCTGGGCCCCGTGCCGCGCACGTGGCGCAGCCGCCTGCGCCTCGCCGGCACGTATGACGACGCGTGGCAGCGCACGCGCTACCCGTGGTTCCCCGAGGACATCGACTGGGGCTACTTCAACGCCGCGCCCGCCGATCAGCAGATCGAGGGGTACTGGCGCGGGGACGAGGAGATCGCCCTGCGTCACCTCCATCCCGAGCACGCCAACTTGCGCTGTCGTCTCCCCGGCGTCCGCCCGCGGGCGTTCCTGAAGCGCGCGGGCAGCGGCGCGCTCGAGACCGTCGGCCTGCGGCTCGACACGCTGGTCGTCGACGCCGACGAGGGCCTCGTCTACGCGGTGTGGCGCGGGGTGACGGAGGTGAAGCGCGAGGACCTCTCGGACATCGAGCACCTCTATGTAGCCGAGGAGCATGTGTCCGAGGAGCCGGCCGGCGCGCGCAAGGACGACCAGGCGCACCAGGCCGCCTACGAGGCGAAGCTGCAGGCCCGCGCGGCGGAGGCGCTCGCCGAGGAGCCCGAGGCCCCGCCCACCTCCAGCGTGATCCGGACGGAGGCCATGCTCGCCGCGATGGTCGACCCCGCCGCGCCCGGCGCGAAGTGGGCGCACCTCGACCAGGCGATGACGATGCAAGGCGACGACTCGGCCCTGAAGGAGGCGATGCGCGAAGCCATGGAGCAGAAGCGGCTGGCCGCCCGCGGCATCCGCTCGGTCTTCGACGACGCCCTGAGGCTCGACGTGCGCGGCGCCGAGCGGGAGCTGTCTCCCGAGGAGCAGCTGGAGCTCGAGATGCAGACGGTGCTCGGCGCGATGCTCGACGACGCCGAGGACCCAGGCCGCGAGCGCGTGCGCGCGGCGATGAAGCAGGGGGAGAGCCTCGCCGGCGTCGATCTCTCGGGCGCCGACCTGAGCGGCCTCGATCTGGTCGAGCTCGACCTGAGCGGCGCGGTGCTCACGCGCGCGAACCTCAGCGGCGCGCGCCTCGAGCGCTGCCGACTGTCCCACGCGGTCCTCTCCGAGGCGGAGCTGTCGATGGCGAGCTTCGACGGCTGCGAGCTGGTCGAGGCGGATCTGACGAGCGTGCGCTCGCAGCGCGCCCGCTTTCATCAGTGCGATCTCACCGACGCCGTGGTGGACGCGTCCTTCCTGCGAGAGTCGCGCTTCGGCGGCTGCACCCTGGCGCGCGCGAGCTTCGCGGGCTGTGATCTCGCCGAGACGCACTGGACGACGTGCACGCTGGACGAGGCGGACCTCAGCGGCGCCACGCTCGAGCAGGCCGTGTTTCGCGACTGCACGCTGATCGACGCCTGGATGGAGGGCGGGGTGAAGGCGAAGCGCCTGCGCCTCGACGGCTGCGACGCGTCGCTGCTGCGCGCCTCCGAGGGGGGCGACTTCGAGGAGGCGAGCTTCAAGCGCGCGAAGCTGGACGGCGCGCGCTTCGGGCAGGCCAACCTCCGGCGCGCCAGCTTCAACCTCGCCTCGCTCCATCGCGCGGACTTCAGCCAGGCGACCCTCCTGGAGGCCGCGCTCGTGGGCTGCGATCTCCGCGTGGCGCGCTTCGACGACGCGTCGCTCGTGCGGGCCACGCTCATGCGGTCGAACCTGATGCAGGCCCGCTTCGAGGGGGCGGATCTCTCCGAGACCGACCTGCGGGGCGCCAGCCTCTTTCAGGCGGAGCTCCTCCAGGCCCGGCTCGGGGGCGCGCGCCTGGATCTCTCGGACACGACGGGGACGCGCGCAGAATGACGATCGTGATCGAGTCGGCCGAAGCCCTGCAAGCGGCGCTCGGCCCCCGCAAGACCCTGCGCGCGGCCCGCGTGGTCGGCGTGGCGCTGCGCGGCGTGGATCTGAGCGGTGCGCGCTTCGAGCGGGTGGAGCTGGACGGGGTCCGCTTCCGCGGCTGCGATCTGTCGGACGCGAGCTTCGTCGACGTCGGCTTCCGCGGCGGCGCGCTCTCGAGCTGCCGGCTGCGTGGCGCGCGCTTCTCCCGCGAGTGCCTGCTCGGCGCGGTGGGGTCCGAGCTCGATCTGACG
>SHBB01000227.1 GCA_004213565.1 Sandaracinaceae bacterium
CCGCCGCGACGGCGGGGGCGGCCTGGTCGCCCGCCGTGGTCGAGTTGATGAGGAAGGGCTCACCCGCCTCGCCCGCCGCGTCGAAGGCGACGCCGCGGATGGCCGTGCCCGCGCCGTCACCGTCGCCGCCGGCCTGACGCCACGCGACGAGGAAGGCGCCGTCCGCCTGCGCCGCCACCGAGGGCTCGGCCTGCATGCTGCCCGCCGCGACCGGCGCCGCGTCGCCCATCGACGCGCCGTCGGCGCCGAAGCGCTGGAGCAGCACCTGCCCGCCCGCGGCGAAGGCGACGAGGAAGCCGCCCATGGTGCCCGCGATGGCGGGCGCCGAGCCGCCGCTGGTCCCCACCTCGAAGGGGGTGGCCATCGCCGGCGTGGTCTCCCCCGGCGCGAAGACCTGGCCCGACAGGCCGGTCGACGAGTCCATGTCCTCGTAGACCACCATCGCCGCGCCGTCGGACGCGAACGCGATGCGCGGGTTGGTGGCGCGGCCGTCGACGACGAGCGCGGAGTTGCCCTCCGCCGCCCGGTTCTGGCCGGTGAAGAGCACGCGGATGTCGCTCGGCCCGCCCGCGAAGTCCACGAAGGCGATGCCGACGCGGCCGTTGGAGTGGACCGCCACCGAGGAGAGCAGCTGCGTGCCGGAGCCGACGTCGGGCGCGACGTCGTCGAGGTTGCCCTCGTTCATCAGGACGCTCGGCATGGTGATGACCGAGCCGTCCGGATCGAAGAGCCGCACGAAGGTCGCGGCGTTGTCGCTGTCGAACGCGGTGATCCAGCGCTGCCCCTGCGCGCCGCCGACCGACGGGTTGTTCTGCACGCCCGCGGTCATCGTGTTGATGGCGAAGGGCTCGGTGCGGCAGCTCGCGTCGCAGCCGTCGCCGGGCGCGGTGCCTCCGTCCTCGCACTGCTCGTCCGGCGAGAGCACGCCGTCGCCGCACACGCCCGCGTCCTCGATCGGCTCGAGGCGCACGCGAACCGCGCGGGTCTCGCCGGCCTCGATGGCCGCGCGGGTGCAGCCCGACGCGACGAAGACGTCGCGCCGACCGCTCACCGGATCGGTCCCCTTGCCTCGCACGAGGATCACGTAGTCGCCCGTCGCGACGTCGATCTCGGTGCCGGTCATGGCGGAGATCTCGAGCGACACGTCGGCCACCGCGTCCGCGAACATGCCCTCGGGCAGGTCGGGCACCTCGGGCGTGACGAGCCCCGAGGCCTCGTCGCACGCGTAGGGATCGGCCGGGAGCACGAAGAGGCGGAGCGCCCCCTCCACGTTGTCGATGGCGTCGAGCGGATCGTTCAGGGCGAGCGACGCGCCGGTCGCGTCGGTCCCGCACGACGTCGAGAGGAGGGTCGCGGAGATGCAGAGCAGCACGTGCGCGCGCGAGCGAAGCATGGCCGGCATCCTACCATCGAACCGATCTCCAGCGCGCCCCGTAGAGGTGCGGGGGACACGACGTCCCCGAGGAGATCGACGAGTCGCTCCTCGCGCGCGCCTTCGCGGATCACGCGGCCGAGCACTTCATGGGATCGGGCGCCGACCCGGAGCGCGCCTGGCGCCTCGCGTCCTCGCAGCTCGAGGCGCGCCGCACCGACCGGCATCTGCAGCTCTCCATCGACGCCGCGCTCGCGACCGGCCGCGCGAGCGAGGCGTGCGCGTTGTCGCGCGAGGCGCGCTCGCGCACCTCGGTGAACCTGCGCGAGCGCGCCCGCGAGGTCCTGCTCGACTGCCCTGGTTAGCCTTGCCGCGCCTCGCGTCGGGGCCATGCTTTGGCCGTGGCGTATCGAGACGAGCTCGAGGCGCTCCGCGCTCGGGTCGCGGCGGCGGAGGCGGAGCGGGACGCGGCGCGCGCCGAGGCTCAGCAGCTGAAGCGCGCGCTCTCGCTCGGCGTCACGGACGTCGACGTCAAACGCACGCGGCAGGTCAGCCCGGAGTGGCGTTCCATCCCCGGCGGCGAGCCGCTGCCGATCCGGGTCACCAACGAGAGCCCGCGCAAGATCGCCGTCTACTGGCTGAGCTACGAGGGCAAGGAGCGGCGCGCCGGCACGCTGGTCCCCGGCGGCAGCCTCCGCCAGGTCAGCTACGTCGGCTTCTGCTGGCGCTTCGTCGACCCCGACACGGGGGCCGTGCTCGGGCACGCGCGCGTCGAGCCCGCGGAAGACCTCGCCCTGCTCGTCTTCCGCGGCTAGCCGTATTTTCAGCCGCAACTTCAGCCCGGGAGGGAGAGGAGCGCTTCGAGCGCGCGGTCCTCCCAGTCCTCGTGGCCGGCCTCGGCGAAGATCTCGCCGAGCGTGACGCGCGCGGCGCGCAGGGCCTCGACGTCGGAGAGCCGCGCGCGAGAGACCACGAGCCCGCCCGCGCGCTTCTCGGCCGAGAGCCCCGCGGCGCGGAGGTCTTCGGCCCAGAGCGCGAGGTCCTCGGGCTCTCCGTCCAGCCGCACCGGCTCGTCCGAGAGCGGCTCGCAGCGCTCGTCCTCGAGCGCGGCTTGCGCGCCGATCTCCCCCTCGAGGAGCACCCGCATCGCGTCGATGGTGCGAGCGTTCGCGCCGCCGACGTCGACGTCCCATCGCGCCACGTCGCAGCCGTTGTCCACCACGAGCCGGCGCACGGGCCCGACCGACTCGACCTCGACGCGCGCGCTGCCGCCGATGCGCTGCCCCTTGCCGCCGGCCGCCAGCCGCGACTCGCCGCTGCCCACGGTGCGGCCGCCCCGCAGCGCGAAGAGATCCACCACGTGGCTGGCCTGCCACTGGCCCGGGAGCCCGAAGTCGGCGTGCTCGCGCACCTGCGCCACCCACTCCAGCTCCGGCGCGAGCACCCCCGCCGCGTCCTCCGCCCAGCGCGCCATCAGCCGCCCGGTGTCGAGCAGCGAGCGCGTCTGTCCGGCGAACACCCATCGCGCCCGCCAGCGCAGCTTCTCCCCCTCCGCGCTCATGGTCGGTCAGAGCGAGGGGAAGATGGCCTCGAAGAAGAACACGGTGCCGACGCCGCCGAAGAGACCGCCGACCACGCCGAGCCCGATCGGGAGGCCGATCCGGAGGCCCGTCTTGCCCGCGAACGCGAACATGCCGATCACCGCGCCGAGCAGGCCGGAGACCGAACAACAGGCGGGGCCCGCCGCGAGGTAGGTGGCGGTCACCCCGGCCGACTCGCTGTCCGCCCCGGCGAAGCCCACGACGGCCGAGCCCACGCAGCAGAAGAGGAAGGTGAGCCCGCCCCACACCGCGAGGTTGAGGTAGCCGAGGCGCTTCTCCTTCGCCTCGTCGAGCTCCGTCGTTTCGGTCATGGCGCGGTGATCGCCTCTCGGGCGTCACCTCGTCAAGTGTATCGCATGCGACACTGGTCGGGCTTCGAGGGTCAGGCCTCGATCAGCGCCTGAGCTGGCCGGGCGAGCGTCCGGTCCACCGCTTGAAGGCGCGCCCGAAGCTGGCCGCGTCGCAGTAGCCGAGGGCCTCCGCGCACGTGTCGAGGTCGGCGCCGCGATCGAGCAGCAGCAGCGCGCGCTCGCGCAGGGTCTCGGCGCGCACGGACCCGAAGCTGACGCGCTCCTCCGCGAGGCGGCGCTTGAGGGTGCGCGCCGAGACGCCGAGCGCGCGGGCGACCTCCTCGAGCGCGGGAGGGGGCGACGCAGCGAGGGCCGCGCGGACGCGCGCGGCGAAGCTCGGCCCGAGCGCGTGGAGCTCCCGCTCGCACTGCTCGCAGGCGCGACGGTGCGCGGCGGGGTCGGCCATGACGAGCGGCGTGTCGAGGAGCGCGGCGTCGAAGGCGAGGCGCGTGCTCGGGCGGCCGAAGCGGACCGTGCCCGGCGCGAGGGCCCCGAAATGCTCGGCGTAGGCGGGGGCGTCGAAGGCGAAGTCGACGTCCCCCGCGAGGGTGCGGTCGGTCAGGGCCTGCCCGATGCGCCAGATCCCCACCACCAGCGCCACGAGGACCACGTCGCGCGCCTCGCCGAGATCCGCCCGCTCCTCGAGGGTGATCGCGGCGCGCGCCCCCTCCACCCGATAGCTGAGCCCGAGCGCGCGGGTGCGGGTCGGGATGAAGCGGATCGCCACGTCGAGGGCGTGGCGGATGGTGGGCGCGGTCATCGCGGCGAAGCCCAGGCTGCCGTGGTTGGAGACCTGCATGCGCGCGCCCAGCCAGAGCCCCAGCGCCTCCTCGCCCGAGAGGCGTCGCGCGATCGAGATCCAGCGCCGCAGGGTGCGCACGTCGAGCCAACGGTCGGGGTCCACCAGCTCCGTCTCCGTCACCGCCCAGGCCGCGAAGAGGCGCTCGCGAGGGACGCCGAGACCCTCCGCCACGTCCGCCAGGTGCAGCGCGTGGGCGGCGGGGATGCGCTCGAGAGGAGCGCCGCTCGCGGGGGAGGTGGCCCGAATTGACAAGAAGATGGCACGGGGCGACCTGGGCCGAAAGCCCGCGGAGGCCAACCCTGAGCGTATGGCCCGCGTCCCCACCGTCCGCCCGCTCTCCCGTCCGCGCCTCGAGGAGCTGCCGCTCGACTGGTACGGGGGCGACCTCGACGTCTCGCTCTTCTGGGACGCGCTCAGCGCGGTGTTCCCGGAGGGCGAGCGCTTCTTCGTGCGCGCGGTGAAGGCTCACCGTGAGGCGGCGCTCGGCGACGCCGAGCTGCTCGCGCGCATCGACGCCTTCGTGGGGCAGGAGGCCGCGCACGGCTTCGCCCACATGGCGCTCAACCAGCACGTCGCCGGCGCGGCTCGGGTCGAAGAGAGGCTGCGCTGGATCCTGCGAGACGGGGCGGAGGCGCTCCTGACCCCGCGCCAGCGCCTCGGCGTGACGTGCGCGCTCGAGCACTTCACCGCGCTGCTCGCCGCGCAGCTCCTCGAGGACCCACGGCACCGCGCCGCGATCGACGAGCGGGTGCTGCCGCTCTGGCTCTGGCACGCGTTCGAGGAGGTGGAGCACGCCGACGTCGCGTTCGACGTCTACCTCGCCGCGGGCGGCACGCTGGCCGAGCGCCGCGCCACGATGGCGCTGACCACCGCGCTCTTCGTCGCCTTCATGCTCTGGTTCTACGGGATGCTGGCCGCCGACGTCGGACGGGCGCGGCGCCCCGCGAGCTGGTGGCGGGTGGCGCGCTTCCTCTGGCTCGACCCGGGGCTCACGCGGCGGCTCCTCCCCGACTACCTCGCGTACTACCGCGCCGGGTTCCACCCGTCCGAGAAGCGGGTCGACGCGCTGCTCGAGCGCTGGCGCGAGCGGCTGTTCGGGGACGGGGGGATCGTGCCGCTCCGCGCCGCGCGCGCGTGAGCCGTGCGAGGACGCAGGCCAGGGGCGGGCGTTCGGCGGCAGCCTGCTACGATCCGCCCGTGAAGCCACGTCAGGTGCTCGCCACCGCCACGACCCCCGAAGGCGGCCTGCTCGAGCTGGTCCGAGACGCGGTCGGCTGGAACATCGACTGCGACAAGCGCGTGCTGATGACCAGCCAGACCCACGGCTCGGAGCGCGCGATGGCGCGCGTGGCCTGCCATCACGTGTCGTCCCAGGCCTCGCCGCGCGTGCTGATCGGCGGGCTCGGTCTGGGCTACACGCTCCGGGCGGCGCTGGACCGGCTGCCGGAGCAGGCGTCGGTGGTGTGCGTGGAGCTGATGGAGGCCATCGTGGAGTGGCACGCCGGGCCGCTCGGCCCGCTCGCCGAGCACCCCACCGCCGACCCGCGCGTGGAGGTCGTCGTCGCCGACGTGGTCGAGCACCTGCAACGCGAGACGGGGGACTTCGACGCGATCCTGCTCGACGTCGACAACGGGCCCATCCCGATGACGGTGTACAGCAACGGCTGGCTCTACACGGCCGAGGGCCTCGCGCGGCTGCGCGGGCTGCTGCGTCCTGGCGGGGTGCTGGTGGTGTGGTCGGCGGGCGACGACGAGCGGTTCGCGCGGCGCATGAAGACGGCGGGGCTCGAGACGGAGGTCAGCCGGGTGCAGGCGCGCACGGGGAGGCGCAAGCGCCGAGGGGGAGGGCACGCGCACGTGCTCTTCGTCGGCCGCCGCGCGCCCTGACCGATCTCGACGAGACGATCCGTCAGCGGGTCCGGTCACGGCGCAGGCGATCCGGCCCCGATCGCTTCGAAGTAGGTGGGGCCGATGCGGCTGCCATGCACCACGATGTCGTCGACGAAGTGGTCGCCTCGGCCAGCGCTCTCGAAGTCCCGGCCGAAGCGGTTCCCGCCCCACACGAACTTGTTGTAGCGGTGGTCGAACACGTGGGCGCCGCCCGGCCACTCGGGGGCGTCCCGGATCGTGACCATCTCGACCGTGTCCTGCCTGGTCACGTTGCCGTCCTGGTCGTAGATCCAGACGTCGACCACTCCGTTCGCTGCCCCATGGGGGTCGCTGAGACGCATGTGGTACTCGATGCCGAACCACTCTCCGGCCAGGATGGGCTCGCCCACCGACGCTCCGGCCAGGTGGTTGAGCCTCGGGTTGACGCGCTCGTAGCTGGTCCCCGTCGGGTTGGACGCGCGGCCGTTGTAGGAGGGGAAGAGGCTCCCCCCCACGACCTTGAGGTTCATGATCACGTAGTTCAGCCCGTACACGCGCCGGGTCTTAGGACGATCGTCGGCGACCGCGTGCTCTTCCGGGGTGCCCCAGTGACTGACGCCCTGGAACCCCGACGAGATCTGGAGCGTCTTGAGGTAGCCGAAGTACTGGAAGTCGTCGCCAGCCATCGGGAAGAAGTCCCTCGTGTAGCGCACCATGAAGAAGACGTAGACGTCGTCGTAGCCTTCGCTCGGAGAGGACCCCACGCTGAACCCGAGGCGACTGGGGCCGACTTCGTTCGAGTAGTCCAGCCGCAACGACTTGCCGGAGCCTCCCCACACGTTCTGGGCGCCGTGGTCGGCGATCCAGTCGGGGCGCCCGGAAGACTCCCCGCTTCCCCAGTAGGAATAGTAGGTCCACCGCGACTCCCCACCGTCCGTCGTCGTCGGCATGTCGGAGGGGTCAAACACGTCCCCGCGCCCGACACCGTGCCAGTCGGACAGACCGTCGAAGCGCTCCACGTGGTCGAAGAGGTCGGCCAGCTCACGCGCGTCCGGGGCCCCACCGTCCCGAGGTTCACCGTCCGTCCCGCCGTCGGGGTCCGACGCGGCGTCCAAGGGGCCTCCGTCCGCCAACGCGGCGTCGGAGGGCGCGCGCGCCGCGTCCACGGCAGCCGCGCCTGAGTCCGAGTCCGGGGGCGCGGAGGTGGGGGGGCCGCAGCTGGCCGACCAGAGGATCAGGAGGAGGAGGGGCGTTCGCGACTGCATGCCCCCAGTCTTGCCCGAGCCTCGGGAGGCGGCGGCTATGTTCGCCTATTCTCCTCGCATGGCGCGCGGCCAGAGCGCGGGTTTGGACCGCGCAGAACGCGCAAGAGCGCCCGGCCTCTCGACCGGGCGCCTTCGGGGGGACATCGAGCGCTCGCTCAGGCCATGACGGGGAGCGACGCGGCCGGCGCGCGCACGGGCTGCTTCGGGATCACCGCCGCCGCCTCTTCGGCGCGGTGGATCGCCTGCTCCTCCTCGTCGGTGGGCTTGACGAGGCCTTCGACCATCTTCTCGAGTCCCTCCTGGATGACGGGGAGGTAGTCGCGGGCCTCGACGCCGACGTAGCGGACGAGCGCGGGGAGGTAGGGCGCGACCTCGCGGAGGCGGCCGTAGGAGGCCGGGATCTCCTCGGTGAGCGTCTTCTTGACGCCCTGCGCGAAGCGCGTCGCGTGGATCTTCGCGCGGCCGAGGCGTCCCGCCTTCACGAGCGGGCCGACGTGGCGCACGAAGTCCGCGCCGGTGCCGGCGTGGTGGTGCGGGGGCTTGAAGAACGGGCTCGCGTAGCGGGTGCCCTTCACGAAGGCGCGGATCTCGTCCTCGGTGACCCCGGACTCGGCGAGCGCCTGCTCGTACTCGGCCTGCGCGCGCTGGCGGGCCTTGAAGAGGAACATCTGCACGCGGGAGTAGAAGTTGACGGCGCCGTCGCCGCTCGTCTCCACCGCGCAGAAGATGGCGTCGGGGTAGCGCTCGGTCACGACGCTCTGCACGCCGTCCGACACGCCGCTCGAGGGCATGCAGCCGAAGGGCTTCACGCTGAGCGTCATGTGCGCCTTGTTCTTCACCACGTTGAGGATGAGCTTCGCCACCTCCATGTGGCCCTCGCCGCCGCGGAGCTCCTGGTTGTAGAAGCTGTGGCCCGCCTTCGCGACGAGGTCCATGTCGGGCAGGTGGTGCGCGTTGAGGCCGGTCAGGTGCGCCCAGCCCTGCCACCACGCGCGGAGCGCGATCTCACCGAGGTAGAGCCCGGCGAGGGTGAGGCCGACGTCGCTGTCCTTCAGGCCGAAGTTGCCGCCGTCCGCGCCCTTGAGCTTCATGCGCGCCTTGGTGTCGTGGCGGAACTCCCAGAGGTTGTAGAGGAGCAGGTTCGCGATGACCTGGATCGAGACCTCGGCGCCCTCCTCCTCGAGGAAGCGCTGAAGGTGGTAGTTGCCGTCACCCTCGGTGGTCATCGCCCAGAACTCGCCGAGCACGGCGACCGAGGGCTTCGCGCGGAGCTTGTCGACCTCGACGTTCGCGAAGTGCTTCCGGCCGCGCCAGAGCGCGGCGAGGATGGAGCTCCGCTTGGAGAGCGCGTCGTAGACCTCCTTCTTGGCCGCGATGAAGGCGCGATCGGTGGCGCCCTCCTCGACCTCGTAGGGGCGGACCCGGTAGCTCAGGAGGTTGAGGATGTCGCCCGCGAAGAGGCACTGGCCGATGGTGATGAAGAAGGTCGGGTCGAGCTTGAGCCCGAGCTCCTCGCCGCTCGCCTGCTTGAGGCCGCCGGTCTGCTGGAAGAGCAGCACGCGGAAGCCGTCGAAGCCCGCGTCCCGGAGCGCCTTGCGGTACTCGGTGACGTACATGCCGAAGCGGCACGGGCCGCACGCGCCCGCCGTCAGGAACACGTAGTGCTCGATGACGTACTCGGCCGTCATGCCCTCCTCGTCGCGGAGACGGCACAGCTCCTTGACGAGGTTTCCGACCGTGAAGTAGGTCGGGTTGCACTGGCCGCGGTTGCCGAACTCCTTGCCGAAGCGGAGCGCCTTGGTGTCCGGGCACTCGAGCGAGCGCACGGTGTACCCGAGGCCCGTCAGGCCGCCCTCGACGAGGTAGTCGTGGGCCATGGTGAGGCCGCCGACGAGGATCTCGGTGTGCGCCTTCTGCTTCGCGCTGAAGAAGGGATCGACCATCTCGTCGGTCCACTGCTCCTTCGACTCGGCGGCGAGGCCGAGTGCGGCGCGCTGCTCGGCCTCGAACTTCGCGAGCTCTTGCTCGATGTCTAGCTCTTCCATGCCATGGGCTCCGGTCAGGGGTTGGGCTACGGGCGATGCATCATTCAGACGCGGACGAGACCGCCGTCCGCAGTTTTCTTTCCGAGCTTGATCAGGCCCTTCTGGGCCTTCTCGCGCGCGTCCTTGTCGGGGTCGGCGTCGCGCACGTAGGACGCGAGCCGCTCGCTCACTTCGTCGATCTGCGCCTCGAGCGCGGGGTCCCGGCGCCGATGGGTCGCGAGCTGCTCCTGCTTCATGCGCAACAGCTCGAGGCGCTTCTCGTCGATGCGCCGGCTCAGCTCGTCCTTCTTCTTCGCGATGTCCTCGAGCCGCTCCTCGTGGAGCTTCAGCGAGTGCGCGTAGGTCTTGACCCGGATCTTGATGGAGCCGCCGGGCTTGTTGGCGTCGAGGTCGTGCAGGGCCGAGTAGGGCACCGCGGACTTCTCGACGATGCGGTCGATGATCCCGAACGTCGGCGCGTCATGACCGCACTTGAAGCTCGAGACGTCGAGCAAGACGACGTTCGGGTGACGGGCCGCGAACTTCGTCGCCCAGACCTTCATCGCGCTGTTGGCCGAGTAGTTCTCCGGCCACACGTCGTTGATGTCGAGCGGCGACTGGATGAGGCCCTTGTCGAGGTCCTCCTGGAAGAAGCGCTGCAACCACTCGCGGTCCTTGGGGATCGAGCGGATGCTCAGGATCGGGTAGCCGAGGACCTGGAACTCGTCCGGGATGCCGTGGTGCAGGCCCGGATCGAGGTGGTAGGGCCGGCCGATCATCAGGATCGCGACGCGGTTCTCGTACTCGACCTGGTCGAGGATCGCCTTGCCCTTGGCCTGCACGTCCTGGTCGAAGCGCTCGAGCGCCGCCGTGGCCTGGTCGAGGGCCCAGTTGCTCTCGTCCTCGGTCAGGTCCAGCGCGTCCTTGAAGGTCTCGAAGAGGACCTGCTTCATGCGGACCTTCTCGACGAAGGAGATCGAGGGGTCGTAGTAGCGGATCCCGCGAGTCGCGAAGAAGTCCTGCTCCTTCGTGAACGCGGCCTTCATCACGTCCGGCGTGCCCGCCACGATGGGGCAAGACGTGTGGTCGACGGCGTGCTCGATGAAGCACGGCACGTGCGTGAGGATGGGGAAGAAGATGGCGTCGAGCGGCTTCTCTTCGTGGTGCTTGAAGAAGAGGTTGTGGAAGTGCGCCTGCGCGACCTTCGACGGGTAGCAGGGGTCGACCGAGCCGTACTTGCCGCCCTCCGCGAACATCTCCTCGCCGGACTCGTCGCTCCAGACGATGTTGCGCGGGTCGACCCCGAGGCCCTGGAAGTACGCCATCCAGAAGGGCCCGGTGGAGTACATGTTCAGGACGCGCGGCATGCCGAGGCGCCAGCGGCGGCGCTTGGCGTAGACCTCCTCCGAGGCGCGCTCGAAGGGGCGCTCGATCTTGGTCCGCTGGATCTGTCCCCAGAAGGTCTGCTTGACCTCGAGGTCGTCGATCGGCGTGCCCGCGGCGGGCATCTCGTCGAGGTCCTTGCGCTTCTGGAAGGCCTTCAGCGCCTCGTAGGTCACGAGGTTCGGGAACTCCTTCATGATCGCCTTGCGCTCGCGCACGAGGTCGAGCATCGCCTCCTTCGACTCGACGGTGCCCTTCTCGCAGGAGAAGCCGCTGATGTAGCGGGCGGTCGAGCCGTCGGGGCGCGTGGCGTCGATGAAGGTCCGACTGCACTCGTTGGGGCAGAAGTGGCAGACCGTCTCTTCGTCGTTCTTGGTCGTGTACTCGAGGTCGATCGCCGCGTCGAGGCCGACGAAGCGGCTCTTGCCCTTTCGCTTGATGACCCGGAGGGTCTCCATGGCCGCGCCGATCGCGCCGGCCTCGCCGCTGTGCGGGTGCACGTAGACCTCGGCGCCCGGCACGCGCTCCTTGATGTAGTCGACCTGCGCCTTGACGGCGGCCATGTTGTACTGGGTGCCGCCCTGCAAGACGAACTTACGGCCCAGCGCGGCCAGTCGCGGCACGCCGACGACGTACTGCCAGACGTTCTTGGGCAGCACCTGCGCGAGCCCGGCGAGCAGCTCCTCCTTGGAGAAGCCCTCCTTCTGGAAGTTGACCCGATCGGTGTCGAGGAAGACCGCGCAGCCGTAGCTGAACTTCGGCGCGAGCTCCGCCTCGAAGGCGGTCTCGGCGTACTTCGTGACGGGCAGGCCGAACTGGTCGGCCATCGCCTGGAGCAGCATGCCGTTGCCGGCCGAGCACTGGTTGCTCAGCTTGAACGACTTGATGTCCCCGTTCTCCATGAACAGGACCTTGATGTCCTGGCCGCCGATGTCGCAGATGACGTCGACGTCGCCGAAGAAGTGCGTGGCGCTCATCATGTGGGCGACGGTCTCGACGATGTTCACGTCGGCCATCACCGTCTCTTCGAGCACGTCGGCCGCGTAGCCGGTCGCGCCGAAGCCGATTACCTCGAGCTCCGCGCCGTCCGCCCGGACCCCGTCGCGCAGCTCGCGCAGGAGATCCTTGGTGTCCTGGATCGGGTTGCCCTTCGACAGCGTGTACGCCTTGCGGAGGATCTCGCCGTCCTCGCTCAGGAGGACCGCCTTGCTCGACGTCGAGCCGCCGTCGAGGCCCACGATCGCGCGCACGGTCTGCCCCGCCTCGAAGGAGACGGGGTGGAACTTCGGGATCCGGTAGGCCTCGATGAAGCCGTCCAGCTCGCCCTTGTCGGTGGCCAGCGGCGGGCCCGCGCTCTCGCCCAGGCGCTCCTTGCGGCCCTCGGTGATGTAACGCTCGAGGCCCTGCAGCCCGAGATAGCGGCCCACGTCGGCCGCCTCGTGCAGCCCGTACATCACCGCGCCGTACGCCGCGTAGAGCTCCGCGTTCTTCGGCACCGGGATCAGCTCGTCGAGCGGCACGTCCTTCGGGTAGTCGAAGCCGCGCTCCTCCCAGATCTCCGGGATGCGCTTGCGCCAGCACTCCTGCAGGAAGGGCAGGTAGGTGTTGGGCCCGCCGAGGAGCAGCACCTTCGGCTTGAGCGTGTTGCCGCGGGTCAGGACCGAGAGGTTCTGCATCACGATCGCGTCGGCGAGCGAGCAGAGGATCTCGGTGGACGGGATGCCCGTCTTGACGAGGTTGACGATGTCGGTCTCGGCGAAGACACCGCACTTGGCCGCGACGTGGTGCAGCTTCGACTCGTCGAAGTGCAGCTTCACCGTCTCGGCGGGCGGCATGCCGACCTTGATCATGCACTTGTCGATGGTGGCGCCCGTCCCGGACGCGCACTTGTCGTTCATGGAGCAGGTGGCGGTCTTGTCGCCGTTCTCCCCCTCCTTGAAGATGATGATCTTCGCGTCCTGGCCGCCCAGCTCGACCACGCTGCCCGCGTCGGGGTGGAGCGTCTCCACCGCGAGCGTGACCGCGTTGACCTCCTGGACGAACTTCGCCCCGGTCGGCACCGCGAGCGGCCCGCCGCCCGAGCCCGTGATGAAGACGCGCACGTCCTCGCGCGCGACCTCCGGGAACGCCTGGCCGATGCGCACCAGGAACTCGAGCACCTTCTCGGGCTGCTTCGTGTGGTGGCGCTCGTAGTCGTGCCAGAGGATCTCTTTGGACTCCGGGTCCACGACGCACGCCTTCACGGTCGTCGAGCCCACGTCCATTCCGATGACGATCGGCTTGTCCACGCTTCCCCTCCGGTGGCCCCCAGGGCGGCTGGGCGCTGTCACTGACGTCAGTGTCAGTACATCCGGGAGCGGGCGCGGGTCAATGCTTCATCGACGAGACGGTCCCGGTCCGATGACCCGTGCTCCCGAAGGGCGTCTGCGAGTGGTGCCAGGGGAACCCCTCACGCGAGCCGACGGTTCCTCCGGCACCATGATCGTGCGGTGAGGGTGTTCTTGGAGATGACATGATGATCCTCGATGAGACCCTCCGGTCGGGGCTACGCAGGGGCTGGATCGCGCTCCTGCTCGCCCTCATCCCGGCCACGGCCCAGGCAGACGCGGTCTCGGACGCGGAGGCCCAGCTGCGCGCCCCGGACGCGGAGAGCGTCCGCGCCGGCATCGCGGCCCTCGGCGCGACGGGAGACGCGCGGGCGGTCCCGGTCCTGGTCGCGCGCATCGAAGACGGGCTCCCGGCCGCGGAGCTGATGAGCGCGGTCGGCGCCCTCGTGCGCATCGGTGGCCCGCGCGCTCACGCCGCGCTCTACACGCTCTGCCGCCATCGGAACGCGTCCGTGCGGGCGGCCGCGCTGCGCGGCCTGGTGCGGACCCGAGCGCCGAGAGCGCGCGCGGTCGTGGTGGGCATGCTCGACGACGACAACGCCGCCGTGCGCGCGGCGGCGGTGGCGGCCCTCGACGAGCTGGGTCCGCAGGGCGCGCTCGACGAGCTGCTCCTGCTCGCGCGCCGTGGGCA
>SHBB01000228.1 GCA_004213565.1 Sandaracinaceae bacterium
CAGCCCGACCTCGCTTCGACCCGGTGGGAGCTCTACGCGCGCATCCGGAGCGGCCCCGAGGCCTCGGACACCCAGGTCATGACCCTCCGCGGGACCCGCGACGGCCCGCGCCGCGTGCGCTTCGAGGTGCCCACCGCGCTCGTGCCGTCCGCGCGCTTCGAGCTCGCCTTCGGGGTGCGTCGCGGCGACGCGGAGTGGGCGTTCTTCGAGCGCTGGCAGTCCGCGCGCCGCTGACGTCTCGCTTGGGTTCCGTCGGCCGGGTCTAAATGCAGAAGCGAATGACGCGCCTCGCTCGCAGCGCTCTCTGCTTCGGCCTCTGCCTGACCGCCTGCGGAGGGCGGGGCTTCGTGCGCATGCCCGAGCGCCCCGTGGTGTGGGAGGACGACGACCGCGCGCCGTTCTCGCCCCGGCCGCCGGTCCGCTACGTCTCGTGGCGGGGGGACGCCGTCGATCACCTCATCCTGCGCCCGGCCTCCGAGGTCTGGACCCTGCCCGTCGACGTCGAGGCGGTGAACGTCAACGCGTGGGACGAGGTCCCCGACTCGAGCTGGTTCCACAATCGCATGGGACGTCACCAGCTCGACCCGAGGGACGTCGCGCGCGCGGCCTGCGACGAGGTGCAGCCCGCGGTCCCCACGCCGTGGCGGGTCGTGGGCGGCAAGCCGGACGGCTCTCACCCCGGGCTCACCATCGAGGACGCCGATGGCGTGCGCTACCTGCTCAAGACCGACGGAGAGCTCCAGCCGGAGCGGGCCAGCGCGGCCGACGCGATCGGCGCCGCGCTCTACTGGGCCGCGGGCTACTCGACGCCCTGCAACCGCGTGCATTCGGTGCGGCGCGAGGACCTGCAGCTCGACCCCGAGGCGCGGGTGGAGATGACGAGCGGCGCCGAGCGCGCGCTGACGGACGCGGACATCGAGATCGTGCTCCGCAGCGCGGGACACAGCCCTGACGGGCGCTTCCGCGTCGGGCTGAGCCGCTTCTTCGAGCACGAGCCGATCGGCCCGTGGGACTACGCGGGGGTGCTCGAGGCGGACCCGAACGACGCCGTGCCCCACGAGCTGCGCCGCGAGCTGCGCGGCGGTTACCTGCTCGCCGCCTGGACCGGGCACATCGACGTGCGGCAGGAGAACACGCTCGCGGTCTGGCACGAGGTCGGCGACGGCGTCGGCTTCGTCGAGCACCGCTACGTCGACTTCGGCGACTGCTTCGGCGTGACCATCGGCAACGAGCGCATGAGCCGTCGCTTCGAGCACGACCACTACCTCAACCTCGGCAACGTGCTCGTCGACGCGGTGACCCTCGGCGCGATCGATCGGCCGTGGCAGCACGGGCGCGGCGGGGTGGGCGAGACGCTCGGCTTCTTCGACGCGGAGCGCTTTCGCCCGGACGAGTGGGCCCCTGGCTACCCCAACCCGGCCTTCGACGCGCGCACCGAGCACGACGACGCCTGGATGGCCCGCATCCTCGCCCGCTTCTCGCCCGCGCACGTCCAGGCCGCGGTCTCCGTGGGGCAGCTCTCGCCGCCCGCGCGCCGCGCCCTGGTGGAGACCCTGCTCGAGCGCCGCCGCCGCATCCTCGAGCGCTACCTGACGCGCCTCTCGCCGCTCGCCTGGCCGCGCAGCGAGGCGGGCCGCGTCTGCTTCGAGGACATGATGGTGACGGCGGGCCTCCGCGCGGCCGAGGACCGCCAGTACGCGGCGCGCCTCGTCGCGAGCGACCCGCCCCGGGCGCTCACCCCCCTCGAGGTCGGCCCCGGCCCCTGCGTCACGCTGCCCGAGGGCGTCGGCTACCTCGCGATCGACGTGCGCACGCAAACCCCCGGCCGAGACACCCCCCTGCCGCTCCGCGCGCACCTCTACGGCGGCGCGGTCCACGGCCTAGAGCGCCTGCGCGACGACGGAGCGCCGTGGTGACGCGCGGCCTCCTCTGGCTCGCGCCACCGCTCGCCTTCGGTCTATTGCTCGTGTCGTTGTTGTCGTTCGTGTTGCCCGCGGAGGGCGCCGCCCAGGCTGACCCGCCGACGCGAAGGACGCAGGAGGTCGAGCCCAGCGACGATCCGGACGCGGCTCCAGACTCGAATGCGAGCTCGGACGCGGACTCGGACGCGGACGCGGAGGCGGACTCGGACGCGGACGCGGACGCGGACGCGGACTCGGACGCGGACGCGGAGGCGGACTCGGACTCGGACTCGGACTCGGACGCGGACGCGGATGCGCACTCGGACTCGAACGGGGCTGCGGACTCGCCCGCAAGTGCGAGCCCGGGCGCCCCCGCTGCCCAGCCCCCTCCGCGTCGCGCCATCCCCGACTACGGCCGCCCCCCCGTGCGCCACGATCCGGCCGAGGATCTCCTCTGGATCCCCCGCGTCCTGTTCTTCCCGATCCACCTCGTGATGGAGTACGGGATCCGCCTCCCGGTGGGCTGGCTGCTCCGGACGCTCGAGCAGAGCCACATCGACGGCGCGACGCTCGACCCTCCGGATCTCCACCCCGACGGCTGGCGCTGGGGGCTCGCTCCACACGTGCGCTACGATCACGGCTTCGTGCCGAGCGCCGGGCTGACCTTCTGGGCGCGCGAGCGAGGCGGGGACGGGCGCTTCCGGGTGGGCGCGGACACCTGGGGCCTCGACCGGCTCGGCGGTTGGCTGGTGCTGGAGAGCCGCGGCGGGGACTTCGAGGGCGGCCTCGCCGTGCGCGGCGGGTGGCGCATCGACAACATCTTCCATGGCTTCGGCTGGGACAGCGCGCCGGAGGATCGCGTGCGGTACGCGCGCGGGCACGTCTCGAGCCGGCTGTCCGGCCGGCAGCGGATCTGGCGCGGGAGCTTCCTCGAGGCGGGCGCGCGTCTCTCGGTGCAGCGCTTCGAGGAGACCACCTTCGATCAGGCGGCGCCCCCACCCGCCGGCGCGCTCTCGGCCTTGCCCGGCTTCGACGGCTTCAGCGCCCTCGGGACCTTCGCGCGGCTCCGCTTCGACACCCGGGACGGAGAAGACGAGCGCTTCATGAGCGGCGTCGGGGCGCAGCTGGGGGGCGAGTGGAACCTGGACGCGCAGAGCGGCTCCGCGCGCAGCTGGGCCCGCCTCGACGCGGAGCTGGAGCTGGCGGTGGAGGTGCGCCCCGATCGCACGCTCGCGCTTCGCGGTCGGGTCGAGGCGGTCGAGCCGCTCGGCGATCACGACGTCCCCTTCACGGAGCAGATCCGGCTCGGCGGCCCGCTCGACCGCATGCCGGGGTTCCTGGAGGGGCGCCTCACCGGGCGGAGCGCGACCTCCGTCGGCGTCGCGTGGCGCTACGCCGTCTGGTCGTGGATGGACGCCTCGGTCTTCGCCGACGTGGGGAACGTCTTCGGCGCCGGCTTCGAGGGCTTCGCGGTCGAGCGCATGCGGCTCTCGGTCGGCTTCGCGCTGCAATCGACGCAGGCGCGCTACTTCACGCTGCTCGTCGCGATGGGCACGGAGCCCTTCGCGATGGGCACGAACATCAGCTCGGGCCGCTTCGCGGTCGGCTTCGGCACGCTGCCCTGATCAGGTCACGGAGATCAGGTCACGAGCTTGTAGCCGACGCCGTACACGGTGAGGATGTGCCTCGGCTCCTCCGGCTCGGGCTCGAGCTTCTTGCGGAGCTTGACCACGAAGTTGTCGACCGTACGGTTGTTGGGGGAGGCCTCGATGCCCCACACCTTGTCGAGGATCTCGTCGCGCGTGACCGGCGTGCCCGCGCGCTCGTGAAGGAACTTGAGGAGCTGGACCTCGTAGAAGCTGAGCTTCGTCTCGCTCCGACCCCTCCGCAGGGTCTGGGCGGTCGGGTCGATCTCCGCGTCGCCGATGGTCAGCGGTGCGTCCGGCCGGGTCGAGCGGTTCATGCGCCGGAAGATCGCGCGGATGCGCGCCACGAGCTCACCCACGCTGAAGGGCTTGGTCACGTAGTCGTCGGCGCCCGCGTCGAGGCCGCGGATCTTGTCCGCCTCCTGGCTGCGCGCGGTCAGCATGATGATCGGCACCACGGGGTCGTCGCGGCGGAGCTGCTCGCAGACCTTGTAGCCGTTCGTGTCCGGCAGCATCAGGTCGAGGATGATGCAGTCGGGGTGATCGCTGCGCGCGGCGTGGATCCCCTCTTGCCCCGTGCGCGCGTGACGGACCTCGAAACCTTCGAATTCGAGGGTGTCGCACAGGCCCAGCGCGAGGCTGGGATCGTCCTCCACGAGGAGGATCTTGGGGGCGACCGTCGCCATGCGGGGGGACGATACCAAGCGCGGCGGCGCGGAGGCTACTCCGCCGCCGCCGGCGCCTCGCCGTAGGTGCCTTCCTCGTCGGAATCGTCCACGTCTTCGTCGTCCGCCGGGTCGGGCGGCGGCGCCACGCTCGGCCGGGGCGGCGGCTCGCGCTCGGGCTCCACCGGGTCCGCGCCCCAGTCGCGGATCGGCAGCGAGAAGGTCACCACCGCGCCGCCGTCCTCGTGGTTTTCGGCCCACGACTTGCCGCCGTGGTCGTCCACGATCCGGCGCACCAGCGCGAGCCCGATGCCGGAGCCGCGAGTGTCGGCGTCGCGCCGCACGCGATAGAAGCGGTCGAAGACGCGCCGGTGCTCGCCGTCGGGGATCCCCGGCCCGTGATCCCGCACCCGGACGTAGACGTGGCGGCGGCCGCGCTCGAGCGTGACCTCGATCGGCCCCTCGCTCCCGCCGTACTTCACCGCGTTGTCGAGCAGGTTCATGGTGGCGAGCAAGATGGCCTGCTCGTCGAAGCGCATCGGCGGCACGTCGCCGCGCTCCTCGAGCAAGACCTCCACGCCCTCGCGCTCCAGCCGGTAGCGGAAGGTCTCGATGGCGCGCTGCACCACGTCCCGCAGATCGGCCTCACGCATCTGGTAAGACTGCTTGCCTCGCTCGATGGCGGAGAAGTCGAGCACGTTCTCGATGAGCGCGCTCAGCCGCTCCGACTCGCGGCAGATGATCTCGAGGTACTGCTGCGCCTTCTCCTCGGAGCGAACGCGCTTGGTGAGGAGCATCTCCGAGAACATGCGCACCACGCTGAGCGGCGTCTTCAGCTCGTGGCTGACGTTGGCGACGAACTCCGTGCGGAGCTGGTTGAGCCGGCTCTCCTTGGTCGCGGCGTAGATCAGGAACAGCACGCCGAGCAGGATGATCGCGAACGAGAGGCCGATGAGCCCGACCTCCGTCACGAAGCCGCTGCGCCGCCGCGCGGCGAGGAGCGGCGCCTGCTTGGGCGCCACCTGGAGGCGCCAGTTGTAGAGCGTGGTGGGGAAGCGTCGCCCCACGAGGTAGTCGCCGGACCGGCTGAGGTTGGGCCCGTAGATGCGGTGGTTGTCCTCGTCGACGACGTTGTAGCTGCCCTCCTCGGTGACGAAGAGCGAGGGGAACACCTGGCGCACGAAGTAGCCGGTGTCGTGGTGGGCGACCAGGTAGAAGCGCCGGCCGCGGTGGCGGACCGCCTCGTAGCTGATGAGGTAGCTCCGCTCGGCGTAGTTCCGGTGGAGGTGCCGCAGCTGCCCCACGCGGCGCCGCTCGAGCTCGAGGTCGGGCAGGATGCGCTCGAGGAAGACCTTCAGGAAGTCGCGTCGCTCCCGGGGGCCGCCGCGCGTGGCCGACGCGACCACGTTGCCGCCGTCGTCCACGACCAGGACCGCGCGCACGCTCGGGCTGATGCGCTCGGCGAGGGGCACCCAGCGCTCCTCGAGCGTCTCGAGGTCGTCGTGGTTCACGAGGTGGAAGACGGCGTTGTCGGCCTGGATGATCTGCTGCTCGACCCGGTCGACCTTCTCGTCGACGAGGAGCACGGTGGACTGGACGATCGACTGCTCGCCGAGCTCCGTGTACTGCGCGGCCGACTGGTACGCGTAGTAACCCAGGACGCCGGCCGCCACCGCGATGGTGGGCAGCACGCCCCAGTAGATCAGCCGTGATCGCCAGCCGCCGTCCATGGCCCGCTGAACATAGCGGGCGGGAGGCTACTCGTCGCGCTCGGCGCGGAGGCGGCGCGTCATGAGGTCGGCGACGGCCTCTCGCGGGTCCTGGTCCTCGTACATGATCCGGTACATCGCGGCGGTGATCGGCATCTCCACCCCCTCGCGCTGGGCGAGGTCGTGGGCGCTGCGGGTGGTGCGCACGCCCTCGGCCACCATCTTCATGCCGCCGAGTATGTCGGAGAGGCTCTTGCCCTGGCCGAGCGCGAGGCCGACCCGGCGGTTGCGGCTCAGGTCCCCGGTGCAGGTCAGCACGAGGTCGCCCATGCCCGCGAGGCCGTTGACCGTCATCGGGTGCGCGCCCATGTGCACGCCGAGCCGCCCGATCTCGGCCAGGCCCCGGGTGATGAGGGCGGCGCGGCTGTTGTGTCCGAGCCCGAGCCCGTCGCACACGCCCGCCGCGATCGCGATGACGTTCTTCAGCGCGCCGCTCAGCTCCGCCCCGACCACGTCCTCGGTCGTGTAGACGCGGAAGTAGGGGTTGCCGGTCAGGTCCTGGACGCGCTCGGTGGTGCGCGTCTCGTGTCCCGCCACCGTGACCGCGGTGGGCATGCGGGCGGCGACCTCGCGGGCGAAGCTCGGCCCGGTGAGGTAGCTCAAGAGGTGGTGTCGCTCCTTCGGGAGGTGCTCCTCGAAGATCTGGCTGACCAGCATCAGCGTCGAGTTCTCGATGCCCTTGGTGCAGCTCAGGATGGGCGCGCCCTCCGGGAAGAGCTTGCCCGCCTCTCCGAGCACGTGCCGGAGGCCGTGGGTCGGCACCACGCTCAGCACCAGCTCCGCGCCCGACAGCGCCTCCTCGAGCGACGACGTCGCGCGGAGGTTGTCCGGCAGCGGGAAGTCCGGCAGGTAGGCCTCGTTCTCGCGCTTGTCGTTCAGCGCGGCGGCCTGCTCCTCCCGCCTCGCCCACAGGAGGACGTCGTGGCCGTTGTCGGCCAGCAGCTTCGCCAGCGCGGTCCCCCAGGACCCCGCGCCCAAGACCGCCGCTCGTACGGTGCTCATGGGCTCGACTGTAGCAGCTCGCTCGGTGGAGATCCGGGCCTGAGCGTGGGGCCGGACCTTCGGCTACAGTGCCGGCGCCGTGCGCCTCTGGACCCCCGTAGCTGCTCTCTTCCTCGTGGCCTGCTTCGACAGCCACGGCCGCTTCGGCGACTCCCCCGCGCCCGAGGTCGGGCCGCCGCCTGCGTTCGACGTGGGCCCGCCGCCGACCCCGTTCGACGGGGGGCCGATCCCGGTTCCCTTCGACGCGGACCCGCCGCCGCCGCCGTTCGACGCGGAGCCGTCGCCCCTGGACGCGTTCGTCTGGCGCCCGGACGCCACGCCTCCCGACGCCATGCCCCCGGATGGGCGGGTCCCACCGCGCGACGCCACCCCCACCCGGCCCGACACGGGCCTCCCCGAGGACGCGGGCCCGCCGCGCCCCGCGCTCCGCTTCTCGCGGGGGACCTTCATGCGGGTGGACGACGCCCCGCCCTTCGACACGTCGTTCAGCCACACCTACGAGGCCTGGGTGCGGAGCCGCGAGGTCGCCGACGTCGAGTACTGCAGCAAGGGCGACGCCACCTCGCGCCACCTCGTCGTCGGCCAGCGCGCCGGCCGCTACGTGATGGGCTGGGAGCTGGCCGGGACCGATCGCTTCGTCGAGGGGCCGCCCGTGCGCCCCGACACCTGGGTGCACCTCGCCCTCGTGGTCCGGCCCGCGCCGGGCGGGCACGAGGGGCAGATCTACGTCGACGGAACGCTCTTCGCGACCTCCGGGCTGCTCCCCGGGCTCGTCGACTCGTTCAACGACATCGGCTTCCGCTGCGGCTTCGCCGACGCCGACGTGGACGAGGTGAGGGTGTGGCGCGTCGCCCGCTCCGTGGCGTCCATCTCGTCGTCCTACCGGGCGCAGATCTCGGGCGCGGTGCCCGGCCTGGTCGCCTACTGGCGCATGGACGAGCGCGGGCAGTTCGTCACCGACTACACCGCGCGCGGCCACATCGGGGTGCTCGGCAATCGCACCACCGCCGACCCCGCCGACCCGACCTGGATCCTCGACGGCCCGTTCTGAGGGTCAGGAGGCGCGGGCGGCCGAGTGCGCCGCGTCGAGCAGGGCGCGCACCGCGGCGAGGAGCTCCGACGGCGTGAAGACCTTCTGCAGGAACGCCGAGCCGGGCCCGCGCGGGATCGACGCGAGCACGCTCTGCTCGGCGTAGCCGCTGGTGAAGAGCACCCGCAGCGAAGGCCAGCGATGGCGCAGCTCGCGCGCCAGCTCCGCGCCGTGCATCCCGGGCAGCACGATGTCGGTGACCACCGCGTCCGGCGGGGCGTCCATGCGACCGGCGAGGCGCAGCGCCTCCTCCGCGCTCGAGGCCGTCGTGACGCGGTAGCCGAGCCCGGCGAGGGTGCGGTCGAGCACCCTCCGGAGCGACGGCTCGTCCTCGACCACCAGCAGGTGCTCGCCGCCGCCCACGGCCGGGATCTGCGACTGACGCTGGGTGTCTTCGTCCAGCGCGCCGGTCGCGCGAGGCAGCCAGATCCGGAAGGAGGAGCCCTGGTGCGGCGCGCTGTCGACCTCCATGAAGCCGCCGCTCTGGTGGACCACGCCGTCCACCGAGCTGAGCCCGAGCCCCGTGCCGCGATCGGGGCTCTTGGTCGTGAAGAACGGCTCGAAGATGCGGGCGAGGGTCTCGTCGTCCATGCCCACGCCGTCGTCGCGCACCTCGACGATCACCCAGTCCCGCTCGTCGCGCGAGGCCCCGCGCACCGCCAGCGTCAGCGTGCCGCCGGCCGGCATCGCGTCGCGCGCGTTGACGGCCAGGTTGGCGATGACCTGCTCGAGCTGCCCCGGGTCGGCGTGCACCGGGCAGTCGTCCTCCGCGAGGTCGACCTCGATGGCGATCGAGGCCGGCAGCAACCGACGGAGCATCTTGCGCATGCGGCGCACCAGGTCGCTCAGGCTCACCGTGCGCGGCAGGAGCACCTGGCGGCGGCCGAAGGCGAGCAGCTGTCGCGTCAGCTCCGCGGCGCGCGTCGCCGCGTGGTCGATCTCGTCCACCTCGGCCCGCAGCGCCTCGTCGCGCAGCTGCTTGGAGAGGAGTCCCGTGAAGCCGCGGATCACGGTCAGCATGTTGTTGAAGTCGTGCGCGACCCCGCTCGCGAGCCGCGCGATCGACTCCAGCCGCTGCGCCTCCTGCAGCGCTTCGCGCAGCTCCTCGCGCTCGCGCTCCGCGCGCCGCCACGCGTCGATGTCGCGGGCGACGCTCATCAGGTGGAGCTCCCCGTCCAGCATCAACGCGCGGGCCGAGAAGAGCCCCCAGAGGATCGAGCCGTCTTTCCGGCGGAACTGCGCCTCCAGGTTACGCACGACGCCGCGCTCCTCGATCTCGGTCGCCATGCGGCGCCGGGTCTCCACGTCGACCCAGAGCTCCATCTCCACCGAGGTCGCCCCGATGGCCTCCTCCCGGGTCCAGCCGGTGATCTCCGTGAAGCCGCCGTTCACGTCGACCAGCATGCCGTCCTGCGCGCGCGTCAGGCTGATGGCGTCGGGGCTCGTCTGGAACGCCAGCCGAAAGCGCTGCTCGCTCAGCGCGAGCGCTTGCCGCGTCTCCTCGGCCTCCTCGGCCGCGGACTCGAGCTCGCGGATCCGCTGCGAGAGGGCGGCGACGCGGTGCTGGAGCGCCTTGATGTCGTTCTCGGGCACGCCCACGGATCGTACGGTCGCCGGTCCCCGCGTCGCATTCCCAATTTATGGACGATCAGCGCTGGCGCGGGCGCGGCGGGGCAAGAGCTGCACGCGCGGCGGCAGCGCGGGAAGGGTCACGCGCTCGCGCGGCCCGAACAGGTCCTTCTCGAGTCGCCCGGCCACGTCGTAGAGCCCATGAAGGGTCGGTCCCTCGCAGCCGAACGGCAGCACCGCCTCGATCACCGCGTCGAGCGCGGCGCCGTGCACGCCGTCGCCGCGCGGGGTCGCGCAGGCCTGGAAGAGAGACAGATAGCCGATGCCTTCGGTCGAGAACGCGCTCAGGTAGGCCGAGACCTCGTCCCGCGCGATCCCCTCGAGCCCCTCGGGGCAGCCGGGACACTCGAGCGCCTCCCCGTCCGCGACATGCCGCAGCTCGTGCGCGCCGACCGCGCGGGCGACCACCATCGCGAGCGCCTCGACCGCCTGCTCCATGCCGTCCAGCTGCCCGAGCCGCTCGGACGCGCCGATGATGCGCGCCGCCTCGTCGAGCGTGATCTCGGGACACGAGGGCCGGTACTGGCTCCGGTAAGCGGCCCACTCGAGCACCCGCACGTCGCGCTCGCTCAGGCCATTGTAGGGCAGCGAGTAGATCCGGAACTGCGAGCCGCAGGCCGCGCGCGCGGCCACCGAGGCCTCGACCTCGACCAGCGCCTGCTGGTCCACCGCCGTCTCGCTCAGCCGCCGGAAGGTCTCCGGGTCGAGCTGGGCGCGCACCTCCTCGCGCACGTACGCGAGCCAGCTCCGCTCCGCGGGCGGCCGGCGATCGTCGAGCGCGGGGTGGAGCGCGGGCCAGACGTGCCGGACCGCGAAGTGCAGCACGCGCCGCATCAGCACCATCGCGCCCTCGTCGCCGCGGCCGGCCTTGCCGAGCCAGCCCTCGAGCAGGTTCGTCCGGTCCGCGCGGCGTACCAGCCGGAGGCGATGCCCTTCGGTGTTCCGTGTGTCGGCCAGCACCTCGTAGCTGAGCGTCCGGAAGATCGGCCGCTCTCCGCCCAGCGCCAGCGACGCCTCCACCCGCCAGGGCACGCGCTGCTGGTCGAGGTAGTCGTTGTAGGCCCAGAGGAAGTAGTCGAGCCGGGGCGCGTGCGCGACCGGGTCCTCGCGGAGCCGCCGGTGCACGTCGGTGAGCAGCGCGTGCAGGTTCGGATCGGGCGCCAGCTCCGCCGCGAGCCGCTCGAAGCTCCGGTCCGCCTGTCGCTCCCAGTAGGGCGAGTCCGCGTGCGCCAGCGCGATGCTCCAGCCGGGCACGAGCCGCTCGTGCACCTCGACGAAGTCGATCTGGGCCAAGGCGCGCGGATCCGGCTCGTGCGGCGGCTCGAAGCGCGGCTCGCCCTCGAGGTCGATCTCCCCGCGCACGTAGCGCCGCACGTGCTCCCCGTGGGCCTGCCAGACCGGCGTCACCACCGCGGTGGCCACCAGCAGCCCGAGCCCGAGACGGAGCGCACGACGCCGGCTGGCGTGCATCGCCGCCAGCGCCGCCTCGAAGTCGGCCTCGTCCTCGCCCGTCATCATCGCGCCACGGCCCAGGGCCGTGCCCCCTCAGACTACGGCCGAACCAAAAAGTTCTCACTGATCGCGCGGCCGCTCGAGCACCGTGTACCAGGCGTCCTCGAACTCGATGTCGTGCCGCGTGTAGCCGCGGGCCATCAGCTGGCGCACCCGCGGGCGGAGCCCGAAGGTCACGAAGAAGGTGGGCGGCTCGCGCTGGAGCATCTGCCGGTACTCGGCGCGCCATTCGGGGGTTCGCCGGGCGCCATCGCCGTAGAGGAATCGCGAAGGGCAGCGGAGCTCCGTCATCTGATAGAGCATCATGACCCAGCCATCCACGCAGAGGGTGTCGCCGGGCTGGGCGCGCGTGTTGATGTAGGCGCCGACCACGCTGAGGCGATTGAAGTCCTCGAGCGGTCCGTCGCGGTGGGGCGCGTGATGTTCTTCTGCGCTTCGTCGGCCGATCAGGTAGGGCCAGAAGCTCTGGTGCTCGCGAAGGTAGGTGTGATCGGCCTGATGCGTCCCCTTCGGCTGGTACCAGAAGAAAGCGGCCATCAGCGAGACGGCGATGGCCAAGTGGGATAGCCCGCGTCGGATGCTCTGTGCCCGCAGCCCCCAGGACACCGCGAGCACGAGGAACGGCACCAGCGTCACGAAGTAGTACGTCCACACGAACGAGTAGAGGGCGCGCTTTTGGATCGCGATGCTCAGCAGTGCGACGAGGCAAGACAGGAGCACCAGCGAGCCCACGCGCAGCTCGTGCCGGTTTCGTTGCGCCCGGCACACCGCGAGCCCGGCGACGAGGGCCGCGGCCGCCGCGAGTGTGGCGAATAGGCCGTGGTCGTACGTGAGGAAAGGGATCGGGCCCCGCCGGCCGATCCCCATGGGGCCGCTCTTCCTCGCGTACCTGAGGATGAACTCGACCATCGACTCCCAGAGCACGTCGAAGGCGCCGCTGAGCGCCCATGGCAGCAGCACGAGTCCGAGCGTCGCGAACACGGCCCCGCTGAACAGCGCGGCGTTTCGGAGAGGCTCCCGCGCCTCCCGACGGGACAGGCCCCACCAGAGGATCACCCCGCCGGCGAGCACGCCGGTCGTGAAGGCGACGTGCTTGAAGGTCACCGCGCACATGGCGACCGCGCCCGCGGCGAGCGCCCGCCTCGGGCTGACCCGCCGGTCAGGGGAACGGACCAGCAGCCAGAGCGAGGCCAGCATGAAGGTCCCCTGCCAGAGCTCGGGGTGGCCCGTGTCGGAGAAGTCGAAGAACGTGTAGTGGAACGTCGCCGCGAGGACCCACGCCGCACCGAGCTCGCCGGGCGACCGCGCGGGGGCGACCAGCCCGTTCGCCCGAGGCATGCGGAAGGTGACGGCGAGCCATCCCGCCAGGCCGAGGAACACGAGGTCGACGATGCGCACCGTGGCCATGCTGTCCCCGAGCACCACGGTCGCGGCCGAGAGCACGACGAACACGCCAGGAGGCTTCGTGCTCAGGGCAGAGACGTAGGGGAGCTCCCCCTCCAGCAGGCGCTGCGCGATGTACCAGTGGATCGGGTGATCTTTGGCGAACGGATACCAGAGGGAGGGCATCGCGTAGATGACCGCCAACAGACCCCCGAGCGCGTCCGGCCACCAACGACGGATCCATCGGACGGGGGCGCTGGTGAGTGTCCGAGACATGGCAGCGGCGGAGCCTATCAAGCCTTCTCAGCGCGTCGCGCCCGAAGGTGCGGCCACGCTCCCCAGAGCGAGAGTGACAGCTCGACGACCGTCATCCAGATGCGGAGCGCGAGCGCGATCATGGTGGCGGGTACGACCCCGATACTCGGGCCGAGCAGGGTGACCAGCACCGCTTCTCGCACGCCGAGGCCGGAGGGCGCGATGAGCACGGCGAAGCCAGCGACCGCCGCGGCGGCCATCGCGCCCAGCGCGAGGTGGGGACGGATCCAGGGGAGGCCCGGGAAGAGGCCATGCGCGACGAGGAGAAGCGCGCCCGCGAACGCGAGCCAGACGAGCGCGTAGCCGGGGGTGACCACGAGGAGGGCGCGGGGCGCGGGAGGCTCGACCTTCGCGAGGCTCGCGCGACCCGTCGCCGAGGCGAGCCAGCGGAGCGATCCGGCGAAGAGGGGCGACGCCAGGAACGCCAGCCCGATGACCCCGGCGAGCGCCACCGCGCCGCCCGTCCAGGCCAGATCATCGGCCAGACCCTCGAGCGCGAAGAGCGCGAACGCGCCACCGACCAGGTGATGGATCATCACCGCGACGAGGGTGGCGGTACCGGCGGCCGCTCCGGACACGCCGTAGCGCTCAGCCATGAGGGAGGCGCCAGCGATCTGCCAGACCTTGCCCGGCAGGTAGCGACCGAGCTGCGCCCCCAGGAATACGCGCCAGCCGTCCCGCGTGCGGACCTCCTCCCCCATCGAGCGCAGCACGTGATTCCACAGGCTCGCCCGGAACAGGTAGGCGCCCAAGAGCACG